>CAZWXF010000089.1:0-11352 GCA_964638055.1 uncultured Bifidobacteriaceae bacterium | reverse complement strand
TGATCCCCTGCGCGTGCGCCGAGCCCGCCGGTCGAGCCCCCGCCGGTCGAGCCCCGCCGGGCGATCCTGTCGAGACCAGCGGTCCCATCTCCCGTCGACCCCCTGCCGGTCGAGACCGTCGAGCGCCGCGTCGAGCCCGTCGAGACGACCCCCCCTGCCGCGACCGCCTAGTGCCCCGCGCCGGAAGTTCGCTGCAGTAGTCGGGCGAGGGAGTGCAGGATCTGGTCGGCTGTCTTGGTCCAGATGAAAGGTCTGGGGTCGTCGTTCCAGGCCTTGATCCAGGCGCGCAGGTCGGCCGTACCGATCCCGCCACTGGATCACCGTCTGACGCGACACCCCCAACCGGCGGGCCGTCTCCGTAGTGCCGGACCGCGACCACATCTCCAGAGTGGCCCGATCGTCATCAGGGACCTGGAGCACCGCCGTCATGAGGGACATGCCACGTCATCCCGCACCCCAACTCCGGTGTCAAGGAACCAATGACGCGCCGACTAGCGCCGCCCTCGTGCGCGCAGCCTCACCCCCGGCAGGGCTGGAGCCGGGAGCCTCGGGGTGCTTCCCTGGTATCCCAGGACGTCGCCGAACCGGTCGCTCCCTGCCTCCCACTCCTGCCTGGCCGTGACGATGCCCTCGTGGTCGGGCGCGATGAAGTTCCACCACATCACGACCTCCTCCTCGAAGGGCTGCCCGCCCAGGAGGACCCCCCTCACGCCCGGATCCGCGCCCTCCCCGGTCACGAGCTCCAGGGCGTCGACACCCGCGTCGATGACGCCCAGCTCTCCGGCGCGGACGGCCCGCCCGCACAGCTCCAGCTCCCCGGAGTCGACAAGCACGGCGTGCTCGTGGGTGGGCTCGACGGGCAGCCGGGTCCGCGTTCCCGGTGCGACGTGGAGCTCGGCCCCGACGAGGGGCGTGAAGGTCGTGAGGGGCGCGCTGCGACCTGCCAACCGCCCGACGAAGACCCGGCCCCGCACGCCCGGGGCGAGATCCTCGAGGGGCGCGGCATGGTGCTGGAAGTCCCGAGGGGCGTTTCGGCTGGCGTGGGGGAGCACGACCCAGAGCTGGACCCCGTGGAGCCGCCGCGTCCCGGGTGTGCTCACCTCGCTGTGCGTGATCCCGTGTCCACCGGTCATGAGGTTGACCTCGCCAGGGCGGACCAGCGCGTGGACGCCGCCGCTGTCCCGGTGCTCCACCTCGCCCTCGAACAGCCAGCTGACGGTCTGCAGGCCGCAGTGGGGGTGCGGCGGGACATCCATCCCGCTGGTGAGGGCCACGTCGTCCGGGCCGTAGTGATCCACGAAGCACCAGGCCCCCACGAACGAGCGCTCCCGGCTGGGCAGCGTGCGGCGCACGGTCATCGCGCGGGGTCCGCCCAGCGGGACGAGGCGGGGTGCGAGGACCTGCACGCCGGCGTGTCCGGGCAGGTCGGGGCACAGCTCGTACTCGGCTCGGGCATCTGTGGTCGTCATGTGGTCCTCCTCGCCAACGTCCCGGCGTGTCGTCTTGCCCCCATCGTGGGCCAGGCGCTGCACCGACTCACGTCGCCGGGGCTCACGGTGGCACGGCGCACGGATTCATGCGAGTGCTCCCTTCGAGGACCGCGCCCGAGCTCGCGCGGGGCCCGGGAGGCGCCACCGTGCCACCATGGAGGTATGGCGGAGACGGACGACTACGAGCGGCTCCTACGGGAGGTCGAGCAGTTCACCGCGGGGGGGAAGGCCGCGAGCACCCCGCCCGCGAAGCAGCCCGTGCCTGCCACGGGCGCAGGCGCGGCAGCAACGACACCGGGGGAGCCCGGCAGCCAGGCGCGGCTGGCGTGGGCGGGCATGTCCGCGGTCGGTGGGCTCGTGCTCGGGATACTCCTGGCCATCCTGCCCTTCCTCGGGCTCCAGCTCGCCCTGGGCGCGGCGATCGGGGCAGCGGCAGCTGCCTTCCTCAGCGGCCCGCCGAAGTGGTTCGACAGGGACTGACGCGCCAAGGTCAGCGGCGCTCGAGGCGGCATCCCGGGCGCCCGTGAGGAGTCGCGGTCAGCCCGGAGGGCCGGGCAGCCCGGCGCAGGACGGCAGCCAGATATCTCCGAGTCGCAGCGACGTGGCCGCCCGGACTCCGGAGAGGATCGCCGCCGACGTCACCTCGGCCGCGAGCGTGGCAAGCACCACATGGTCGGCCATGCCCAGGGGTTCGTCGCGCTGTGACGCACCCGTCGCGGCGGCGAAGATGGTGTCGCCGTCCAGCGCGGTGTGGGCGGGCCGGATGGCCCGGGCCAGTCCGTCGTGAGCCACCTGGGCCAGTCGTGACGCCTGGGTCTTCGTCAGGGGGGCGTCGGTGATCACCGCGCCGACGGTCGTGTTCTGTCCCACACGTGTCGTGGCCACCCTCGCCGGCCCGGGGGCCTCGGTGGTCATCATCGGCAAGGAGAACGGATGGCTCAGGAGAGTGGCCGTGGAGTCGGCCAGGTCCATGGAGTCAGGGTGACGCCGCGCCCCGGCGATCAGTCGTCCGGACGCGGGATCGACGATGTCGCCGACGGCGTTGACGACGATCACCGCTGCCATCGAGAATCCCGCGGCCGATGCCGAGGCGATGCCCAGGCCGCCGCGCATCGCCAGGTGCGGGCCGAGCAGCTTGCCGACGCTCGCACCCGAACCGGCCCCCACGTTGCCCTGGGCCGCTTGCGCGAGCGGGACGGCCGCGAGGCAGGCTGCCCTGCCGGTCTGCGTGTCGGGGCGGACCCGCGAGTCGCCGAGGTCCAGGTCGAAGATCACTGCGGAGGGCACGATGGGCACGAGGGCCACTCCGGTGTCGATCCCGCGGCCGTTCTCCTCGAGCCAGACCTGCACCCCGGACGCGGCATCCAGCCCGTAGGCGCTGCCGCCGGCCAGCACGATGGCGTCGGCGTGCTCGACGGTGTTGACCGGGTCCAGCAGGTCGGTCTCCCGGGTGCCGGGGGCGGCGCCACGGACAGCCACCCCCACCGTGGTGGCCGGCGGGAGCAGGATGGCCGTGGCGCCGGTTGGCCGACCCTCGGCCTGGGCGTGCCCCACGAGGACGCCGGCGAGCGGCTCGGCTGACATGGGCTCATCCAACCTCGCGACATCGCGGTCCGCGACCCGGTCGCTCGCCGCAGTACCGCGGGAAGGATCTCGGTGCCCCGGAGGCCGAGCGTGCAGAAGGGCGGAGTCGTTGCCGGGCAGGGCAACAGGAGAGGAGGTTCAGAGGAGGAAGAGGCCCTCAGCCCTCAGCGGCGCCGGACGTCCCCAGGTGCGAGGCCAGCCCGGTGATGTCTCCGCGTGCCAGGTTCCCCGCGACGGCCTCGTCCAGCCCCACGCTCGACGGGTCGACCCCCCACTTGGTGAGCTGGCCGATGACTGACTCGCGGGCGTGTGCGAACCGGGTGGCCACCATGCGCCGGGCCGCCCACTGACGCTCGTCCTCCCGCAGGGCCTCCTCGATGGCCGCGCACTGCTCAGGCGAGGCGGTGAACCCGAAGGAGTGGCGGATGGCATCGACCAGCTCGATCCGGTAGTCGTGACCGATGCGCACGAACGTCCCGGGCTTGCTGTTCATGCCGTTCTTGAGGTCGACCAGCGCGATGACGAAGGTCACGACCGGACGGAACTGGGTCTCGCGCGGCACGCCCGGCGGGCGCGTCTCGGGGGGTCCCATCCACCACGGGGTCTTCACGACCAGGTCGTAGGCGAACTTGTTGATGGGGTCGTCGTGGTGGATGACCTGGATGTGGCGCGCGGTGGGCAGGATCTGGGGGATCTCGCTGGCCTGTGAGACCAGCCCGACCATCCCGGACGGATCGATCGTCATGGGATCGGTGAACCATCGGTCCCACAGTCGGGTGCGGAAGGGCGTGCCCAGGTAGAGGCCGCCCGACAGGCCGAGCTCGTCGAACCTGTCCGTCCCCTCCGCGGCCACGTCGAGGGCCACCTGCGCCCCCAGGCTCTCGCCGAACTGGAACAGCCGGGGTCGCTTCTCGGCTGGCATCCCCGCGATCCGGTCTCGGATCCCAGCCAGGATCATGGTCTGCATGTCAACCCCGGCCTGGGTCTGGTTCAGAGCCAGGGCGCTGGGGACCAGTGCGTACTGGGGGACGACGATCGCGCAGTCGCCCTTGGTCAGGTACTCCAGCGCCTCGGCGAAGGAGTAGTTGACGTAGCCGACTCCGGTGGGGGCCGCGACCACGATCACGGACCGCTCATAGGCTCCCAGGGCCTCGAGCTCGTCGAGGGCCAGCTGGGCCCTCTCCATGGGGTCCTTGGCGCTCTCGAATCCCGCGACGGCACGGACCGGGTCGACGGCGGGCTCACCCATGAGCTCGCCGATCTCCCGTGCGGTCAGGGCCATGAGGACGAAGCGCCGTCCCTCCTTCCCTATCTCGTCGAACCGGATGAGGCTGCGGGGGCCCGCTGTGACCCGCTGGTTGTCCGGAGGGTCCGGGTACGCGGGCTCCAGGACGTCGTCGGCGTGCTGGATGCGGCGGCGCAGCCGGTTGAGGGCGAACCCGCCGATCGGCACGAGCGTGGTGGCGGCGATGGCATGCCCGACCAACGGCGGCACGGGCTCGTCGCGCCCGATCGCCAGCGTCACGAGCCTGGCTGAGCCCTCAGCCACCGCGAACTCCGCAGCGGCAAGGGCCAGCAGGCCGCCACCCACCGCGGCACCGATCCCTACCGACTGGGCCAGGCCCAGGGCGGAGTCGGGCAGCGTGATCTGCTTGCGGTCGCCATGCTCGCCGACCCGCACTGCGCGTCGGTCTCGCCGGTAGACCCGGGTCGCCGATGCCGCCCCGCCCAGCCCTGCGGCAAGCGCGATGTCGAACCCGGGGCCCCGGGTGCCGGCGATGTGTCGCATCAGCTTGTCGCCGCCGATGACCAGGGTGGCCGCCAGGGATCCCGCGGCCATGATGCGCGAGGCCGACTCCGCGGTGGCCACCAGCAGGGGTGTCGAGGGGGTGTTGGGCAGTGCCCGGTTCACGATCGCGCCTGCGGCTGCCAGGCCCAGGGCGACGACCAGGGTCTGGGTCTGCGGATCGCCCTGGCCCCGGTGCTTGGACACGAGCTCGGAGGTCGCCTCGATGGCAGACAGGGCCACGGTGCCCGCGCCGAGGCCGTATGCGGCGGTCGCCGCCGTGGCCATGGCCTGATCAGTCGTGGAGCGTGGCAGCAGGCCCCGGGAGAACGTGGCTGCAGTGACCCCCGCCGCGGCCGCGACGCCCGTCCGGAGCGCGAGGTAGCGCCGGGGCGCCTGGGCGGACATGGTGCCAGTCTGCCCGAGCCGCGCTGCGCTGGGCGCGTCGGTCGGGCAGGTCCGCCTTCGGGCGCCGCGGGCAGGGGATGCTTCGGATGCGGCGAGGGAGCTACCGTCAGGCATCGCTGAAGTGCTCCCGACGAGTCTGCGAGGGGTCGAGATGGCTGCCACCAAGGAATCGGTGAAGTCCAGCCTGCCGCGCGTTCCCGTGTCGCTGGTCCGCGCGACAGCGCCCTGGAAGCGCTCCGCGGGAGCGACGACCGAGGTGCCCGACGTCGGTATCCGGGTCAACGGGTGGCACCTCGACCCGGGGAAGCTGGCCGCCTACCGCAAGCTCATGGGATCGACGGCCGAGATGCCCCTCGTGTTCCCACAGATCGCTCTGACGGCCCTGCATCTGGACCTCATCTCCAGCTTCTCGTTCCCGATGCGAGCCATGGGCCTGGTCCACCCCGGCTTCGTCGTGGAGGCGGTCGGCGAGCTCCCCCTCGGCCAGGGATGGGACCTCCACGGATGGGTCGAGGGCGCCCGGCACGTTCGGGCAGGCCTGGAGTTCGATCTCTGCGGCGAGGTCCGCATCGACGGGGAGGTCGTCTGGAAGTCCAGGGCGGTGACCCTGTCGCGGAGCAAGTCGGCAGCAGGAGCCGACGAGTCGTCGACTCCGCAGCTCGACCCCGAAGGGGTCTGGACGGAGGAGCACGTGCTCGATGCGCCTGAGGGGACGGGCCGTGCGTTCGCCCGTGTCTCCGGCGATGTCAACCCCATCCACATGCACTCCACGTCGGCCAGGCTCTTCGGGTTCAGCCGCCCCATCGCCCACGGCTGGTGGATCGCCGGGCGCAGCATCGCCGCGCTGGGCATCGACGAGGCCATCCCGGGACGACGGCTGGACATCGCGTTCCGCCGCCCGATCTCGCTGCCGTCCCAGCCGATGCTCCGCTCCCGGGTTGACGGGTCCGGAATGGAGTTCGGGCTGTTCCCGCACAGTCCCACGGACAAGGACGGCAACCCCTCGCGTCCGCTGGTGCTCGGGCAGGTCGACCCGGCCTGATGGCGTCCGCGGAGGACGCCAGCGGCGTGGACGACCCGGCCAGAGCAGCCGTCGATGAGTCCCGGGACCCGGGCGCGGGGCCCGCGCCGACCATCGCCGTCCGCGACGGGATTGGGGCTACCCCTGGGGCGACGGGGGAGGTGAACCGGCTGTTCGGCCCCTTGACCCCTCTGGCGGCCGATGCCGTCGCAAGCGGCCGGGGCCGGCACTTCCAGCGCCTCGAGCTCATGGGGGACTCACTGCTGGAGCTCGTGCTGCATGCCCATGCCGTTGCGGCGGGCCCGGGCTGTCCGCACTGCGGCGGGCGCGCGGACAGGTTCACCACCGATGCTCACCTGGCACAGGTGGCCGCGGACCACGGGATGGGAGCCTGGTTGGACTGGCGCCCCTCGGCCCAGCGGCTCGCGGACCTGGTGGAGGCCTGTGCTGGGGCGACATGGGTCAGCGGGCGATGGCCGCAGTGCGTCCGCTTCGTCGACGCCTGGGTCCATCCGCTCCCGCATCCCGAGCCCGTCAGGCTCCTTCACGGCGGTCTGCAGGTGCATCCGGACTCCCCGGTGCGCGGCAGGGAGATCCTCGGCGCCGCCATCCTCGAGGCAGCAGCGTCGACGGCGGCGTACAGCTCCCACCCCGAGGGAGACGAGGGGACACTGTCGCGGATCCGGGCGCGGATGCTCTCCACCGAGCACGTCATGAGCCGCGCCCGGGACTCGCGATGGGTGCAGAGATCGCTGCGAACCAGACACTTCATCCGCGACGACATCGAGCGACGCCTGGCCGACGACCTGCTGGCAAGGGGGCTCGCGTCGGCCGTGACGATCGCCTGGCCGCTGGTGGCCACCTGAGGGTCCGTAGGGAAGGTTCGCGCTGGCCCGTCCACAGGATCCCCGGCAGGCCTTCCGGCCGTGCCTGACTGGAGCGATCCTTCGGGCACGGCGCCACCCCGGCGCCAGATTGGGGGAGACATGAACGAGATCAACGTCACGGTCTGCGGGAACCTGGTCACCGATGTGACCACGCGAACGACGGCGAAGGGCGAGGCGATGGCCACGTTCCGGATCGCGTCGACGGTCACCAGGTTCGACCGCAACGAGGGCCGATGGGTCGATCAGGAATCGAGCTACTGGAACGTCGTCGCCTACCGCCGGGCAGCCCAGAACGCCGCGTCGTCCCTGGCCAAGGGCCATCCCGTCGTCGTGCACGGCCGCATCAAGCAGCGATCGACGCAGCGGGAGGTCGCCGAGGCCCCAGGTGTTCGCGTCCCGGTGACCTACACCGACATCGAGGCCCTCAGCCTCGGCCTGGACCTGAGCCGCTGCCGCGCCGAGTTCCGCCGCGCTCCCGTCGGCCCCCAGACCTCGGCCGACGCCTCGGACGCGGCATGAGAGCCAGCGCACCGGCCAGGTCGCCCCCCTGCGTATTGCGTCGGCAGGGATGCGATCGACCCCGGATACCCTTTGCGGCATGGCTGAATACATCTTCACGTTGCGGCGCGCCCGCAAGGCCCACGGGGACAAAGTGGTCCTGGACAACGTGACGCTGTCGTTCCTCCCCGGTGCGAAGATCGGCGTGGTCGGTCCCAACGGCGCCGGCAAATCGAGCCTGCTGAACATCATGGCTGGGTTGGACCAGCCCTCCAACGGCGAGGCGACCCTGAGCGCCGGGTTCTCGGTGGGGATCCTCTCGCAGGAGCCCCAGCTCAACGAGGGCAAGACTGTCCTGGGCAACATCGAGGAGGGCGTGGCGGGGACCAAGGCGCTCGTCGATCGCTTCAACGAGATCTCCGAGCAGATGGCAGATCCGGAGGCCGACTTCGACGCGCTGATGGCCGAGATGGGCCAGCTCCAGGAGCAGATCGACCACCTGGACGCGTGGGACCTCGACAGTCAGCTGGAGCAGGCTATGGACGCGCTGCGCTGCCCGCCCCCCGACGCTGACGTGAGCATCCTGTCCGGGGGGGAGCGCCGGCGTGTGGCCCTGTGCCGGCTCCTGCTGGCCTCACCGGACCTCCTGCTGCTCGACGAGCCGACCAACCACCTGGACGCCGAGAGCGTCCAGTGGCTCGAGCAGCACCTGGAGAAGTACCCGGGGACAGTGGTCGCCATCACGCACGACCGCTACTTCCTGGACAACGTGGCCCAGTGGATCCTCGAGCTGGACCGCGGCCGGACCTATCCCTACGAGGGCAACTACTCCACCTATCTCGCGGCGAAGGCATCGCGTCTGAAGGTCGAGGGCCAGAAGGACGCCAAGCTCAAGAGGCGTCTCACCGACGAGTTGGAGTGGGTGCGCTCCAACGCGAAGGCCCGCCAGACCAAGAGCCGCGCCCGCCTGGACCGGTACGAGGAGATGGCCGCCGAGGCGGAGAAGACGCGCAGGCTGGACTTCGAGGAGATCCAGATCCCGCCCGGCCCGCGGCTCGGCTCGGTCGTCGTCGAGACTGACGGGCTGACGAAGGCCTTCGATGACCGGCTGCTCATCGACAACCTGAGCTTCACGCTGCCCCGCAATGGCATCGTCGGCGTGATCGGACCCAACGGCGTGGGCAAGACCACCCTGTTCAAGATGATCGTGGCGGCGGCCACGGGCAGCACCGCGGAGAAGGCGGACCTGCCCACATCGGGAGCGATCCGGGTGGGCGAGACGGTGAAGCTGTCCTACGTGGACCAGAGCCGCACCGGTCTGGACCCCACGAAGAACGTCTGGGAGGTCGTCTCCGAGGGGCTGGACTGGATCAGGGTCGGCCATGTGGAGATGCCATCGAGGGCGTACGTGAGCGCGTTCGGCTTCAAGGGCCCCGACCAGCAGAAGCCCGCCAAGGTGCTCTCCGGCGGTGAGCGCAATCGGCTGAACCTGGCGCTGACGCTCAAGCAGGGCGGCAATCTCATCCTCTTGGACGAGCCCACCAACGACTTGGACGTCGAGACCCTTGGCTCGCTGGAGAACGCCCTGCTGGACTTCCCGGGCTGCGCGGTCATCACGTCGCACGACAGGTGGTTCCTCGACCGGATCGCCACGCACATCCTGGCCTACGAGGGCGACTCGCAGTGGTTCTGGTTCGAGGGGAACTTCGACGCCTACGAGCGCAACAAGGTCGAGCGTCTCGGGGCGGAGGCCGCCCGCCCACACCGGGCCACCTACCGCCGGCTGACACGCGGCTGACCCGGCTCGCGGGCTCGGCCCAGCGGGTCCAGCAGGTCCGCACGTCGACAGCGCCGCGGGCCTGACATCCCGATGCCCGCGGACCGGCCGTGGGGTGGGCCGCAGGGGGGCGAGGGTCGACCACGAGGTCGGTACCAGGGGCGGACCCGCCCGAAGGGCTGTTGACATCGGGTGGTTGGCTGTCCCGGCACAGGGAAACCGCACATCCCCCGAGACGGAGGCCACCAGTGTCGCTGCAGCGCACGCCCGCACCCGATCCCTACGACTTCCTGCCGCCCGTGCCGAGCTTCGAGGTTCGCAGCGACGACCTCGTCGACGGCAGGCCGATGCCCTCGCGCAACGCCCACGGCTCGACCGGGGGCGAGAACGTGTCGCCCCATCTGGCCTGGTCTGGCGCCCCCGCCGGCACCCAGGGCTACGTCGTGACCATGTTCGACCCGGACGCCCCGACGCCCAGCGGCTTCTGGCACTGGTGCGCGGTGAACCTGCCGGCTGACGTGACCGAGCTGCCCAGCGGCGCAGGTGCCGCTGATGGCTCCCTGCCCCGCGCCGCCTTCCACGTCAGGACGGATTTCGGTTCCGCCCAGTACGGCGGCGCCGCCCCGCCGAAGGGCGACCAGGTGCACCGCTACATGATCGTTGTGCACGCCATCGACGTCCCCGCCCTGGACGTCGACGCCTCCGCGACCCCAGCCGTCGTGTGCTTCAACCTCGCCTTCCACACACTGGCCCGCGCCCGGCTGACCACGACGTTCCAGCACTGATGCTCTTCGAGCCGATCCGCGCCCTGCGACCCGCGCCGGACCTCGCGGCCGGTGTCGCCGAGCTCCCCTACGACGTGATGGACCGCTCGGAGGCCCTGGCGATGGCAGCAGGGCGGCCACACTCGTTCCTGCATGTCACGCGCCCGGACATCGACCTGCCCGCAGGCGGTGGCGAGCCGGAGCAGGGCTACGAGCTCGCCGCGGCCGCGCTGGGGCGCCTGGTGGCCCGGGGCGTGCTGGTCCGTGATCCGGAACCCGCCTTCCACGCCTACCGGATGAGCCAGGGCTCCCACAGCCAGACCGGCATCGTGGGCGGGGCCAGCGTTGCCGCCTACGCGGCAGGCCGCGTGCGCCGCCACGAGCTCACCCGGCCGGACAAGCAGGCCGATCGGGCAGCGCACATCCAGGCCCTCGGCGCCCAGACCGGGCCGGTGCTGCTCCTGCACCGATCGAGCCACCAGATCGAGGCGGTCGCCAGATCGGCCACAGCCGGGCCCGCCCTCATCGACGTGACGGGCCCTGGCGCGGTCCGCCACCAGCTGTGGCGCGTCGGGGATGTCCATGCCATCGAGGAGCTCGTCGCCGGGTTCGAGGACCTCCCGCTGCTCTACATCGCCGACGGCCACCACCGCAGCGCCGCGGCGGCCACGGTGGCCGAGCGCCTGGGCACTGATGCCGCCAGCCGGTTCCTCGCTGTCGCGTTCCCGGCCGATCAGCTCGTGATCCTGCCCTACAACCGTCTCGCGCGGCTCCCGGCCGGCCTCTCGGCGGCGCAGCTGCGCAGCGCGATCGGCGCGCGCTTCTCCCTGAGCCTGGCGAAGGGTCCCGTCACACCTGAGAAGCCTGGTGAGTTCGGTCTCTACCTCGCGGGGGACTGGTGGCACCTGCGCGCCGACGATGCACTGCTCTGCGATCCCGACCCCGCAGCGCGCCTGGATGTGGCGATCCTCCAAGAGAGCCTGCTCGGGCCCGTCCTGCAGATCGCCGACCCGCGCACCGACGCCCGGATGGGATTCGCCGGCGGGGTTCGACCGAGCAGCTGGCTCGCCGACGAGGTGGATGCGGGTCGCTGGGACCTCGCCATCACGCTCTTCCCGACAGGCGTGGGCCAGCTGC
>CAZWXF010000088.1:4123-11743 GCA_964638055.1 uncultured Bifidobacteriaceae bacterium | reverse complement strand
CCTGCAGGCCATCGAACAGCTGCTCGGATGTGGACGACCGCCCCCGATTGTCCGACCCACGTCCTAACGTGCCGGTCATGACGACGACAGCTCTCACGCGCCAGGGCCATGAGTGCCGCAACTGTGGCTGGAGCTCGGTCAAGTGGGTGGGCCGCTGCGCCGCATGTCAGCAGTGGGACTCGCTCGTGGCGGTCGCGGCGCCACGCTCCCGGGCACCGGGGCGCATCCTCCAGGGCGAGGCCGCCGTGCCCCTGACCGATGTCGAGGTCAGCGGCGCCACGGCCGTGCCCACCGGAATCTGCGAGTTCGACCGAGTCCTGGGCGGCGGCCTCGTGCCGGGGGCTGTCGTCCTGCTCGCCGGGGAGCCCGGCGTGGGCAAGTCGACGCTGCTGCTGCAGGTCGCCGCAGCGCGGGCGCAGGCCGGGGCGACGGTCCTCTACGTGACGGGCGAGGAGAGCGTCGCACAGGTCCGGGGGCGGGCGCATCGGGTGGGCGCGATGACCGATCGCGTCCTGCTGGCCGCGGAGACCGAGGTGGAGGCAGTCGCCGAGCACGTCGGGACCAGGCGCCCCGACCTCCTGATCGTCGACTCCATCCAGACCATGAGCAGCGCGACGGTGGGTGGTGTCACCTCCGGGGTCACGCAGGTGCGGGAGGCAGCATCTGCCCTGATCCGGATCGCCAAGCAGCGTGAGCTGCCCTGCCTGATCGTGGGGCATGTCACGAAGGACGGCGGCATCGCCGGTCCACGCACGCTGGAGCACCTGGTGGACGTGGTGCTGTCCTTCGAGGGCGATCGCCAGGCCCGCCTGCGCATGGTCCGGGCGGTCAAGAACCGCTTCGGCCCGACTGACGAGGTGGGCTGCTTCGAGCTCGACGAATCCGGGTTGTCCGAGCTGGCCGATCCGTCAGCGCTGTTCCGCAGCGAAGGCTCGACTCCTGTGCCGGGCACATGCCTGACCGTGGCCCTGGAGGGCAGCAGACCGCTCCTGGCCGAAGTCCAGGCGCTGGCGGTGCCCACCGGGGGCTCGCCACGACGGGTGGCAGCCGGTGTGGATGCCGCGCGCACGGCGATGGTCCTGGCGGTCCTGGAGCGGCGGGCTGGGACCGCGACCTCCGCGATGGACACCTATGTGGCGCCGGTCGGCGGGCTCCGGCTGGTCGAGCCCTCGGCGGACCTGCCGATCGCCCTGGCGTGTCTGGGATCGGTGCGGGACCTGGCGATGCCGCCCGGGTGGGCGGCTTTCGGCGAGGTGGGCCTGGCTGGCGACGTCAGGCGGGTCGCAGGGGCGCGACAGCGGATGAACGAGGCCGCCCGGCTGGGGGTCACTGACCTGGTCCTCCCGCGCCTTCACGGTCAGGGGGCGGGCGAGGTCCCGTTGCGGCTGCACGAGGTCACCGGGATCATCGATGCGATCCGGGCGATCCCATGGAGTCGCCCGAGCGGGGCGGGGGAGCATGCCTGACCCCCTGGGTCCGCGCTCCCGCGCCAGGGGCTGGTTGCCGCCCGCGCAGCGGAGTGGGCGCTCGGCGGGTCCGCGCGTTCATCTCCTGCGGTGCGTGGTCGGCCTGACCGAGGCCTTCGTGGCGCTCGCCCCCGGGCTGGGCGCCCCGTCCGGGCGTCCAGCCTCACCACGTGCGCCGGCGGTGGCGGGGTGGCGGGTCATCGAGACGGGCTCCAGAGTCCGGCAGTGCGCGGCCACCATCTCGTACGCGTCCGGCCCCAACAGCGCGACAAGCTCGTCGCGCAGACCCAGGTAGACGGGCTGGCTGGCCGTGTGGGCCTCGGTGGCGCTGGAGCAGTACCAGTCGAGGTCCCGACCGCCCGGCCCCCAGGCCCTGCGGTCGTACTCCCCGATCACGGTCACCTGGTACGGGCGACCATCAGCGGTGACGGCGTCCTCGTACGACCGGCGCAGGGGGAGCTGCCAGCAGACGTCGGGCTTGGTCTCGGTCAGGGCGAGACCCCGCTGCAGGGCCATGCCGTGCAGAGCGCATCCGGGGCCACCTGGGAAGTCCGGGCGGTTCAGGAAGACGCAGGCACCGTCGACGAGGCGGGTGCGGGGATCGCCGTCCTCATCGAGCTCGCTGACCCCCCCGGCCAGGCCGACCCGGCGATGCTGCCACTGACGGCTGTCGAGCTCTGCCGCGAACGACTCCACCCGCGCCTGGTCCTCGGGGCCGCTGTAGTGAGCGCCCAGCGTGCAGCAGCCGTCATCGGGCCGGTCCGCGAAGATCCCCGGGCAGCCCCGCCCGAAGATGCAGTTCCACCGAGAGGTCAGCCACGTCAGGTCGATCCGGTAGACGTTCTCGGGCTCGTCCTGGGCTCCCAGGGGATCGGGCAGCTCCAGCCAGATGCGTGGGCCGCCCTGGAGGATCTCGACCATGGGCGCCACCATACGTCGGGATGTCCGCTGTCGGAGACGGGCGACGTGACGGGTGTGGCCGCCGCGGCCAGGGGGCGCCGGAGTCGGGGGGTGGGGCGTCCGGGATCCAAGTGAGGGAAGCCCGTGGGGGGTCTGGCGCAGGGCCTAGGCTGGGGTCGTGGAGCGGGAGCCGTCAGACGAGGCTGCGCCGGGCGTGGCGGCCCCGGAAGGGCAGCTCTCCCAGCGACCTCGCCGTCGCGCCCCCCGCCGCCCGCGATCCACCCCCGCGGGCCCCGGGAGACGACGAGCTCAGTCCCGACAGGCGGTCCGAGTCCCGGCGGCCAAGGTCGTGCTGTCCACTTCATCGGTCTACCCGGAGTCCACCACGGCAGCCTTCGAGATCGCCCGCCATCTGGGCTACGACGGCGTGGAGCTGATGGTGTTCACGGACCCTGTGAGCCAGGACGCCGAGGCCATCGCCTCCATCTCCGAGCACTACGCAGTCCCAGTCCTTTCGGTGCACTCCCCGTGCCTGCTGGTGACGCAGCGCGTATGGGGCAACGACCCGTGGGAGAAGCTGCGCCGCTCCCAGCGTGCGGCCGAGCTGCTGGGAGCGAGCACTGTCGTGGTGCATCCGCCGTTCCGGTGGCAGCGGGACTACGGTCGCGAGTTCGAGAGCGGTCTGGGCCGGCTGGGGGAAACCACTGCCGTGCAGTTCTCCGTCGAGAACATGTACCCGTGGCGGGCCCGCAACCGCGAATGGGCCGCGTACCTTCCGGATTGGGACCCGCGCAACATGGATCATCCCTACGTGACCCTCGACCTGTCCCACACGGCGGTCTCCGGGACACCAGCGATGGAGATGGCGCACGGGCTGGGCGAGCGACTGACCCATGTGCACCTTGCTGATGGGACCGGCGCCGCCAGGGACGAGCACCTCGTGCCGGGTCGCGGGAACCAGCAGTGCGCGGAGCTGCTGGAGCTGCTGGCTCGCCAGGGGTTCGGCGGGACGATCGTGGTGGAGGTCAGCACCCGCAAGGCGGCGAACCGGGCGGAGCGGGAGGCAGACCTCGCCGAGGCTCTGGCCTTCGCAAGGCTCCATCTCGCCGCGCCCCTCAAACCCCTCGCGCCCTAGGCTGGACAGGTGAGCGACGACCCCAGGGAGGCCCTGCTCTCCGTGGCCCGAGAGATCATCCACCAGCGCGGCTATCTGGGCCTCTCGATGCGGACCGCGGCAGCGGCGGCCGGGGTCACGCCCGATGTCGCCCTGCGCTACTACCGCAACCGCGAGGCCCTCTTCGCTGCCGCATTGAAGCTGCCGATGGACCCGACCTCGGCCATCCCGACGCTGGTCGCGCCGGGGATCGAGGGCATGGGCGAGCGGCTGGTCCGGTTCACGCTGGACACGCTGGAGGATCCGAAGGCCCGCGAGGAGCTGGTATCCCTGGCACGGACCGGGGTGAACACGGGGCACGCGCTCGCCGGCCTGCAGGACTTCGTGGAGCAGGCCGTCGTGGACCGGATCGCCGCCGCGATCGGGGTCCCCGATGCCCGGATGAGAGCCGCGCTGGTCTCCAGCTATCTGGTGGGAATCGCGTTCACCCGGTACGGGATGCGCCTGGAGCCGCTGGCATCGGCCAGCGAGGACGAGGTCATCCGACTGGTGGCCCCGGTCATCCAGGATCTGCTGGACCCCCGCAACCCGCTGCCGGGGTCCACCGACTCCTGAGAGGCCCCGTGGCTTCGGCTGCCCCGTCGCGCGATGGTCGCCGATCGATCCCGCCGATGCTCGCCCCGACCCGACCCAGCCTCCGGGCGATCGCATTCCCGGAATGTCGTTTCCCCGGCGATCGCGCACATCCCCGGCCGACCGCCTCCGCCGCAGGGCGCCATGGGCGTTCCGAGACGACCGGCGCTCAGTGCTGGCCGAGCTCGCGGGCGATCGCGACGGTCGCCTCCCGGTCCACCAGGCCCAGCTGCCAGGCGACCGTCACCGCCTCGGCGGCGTTGGCCACGTAGTACATGGGGATGCCCTCGTCACGCAGCTTCGCGGCCCTCGCGGCGACCTCGGCCGTTCGCTCGGGCAGGTGCGAGCCCACGTAGATCAGGAACATCGCGCGCACGCTCTGCGGGAACTCGCGCGCCATGACCTCGTACGTCTCGGGATCACCCTGACCCACGTCCCCCACGAGGACGAACTGGTGACCCGGATTGGCCCGGATCAGCGCACGGATGCTGTTGCGCTTGTGCTCGCGGCCGTCGCGCATGAGCCGGTCCCCGGTCGGGCCCCAGTCTGTCAGGAAGAGGGGGCCGCGGGGGAAGCCGTGGAGGTTCATGAACGCAACGAGGTAGTCGTAGAGGTTCCAGCTGCCCGTCGAGACGTAGTAGAAGGGGACAGGCTTGGACTTGCCGACCCCTCGGGACAGCCCCGCATAGAACGTCGCCATCCCGGGCACGGGCTTGCGATCGGAGACGTCGCGCAGCAGGGTCCGCCCGGTGGCGGTCCATCGCTGCGTCAGGCCGGTCTTGAGGATCGTGTCATCGATGTCCGACACCACCGACAGGTGCCCCTGGGGGTCGGGGACCAGGACCCGGCCGGTCGTGTGAGCCAGCCCGCCGTCCTCGGTGGGGTCGATGTCGATGACGTGCCAGCCCGGGGACAGCTGCCCCACCTCGAGGGTGATGTCGTAGTACCCGTTGTCGTCGCTGACGAACTCACCGTGAGCCGAACCCATGGAGGCACGGATCCGGACACCGGGCATCGTGAGCACCGTGAAGCGGCGCAGGTTGGACCGCATCGCCTGGCCCATCCCGGCTGAGACCTCCCCCACGCTGAACAGCGGCTTCTCGATCGCGCGGGCCGTCATGTGCGCAACTCCGTTCGCGTACCAGCCGCGATAGGTCACGATGACGGTGGGCCGCAGCACCTGTCGACGGCGCTTGATCTCGATGAGGACCGAGTTGAGCGACCGGTCGAAAGCGGTGTAGAGGCCGACGTAGTCGATGTCGGGCAGCAGGCCTGTGATGGTCGACAGGCCGGGCACCCCGACACGTGGGATTCCTGGAACGCCCGGAACGCTGGGGAGTCGCACGGCCCACCTCTCTCTCGCTGCCCGACAGGCTAGCCGTAGGACCGGGGCGCTGCGCGCGGAATCCCGGCTGCCGGGGCCCGTTGCGCTGCCGCGCGGGAGGTTGTCACGCACCTGGTCGGCTCCACTGTCAAGGCGACGAAGCCAGCCCTGCCGCGTAGCCTTCGAGGCCAGGAGGTGGGCGAATGGTGGACTTCAGCGACTTCAGACGGCGGCTGCCCGACCGGGAGGGGATCGTGGCGGCCCTCGACAGGTTCCCCGCCGCTGCCGGGGCGGCGAGCCCGTTCGTCGCCGGAGAATCGGTGGCCGACGCGGTGGAGGCCGTACGGCAGGTGACGGCCACGGGCCTGACCGTGAGCCTCGTCTACCTGCCTTTGCCTGACGATCCGGGGGCAGCCCGGACGGCGAACGTCCATCTCGTGGAGGCACTCGGTGAGGAGGACCTGGGCACCGGGAACGACCTGGTCATCAACCTGGCGCACTTCGGGCTGAACCGTGGGGCTCCGGCCTCAGGGGTCCGCGCCGACGCCCTGACGGCCGCCGAGGCGGCGACCCGGGCCGGGATGACGACCACGATCGCCGGAGTCGTCCACTCCATGGTGGACGAGTCGCTGAGGGTGCGCGAGGACCTCGCCGACCAGTGCCCGGACCTCGGCGTGACCATCAGCGCGAACCTGCACCGCAGCGAGGGTGACGCACTGGACCTCGCGCGTGCCGGGGCTCGTATCCGCCTGGTCCGCCGGGAGACACCGGAGACCATCCGCGTCGCCTTCCAGCCCGCCAACGAGATCGACAAGGCCTACGTGCGCTGCCTGCGCATGGCCGTTGACGGAGGCGCCCGGATCGTGGTGGGCACGCACGACCCCCGGCTCCACGAGATCGCCGCGGCCCTGGCCGAGCGCAGCGAGCGGGAGTCCGTCGAGCTCGTCTACCAGTTCCGGCTGGGAGTACTCACCGAGCGGGCCGCGAAGCTGCACGAATCCGGCAGCCACGTCAGTGTCCTGATCCCCTTCGGTCCCGGCTGGGCGGCCTACGTGGCGCGCCGGATCGCCCTGAAGCCCTCGTCGGTCGGGCAGGCAGCCCGCGCCCTGGTCAACAGATGACCCAGGCGAAGCCCCGGCTTGCGATGCTGGGGGCCGGCCGGATGGGGCAGGCCGTGCTGACCGGGCTGCTCGCCAGCGGGTGGTCGCCAGACCAGATCCGGGCTGTCGAACCAGATGCTGCAGCCGCCGAACGCCTTCGGGCGGACCTCGGGATCACCGTGACGGACCTCGCCGGAGCCCTGACGGGGGCGGACGTGGCGATCGTGGCCGTCAAGCCCCATCAGGTTCCCGGGCTGCTCGACGCCGCGAGTCCCCACCTGGGCCCGGCCACGACCGTCGTGAGCTTGGCCGCGGGGGTGGCGACCGCTCGGCTGGCCGCGCACCTGCCGGCCGGTGTTCCGCTCATCCGCGTGATGCCCAACACCCCGGCGCTGGTCGGCCGGGGGATGTCGGCGCTCTCACCCGCCCCAGGCTGCCCGCCGGAGTCCGTCGCCCTGGCCGAGTCGGTGCTGGTCGCGGTGGGCGAGGTTCGCACGGTCGACGAATCACTGCAGGATGCCGTCACTGCTGTCAGCGGCTCGGGACCGGCCTACGTCTTCCTCGTCGCCGAGGCGATGATCGACGCCGGCGTGATGCTGGGCCTGACGCGGCCCCTGGCTCGGGACCTCGCGGTCCAGACCCTCGTCGGCGCCTCGGCGATGCTGGCCTCCGGGGAGCACCCGGCGGTCCTGCGGGAGAACGTGACCTCGCCGGGCGGGACCACGGCCGCGGCTCTGCACGTGCTCGAGTCCCGTGCGCTGCGCGCCGCCTTCGCCGACGCCATGCGGGCCTGCCGGGATCGATCCGCCGAGCTCGCCTGACCCCAGCGGGTCCGCCGCTCTGCGCCGAACGGCCCCGGGCAGACCGACCGCGACCCGATGACCCGAACCACCGCATCCCGAATTCTTCGGGGAGTACGCGCTGACTGACGGGTCAAGGGGTTGACCGGCCTGGGCCCGTCGGCTCGATCTCGACGGGCTCGGTCTCGACGGGCTCGGTCTCGACGGGCTCGGTCTCGACGGGCTCGACCAGCGCGGTCCGTCGGTCGAGCCTGTCGAGACCACGACCCACTAGAGCAGCATC
>CAZWXF010000088.1:0-4023 GCA_964638055.1 uncultured Bifidobacteriaceae bacterium | reverse complement strand
CGCCGGGAGATGGCCATGACGAGGATGCCGCGCTCGGCCAGCGACCGGATGTCACGCAGCCGGTGCCCGACCATCTCCTCGTCGACGGGCACGCCGGCATAGGCCAGGCCGTCCACGGTCGGCACGTACTCCGTGCGGTGCCCGACGAGGCTGTGCGCCACGCGACGACCGACCTCGAGCTCCGGGTACACCACGTCCGTCACGCCGATCTTGCGCAGGATCTTCGCCTGCTGGGCGTTGATCGCCTTGGCCCAGACCTCGGGAACCTTGAAGTCCTCCTTGAGGACGAGGGCACACACGAGCGAAGCCTCGATGTTGTCCCCGATGGCCACGACCGCGCGGGTGTACTCCCCGACGCCGAGCTGCTCGAGGGCCTCGCGGCTGGTCACGTCAGCCTCGACGGCCATGGTGACGCGGCCATCCATCTGGCGGACCAGGCGCGGGTCCTTGTCCACGGCCAGCACCTCGCAGCCCTCCCGGGTCAGTGTGAGAGCCACGGACTGGCCGAAGCGGCCGAGCCCGAGGATCGCGACGGGTTCCGGGTTCATCCCCTGGGGCATGTCAACCTCCTTGCGTGTCAGCCGATCATCGGTCGGCCCTCGGGCAGCCGATAGGCACGTGCGACGTGCCGCAGGGAGAGCGCGGAGACCAGGGTCAGCGGGCCGACGCGTCCCACGAGCATGCACACGATGATGAGGCTCTGCGCCGGCGCTGGCAGATCCGGGGTCGCCCCGGCGGTGAGCCCGACCGTGGCCATCGCCGAGACGACCTCGAAGAGCGCCAGGTCCAGCGAGAGCTCGCTCAACGCGATCAGGGCCATCGTCGCGGTCATGATGGCGGTGGCGCTGACCATGATCACGGCCACGGCGATCCGCACGGTCGAGTCCGGGATGCGGTGGGAGAGGAAGTTGACGTCCTTGTGCCCGCGCGCCTCGGCCAGGGCCGCGATGAGCACGACCATCAGCGTCGTGACCTTGATGCCGCCGCCGGTGCTGCCGCTGCCCGCGCCCACGAACATCAGGCCGTCGGTGAGGAGCCGCGTCTCGCTGCGGACCTGCTCGTAGTCGATCGAGTTGAACCCGGCCGTCCGCGGAGTGACCGCCCCGCTGAAGACGGCGTTCAACACCTTGTGCGGGAAGGACATCGGACCCAGCGTGCCCGCATTGCCCCATTCGAACAGCGCGAACATCGCGGTCCCGACCACCATCAGCAGTCCGGTTCCCAGCAGCATCATCCGGGCGTGCAGGGACAGCGGGATCGGATTGCCGAAGCCCAGCCGCTCCGGATGCGAGTCACCGAGGCGGTAGCGGCTGCGGCTGGACAGCGCCCGGCCTCGGCGGATCACGTCCTCGGGGCTCATCCGGTACTTGCGCCTCGGCCGCAGCCCGCGTGCGCCGGTGGCTCGGGTGAAGATCTCCAGGATCACCAGGAAGCCCAGCCCGCCCAGCACGACCGCGATGCTCAGCGGGACGAGGATCAGGGCGTCCTGTCCCTTGGTCATCAGCGAGTCGGAGGCCAGGGCGAACCCGGCGTTGTTGAAGGCGCTGATGGCATGGAAGACCCCGTTCCACGCCGCTGACCGCAGGGGCATGTCGTATTCCAGCCAGAACCGCAACGTGAGGAACGCGGCGACCGACGCCTCGACGGTGACCGTGATGACGGCCAGTGCCTTGAGCATCCGGCGCACGTCCCCGGGCGTCAGGGCGCCGACCTCTGCCTGCGCTGCCTGCCGGGACTGTGTGTTCATCCGGCGGTTGAGCAGGAGCAGGACGACCGTGCCCAGGGCCTGGATGCCGAACCCGCCGACCTGGATGAGGGCGAGGATCGTCACCTGCCCCATGTGCGACCAGTACGTCGCCGTGTCCACCGTGGACAGGCCGGTGACGCAGCTGGCGCTCACCGAGGTGAACAGGGCGGTGAGGAAGGGTGTCCGGTGACCCTCGGCGGTCATCCCGGGGAGCATGAGCAGGATGGCTCCGGCCACGCTGAGCCCCACGAAGGAGAGGACCACGACCCGCGCGGGGTTGCGCCGCTCCAGCTTGGACTGGCCCGGCTTGGTCCTGGCGAGGACCTCCGACTTGCGGGCGGGTGCAGTCACCGAGTCGGAGTAGAGGTCCTCTTCGGCCTTCTCGGCCAGCCGGGCCTGCCGCGCCGCCCGGAGGATCCGGCGTGCGGGCTCGTTCCGGGCGCGGCGCACCATGGCGGGCAGGCTACGCACCTGCAACCCCCGTCGCCTGCTGCGGCGAATCGCCGCCCTGGCAGCATCCCGTCGCACAGGTTCGTCCATCCCACCCGGCTCCCAGGCGCGCACTACGGTTGGGCGCGTGCAGCACCGTGCGGCGGTGATCGTCGATCCGACCCTTGCTGGCTACGACTTCGGCGCCGGCCACCCCATGGCCCCGATCCGGGTGCAGCTTGCGATGCGCCTGGCTGCCGACTTCGGGCTGCTGCGCCTGCCAGGGGTCGACGCCATAGAGACCGTCGTGGACGCGTCGATGGCAGACCTCGTCAAGGTCCACAGCCCCGACTTCCTGCGCGCTGTGCGAACCGCGGGCCACACCGGAGACCCGGGGCCTCCACGCTTCGGCATGGGAACCGAGGACGTGCCCGTCTTCCACCGGATGCATGAAGCCTCGGCCCATCTGTGCGGCGCGACCCTCCGTGCTGCGCAGGAGGTCTTCGCCGGGCGGGCCGTGCACTCGGCCAATCTCTTCGGCGGGATGCACCACGCGATGCCGGACCGGGCCGCCGGCTTCTGCGTCTACAACGACGTCGGCGTGGCCATCAGGTGGCTGCTCGACCATGGCGTCGAGCGCATCGCGTACCTGGATCTCGACGCACATCACGGCGATGGTGTCGAGGCGATGTTCTACGACGACCCCCGGGTCATGACCGTCAGCCTTCATGAGAACGGACGGACCCTGTTCCCGGGTACCGGCTGGGCGAGGGACCTGGGCGGGCCCGGTGCGGAGGGGACATCGGTGAATGTCGCCCTTCCAGCGGGCACCGGGGACAACAAGTGGCTGCGTGCCTTCAATGCGGTCGTCCCCGATCTGCTGGTCGCCTTCGCCCCCCAGTTCCTCATCAGCCAACATGGGTGCGACTCACACTTCGACGACGTGATGGCCCATCTGATGCTGACCGTGGACGGCCAGCGCGTCTCGTACGCATCCGTGCACCGCCTCGCCCACCGGGTGGCGCATGGCAACTGGGTGGCCGTCGGCGGCGGTGGGTACGAGTGGGTGGAGGTGGTGCCGCGCGCCTGGACGCACCTGCTGGCAGAGGTCGTCCACCACCCGATCGCCCCCCAGACGACGATGCCCGACGACTTCATGGCCTTCGTGCACGACCTGCTCGGTCGTCCCGCGCCCGCCCGGATGACCGACGGCGGAAGGGAACCCTGGGGGGCTCCCTTCGAGCGCAACCACGACCCCGAGGACCCGGTGGACGTCGCCATCATGGCCACGCGCCAGGCGGTGTTCCCGCACTGGGGGCTGGTCGCGGATCCTTTCGGGGGGTTCTGACCGGTATGTCACAGCCGCCCCGTGCAGTCAGGCCGCTGCGGGCGTCCACGGGTACCGTGACCCGGGGATGGCGTCTAGCATGGCGCCATTGCCGAGACCGGTGAGGTTGGGCTGATGACGACGCAGGATCGACCGCTCGGGGAAGTCAGGCTGCTGACGGTGGCCGAAGTCGCAGCCATCATGCGACTGTCCAAGATGACGGTGTACCGGATGGTGAACTCAGGGACCCTCCCGGCCCTCAAGGTCGGACGCTCCATCCGTGTGCCGGAGCATGTTGTCGACGAGTACCTGAGGGGCTCATACGTGGATACGGCGTGACCCCCCTGCGTCGCCCGGCGCGAGGTGGGTCCTGCGGTGGATCTCATCCCGGGGGCACTGCGTAGGATGGCATTCTGTCTCCGGCCAGTCAGCGAGGTTCTCCCGTGGGTTCTGTGATCAAGAAGCGCCGCAAGCGCATGGCGAAGAAGAAGCATCGCAAGCTGCTCAAGCGCACTCGGGT
>CAZWXF010000087.1:4729-12241 GCA_964638055.1 uncultured Bifidobacteriaceae bacterium | reverse complement strand
TCGTCACCCAGTCGCGCATCGCCTCGTTGATGGCGTCCTTGAGGGTCGCCGATCCTGCGGCCACAGGCACCACCTCGGCGCCGAGCAGCTTCATCCTGGCCACGTTGAGGGCCTGCCGGCGAGTGTCCTCGGCGCCCATGTAGACGACGCACTCGAGTCCGAGCAGCGCGCACGCGGTGGCCGTGGCGACGCCATGCTGGCCCGCCCCGGTCTCGGCGATGACGCGGGTCTTGCCCATCCGGACGGTCAGCAGCGCCTGGCCGAGCACGTTGTTGATCTTGTGCGAGCCGGTGTGGTTGAGGTCCTCGCGCTTGGCCACGATCCGGCCCGGGACGCCCGCTGCCATGGCGAACCGCGGCAGCTCGGTGATCGGGCTGGGGCGACCGGTGTAGGTGCGGGCCAGCCGGTCGAGCTCGGCCAGGAACTGCGGGTCGGTGCGGGCCGTCTCGTACGCGCGGGTCAGCTCGTCGAGGGCTGCCACGAGGGCCTCGGGCACGAAGCGGCCGCCGTACGGCCCGAAGTGGCCGGCGGCGTCCGGGAGATCGGAGAAGGCCGGGATGAGGCCGAGGTTCGGCAGGTCCAGTGCCGCGTCGGTCATGGCCGGCCGTGCCGGATGGCCGGATGCGCCCCCGCCGTGACCAGATCGTGGACGGCCTGACGCGGGCTGCCGTCAGTGACCAGGCTCTCGCCGACCAGGACCGCGTCTGCCCCGGCGTTGGCGTAGGCGATGAGATCGTGCGGGCCACGGACCCCGCTCTCGGCCACGCGCACCACGTGGTCGGGGATGTACGGGGCGACTCTGGCGAAGTGGGCCCGGTCCACATCCAGGGTTCGAAGGTCACGCACGTTCACGCCGATGATCCGTGCCCCCGCGTCGAGGGCACGGGACACGTCGCTCAGGTCGTGGACCTCGACCAGTGGGGTCAGGCCCAGCGACACGGCCCGCTCGTGCAGGCTGACCAGGGCCTCCTGGGGCAGCGCGGCCACGATGAGCAGGACCATGTCGGCCCCGGCGGCCCTGGCCTCCCACAGCTGGTAGGCCGAGACGATGAAGTCCTTGCGCAGCAGCGGCAGGTCCACGGCCTGGCGGACGGCGGCCAGATCGGCCAGGGAGCCCCCGAACCGCCGGCCCTCGGTGAGCACGGAGATCGCGTGCGCGCCGCCCAGCTCGTACTGGCGGGCGAGGTCGGCCGGGTCCTCGATCGGGGCCAGCGCACCCCGGCTCGGCGAGGAGCGCTTGACCTCGGCGATGACGGTCACCTGGTCCTGACGCAGGGCCCGGACGCCGTCGCGGGTCGGAGAGGCGTGGGCCGCGCGCTGCTTGACCGTGTCCAGGGGGACGCGAGCGCTGCGCTCGGCGACATCGGCACGCACCCCGGCGAGGATGTCGTCGAGAACTGTCATGCCGCCTCCTCTGGCCCCGGAACCTGCGTGAAAGCGTACGTGACTGCCTTCTTGCCCCGACCGACGCCTGTCCGGGGCGACCACAGGTCAGCGCCGACCCCCGCGGGGGTCCTGCGCCGGCTGGGTCCGGCCGCTGACGCCATGGCTGTGTCCCGCCAGCGGTCTACCCTTGGGCCGTGAGCACGGCGCTGGTTCCCCCCCGCGCGCGAGCTGTCGCGGCCCCGCTCGGGGTGGCCGTGGTGGCGGCGGCGACCTGGCTGGCCGTGGGCATGGCCCAGCCCGGGGACGACGGACGCGTGCTGTGCCCGTGGCGGGCGGTCACCGGGTTGGACTGCCCCTTCTGCGGGGCGACGCGCGCGATGGCCACCCTCGCGCTCGGCGATCTCGGGGCGGCGCTGGACCACAACGCTTTCCTGGTCCTCGTGGTCCTGCCCCTGGCTGCCCTGGGATGGATCGCGTGGCTGGCCGCCCGGCTGCGCGGCACGAGGCTCGACCTGAGCTCGCGCTGGGTGTACGGCCTGCTGCTGCTGACCGGTGCGTGGTGGGCGCTGCGGGTGCTGGTGCCCTGGCTCGGCTCCGGGTCCTCCTGACCGGCGTCCCTGACCGACGTCAGCGCAGCGGCAGCTCCACCCGGAAGACCGCCCCACCCTCGGGCGCCACCCCAGCGATGGCCCGACCGCCGAGCCGCTGGGCGAGGCGGTCCACAAGGGCCAACCCGATGCCCGAGCCGACCTTCCGGACGCCGCGGTAGCGGGCGTGCAGCTCACCGGGGACGAACGCGACGCTCAGGTCGTCGGCCGACAGACCCGGTCCTCCGTCGCGGACCTCCACCACCGCGAGATCTCCCTCGGCGGCGACGCGCAGGACCACGGGTGCTCCGGACTCGGTGACGCGCAGCGCGTTCTCCATCAGGTTGTCGATGATCTGCCGGACCCGCACGGGGTCGGTGCTGATCGGCATCGGAGTGCGCGTCACCTCGTCGACGAACCGGACGCCGGATCGCCCCGCCCGAGCCGACCAGCTCACCGCAGCGTCCTGGCCGAGCCCCGCGAGGTCGATCTCGACCGGATTGACCGCCACGTCGACCGCGCCCAGCCTGGCCAGGTCCAGCAGGTCCGACACCAGGCGGTCCAGGTGATCGGCCTCCCCGCGGACCACGCCCAGCGCCGCCGGCACGTCGGCCGGGTCGACGACCCCCTCAGACAGGGCCTCGCTGTAGCCCTTGATCGAGGTCAGCGGGGTCCGCAGCTCGTGGGAGACCGTCAGCAGGAACTCGCGCTGCCGGCCCTCGCTGGCCAGCAGCGCGGCCGCCAGGCCGTTGAGCGCCTCGGCGATCTCGGCGACCTCCTGTGGGCCGCTGACCTCCACTCGGACGTCGCGCTGCCCCGACCCCATGGCATGGGCGGCGTGGGCGGCGCCGGCCAGGGCACGGGTCAGGCGCCGGGCCACGACATAGCCGACGGCCGCGGCCACGGCCAGGCCGAGCAGCAGGGCCAGTGCCAAGCGGCCCAGGGCGGCCGAGCTGAGGTCGCGTGCGGCCTCGGCAGGTTGGACCAGCAGGACGCCGACGCCGTCCACGACGGGCCGGCCCTCGACGTAGTAGGCGTCGTTGAGCCTGCCGCGCTTCTCGCTGACCGACTCCCCCGATGTCACCAGGGCGACGTCCTGGGCGGCCAGTGGCTCGGAGACCTCGGCTCCCTCGAACACGAGGTAGGCAGTCACCTGGCGGGGTCCCAGCAGCCCCTCCAGGCGTTGGCCGAGGTCAAACCGTCGAGGTCCGATCCCGGGCATCGCTCCGTACGTGCGCTGGAGCAGCTGAGCGGTCAGGTCCGCCGTTCGGCCCAGGGCCGCACGCGCCGAGGCGTCCGCGGCCGAGGTCAGAAGCGGCCAGGCCACGAGCGCCGCGATGAGCACCGCGATCCCGGCCACGCCTGCCATGACGACAGGCAGACGGCGTGCCAGGCTCGCCCGTCTCACCCGGCCTCCGCGCTGTACCCGACGCCGCGGACGGTCCTGATCGGGCTGGCCTCGCCGAGCTTCGACCGCAGCTGGGCCACATGGACGTCGACGGTGCGGGTCCCCCCTGGCGCGGTATACCCCCAGACCGAGGAGAGGAGCTGATCGCGGGTGATGACCCGGCCGGGCCGAGCCATGAGGTGCGCCAGCAGGTCGAACTCGGTGGCCGTGAGCTCGACCTGCTCACCCGAGACGGTCACGCGGCGCCGTGCCCGGTCCACGGCCACCTCCCCCAGGACGAGTGGGCGTTCGGCCACCGCGGGCGCCGGGATCGAGCGACGGAGAACCGCCTTGACCCGAGCCACCACCTCGCGGGGGCTGAAGGGCTTGGTGATGTAGTCATCACCGCCGAGCTCGAGGCCCAGGACCCGGTCGATCTCGTCGTCGCGGGCGGTGCAGAACAGGATCGGAACGGTGCTGCCCTCGGCGCGCAGCTGCTGGCAGACCTCCGTGCCGTCCATGCCCGGAAGGCCCACGTCAAGGATCATCGCCACCGGACCCAGACGACGGGCCGCGGCCAGGGCGTCGGGCCCGGTCGACACGACGTGGACGCCGAAGCCCTCCCGGCGCAGGTACATCCCGATCAGGTCCGCGATGGGGCGCTCGTCCTCGGCCACCAGCACCAGGCCGCGCGACTCAGTCATGGGCGAATGATGGACCCGGGCGGTTCGGGCGGCACGCAGGACGCGTTCGAGGAGCGTCAGGCCCTCCGGATGCGCCGGTCAGCCCGCATCGTTGGAGTTGTAGCCCATCCCTGACATGACCTTCCAGGCGACGATGCCGACGACGACCAAGGCGACGCCCAGCCAGAAGACCAGTGGCTGGGCCAGCACGACGCCGAGGGTCCCGACGGTGAAGGCGATCATGATGATGATCGAGCCGGTCCAGTTCGCCGGTGTCTTGCCGTGGTTGTCGTGCTCGCCGGTCATGTCCGCTCCTGGTTCGCTGTGGGCCGTTGACACAGGCGGTGCCCGCGGGCCGTGGCCGCGAACATTCTCGCGTCTCCAGTCCTGGCGCGGCACAGCGGCACGCGCGAGGCCCGCAAGGTGAGCTCGGATCGCTGCGCTCGCCAGTCCCAGCCCGGACCGCCGGTCATCCGGCTCGCCCCCGCTCGTCCATCGCGACGCTGCTGCCCGCCGGCTGCAGTGCCTCTGCCATGTCGATCGCGCCCAGCACCGCAGCGGCCTTGTTCACGCACTCCTGGAACTCGGTGGCGGGCACCGAGTCGGCCACGAGCCCTGCCCCTGCCTGCACGTGGGCCACCCCGTCGCGCAGCACCGCTGTGCGGATCGCGATGGCCGTGTCCATGTTGCCGGCGAAGTCGAGGTACCCGACCGCCCCGCCGTAGAGCCCGCGCCTGGCGGGTTCGAGGTCGTCGATGATCTCCATCGCCCGCGGCTTGGGGGCGCCGGAGAGCGTCCCGGCGGGGAAGGTCGCCGCCAGCAGGTCGTAGGCGGTGCGCCCCTGCCCGAGGCGTCCGGTGACGGTCGAGACGATGTGCATGACGTGCGAGTACTTCTCGATCGACATGAAGTCCACGACCTCGACCGTGCCCGGCCGGCACACCCTGCCCAGGTCGTTGCGTCCGAGGTCGACGAGCATCAGGTGCTCAGCGCGCTCCTTCTCGTCGGCCAGGAGCTCGTCGGCAAGCTCGGCGTCTTCCTCGGGGGTCGCCCCACGTGGGCGGGTCCCGGCGATCGGGTGCAGCATCGCGTGGCCGTCACCGAGCTTGACCAGTGCCTCAGGGCTGGAGCCGACCACATCGAAGGCCACCTCGTCACCCAGGTCCGGCTCGTTGCCCGGCGCCGGGAAGCGCATGAGGAACATGTAGGGGCTCGGATTGCTGACCCGCAGCATCCGGTAGATGTCCAGGGCGGATGCGGTCGTGGGGCGGTCGAATCGCTGCGACAGCACGATCTGGAACGCGTCGCCGGCGCGGATGTGCTCGCGGGCCAGCTCGACGGCCTCCTCGTAGTCGGCACGGTCAGTGCGCGGGCGAACCGGGGCCTGCGAGGTGGTCGCCCGCAGCTCCGCCGCGGTCCCCGGGCTCGGCTCGGCCAGGGCGTCCTGCATCCGGTCCAGGCGCGCCAGGGCGTCGGTCCAGGCCTGCGTCGCGCGATCCTCGGAGTCGTCGTAGTTGACCGCGTTGGCGATGAGGGTCACCGAACCGTCCCAGTGGTCCAGGACGGCCAGGTCGGTGGCCAGGAGCATGGCCAGCTCGGGAAGATGCAGCTCGTCCGGGTCGTTGTCCGGCAGGCGCTCCCAGGCGCGCACGGCGTCGTAGGTGATCATCCCTACCATTCCCCCCGTCAGGGGCGGCAGGCGATGGTCCTCCAGCGCCACGGTGTGCAGCAGCGCGAGGGTGTCGCGCAGCGCGGCCATCGGCTCGCCCTCCTGGGGCACGCCCACGGGGGCGCGGCCGCGCCAGGCCACCTGGCCCTCGACCTCCGAGAGCATCGCCGAGGCGCGGACTCCCACGAAGGAGTAGCGCGACCAGACCCGGCCGTGCTCGGCGGACTCGAGCAGGAAGGTGCCGGGCCGCTCGCCGGCGAGCTTGCGGTACAGGCCGACCGGCGTCTCGCCGTCGGCCAGCAGCCGGCGGACCACCGGGATGACCCGGCGGTCACGGGCGAGAACGAGGAAGGTGGACAGGTCCGGGGATGCGCTCGGGCTCGGGGTGCTCATGCCAGGGCCAGTTCCAGGGTGTCGAAGCAGGACTCCAGACCCGTGTGGCACGCCGGGCCCGCTGGGATCACGCGCAGCAGGACCGCGTCACCGTCGCAGTCCAGCTCGACGCCCAGGACCCGCTGAGTGTTGCCGGAGGTTGCTCCCTTGACCCAGAGCTCCTGGCGCGACCGCGAGTAGTACGTGGCGATGCCGGTTCTCAGGGTCTGGGCGAGGGCGGCGGCGTCCATCCAGGCCAGCATCAGCACGCGCCCGCTGGTTGCGTCCTGCGCGATGGCCGCGACGAGGGGGCGCCCGTCAGGGGCCGTCGTGCTCGGGTGGAGCTTTGCCCCGATGTCGGCAGCCAGGGAGGCTGCCGCGGAGGACGGGTCCGAGGAGCTGGACGGGCGAGCTGACGGACTGGGGCTCTGGGGCGACGGAGCGGTGTCCGGTGCTGGCTGGTCCACCGGGCCATTCTGGCGCACCGATCAGGCCCGGACCTCCACGCCGGCTGCCGCGAGGCCGGCCTTGACCTCCCCGATCGTGACCTGGCCGAAGTGGAAGATGCTCGCGGCGAGCACGGCATCGGCACCGGCGGCCACGGCGGGCGGGAAGTCGGCCGCCCGGCCCGCGCCACCGCTGGCGATGACGGGGACCCGGACCACCGCGCGCACGAGCCTGATCAGCTCCAGGTCGAAGCCGTTGCGGGTGCCGTCGGCATCCATGGAGTTGAGCAGGATCTCCCCGGCACCCAGCGCCGTCGCCCGTTGGGCCCACTCGATGGCGTCGATCCCGGTCGAGCGCCGCCCGCCGTGCGTGGTGACCTCGAAGCCGGAGTCGGTGCGAACGTCTGGCGCGATCGTGCCCGGGCCGCACCGGCGGGCGTCCACGGACAGCACGACGCACTGTGCCCCGAACCTGTCGGCGGCCTCGGCGAGGAGCTCGGGCCGGGCCAGGGCCGCGGTGTTCACGCCGCACTTGTCCGCGCCGGCCCGCAGCAGCGTGTCGAAGTCCGCTGTGCTGCGGACCCCACCGCCGACCGTCAAGGGGATGAAGACCTCCTCGGCCGTCCGTGAGACGACGTCCAGCATCGTCCGTCGATCCGACGACGACGCGGTGATGTCGAGGAAGGTGAGCTCGTCGGCGCCGGCAGCTCCGTACGCGGCGGCCAGGGCGACCGGATCGCCGGCGTCGCGCAGGTCCACGAAGTTGATCCCCTTGACCACGCGGCCGTCGTCGACGTCCAGGCAGGGGATCACGCGAACGGCGACGGGCATGTCCCAAGGGTAGTTGCGCCGAGACCACCGCCGGTCGAGTCCGTCGAGACCTGCGCCGGTCGAGCCTGTCGAGACCTGCGCCGGTCGAGCCCGTCGAGACCTGCGCCGGTCGAGCCTGTCGAGACCTGCGCCGGTCGAGCCTGTCGAGACC
>CAZWXF010000087.1:0-4629 GCA_964638055.1 uncultured Bifidobacteriaceae bacterium | reverse complement strand
AGACCTGCGCCGGTCGAGCCTGTCGAGACCTGCGCCGGTCGAGCCTGTCGAGACCACCGCGGGCCCGGCGCCCGGCTCCTTCGCCACGACAGTGACGTGCCTTCGACCGGCCGGGTGGTCTCGACCGGGCTCGACCGGCGGGGTGGTCTCGACTGGGCTCGACCAGCGATGGTCTCGACTGGCGGGGTGGTCTCGAGCGCTCGGCCACCCGGGGTGGGCTCGACCGGGGCTTCTCGACTCGCTCGCCCAGCGGAGGCCGTGACGTGGCGTCAGCCGGCCAGCACGCGGGCCTTGGCGACCTCGAACTCGGCCTCGGTGAGCGCACCGGCGTTGCGCAGGTCGACGAGCTTCTGGATCTCGGCGACGAGGTCGACCGGCGCAGCGGCGGGGGCCGCTTGCGGGGGGGCGGCGGGCGGCGCGGCATACGGCGCGGGCTGCGCGTAGCCCGCCGGGGGCATCCCCTGCTGCTGGGCCATCTGGGCCTGCTGGTACTGCTGCTGCTGATAGGCCTTGGCCTGGGCCTCGGCCTCCCGGTCGTTCCAGCGGGTGTGCTGACGACGCGAGACGTTGTTCGAGACCGCGGTGGCGGTCCCGGCGATGGCTGCGGTCCGGGCTACTCCCCGGATGAGACCTGGCATTCTCTACTCCTGTGTGTTGATCGCGTCGATGAGCGACTGGACTGGGATGCGCCCGGTGGCGACGAGCAGTCCTCCGTTGCGCTTGACCGCCGACACGAACGGCAGGGCCCAGAGGTTCTCATAGACGAGGATGGCAGCGGCGGCGTCGGGGTCGAGGGCCTCGGCGACCTCGGCGAAGTCGTCGTCGCCGATCAGTCCCGAGTGGGCACCCTCGAAGATCTCGATCTCGGGGACGCCGTGGGCGGCCTCCTGCCAGCTCAGCGTCACGACCGAGCCGTCCTGTTGCTTGCGGACGAACACCAGGTCAAGGACGTGGATGATGCCCCTGTCGACCAGGCTCAGGAGCTCCGCGAAAGCCTGGCCGTCAGCCTCATGCTCCGGGAACTCGACGACCAGATAGTCGATCGGGCCAAGCTCCCGCTCTTGCTCTTCCATCGAACCTCCCAGTCACCCCGCGCGCACCTGCGCCACGGTGCCCCGTCGGGGCAGCAGAAGCCTAGCCCGGGTCAGGCGGCACCGGCGGACCGGCATGCCGCGCCCTGCACCAGCGGTGGGCCTCGGTGTCGGCCTGCCGCTACCCCTTGTCGCGGAAGATCCTGACCGTGAAGATCACGAGCAGCGTCGCCCCCAGGATCAGCGAACCGAAGAATCCCCATTGGGCGTACAGCTCCATCTTCGAGCCAGAGCCGCGCAGGGCGGTGGCGGCGATGGCCGAGCCGATGATCCCTCCGGCGACGAGGAGGGCGACCATCATCATCGCGGCGATTGCCCGCGCGGCCTGCATCTGATTGTCCAGGGACGAGGTGTCGATGTGGACGGTCAGCTTGCCCTTCTTCAGCTGGTTGTTCCACGACACCATGCTGCGCAGGTACTCGGGTGCGGCGTGCGCGGCGCGGCCAGCCATGCGGATGGTCTCCTTGCGGACCATCTCCCTGACCATCTCCTCGGTCGAGGGCGACTTGGCGACCTCCAGGGCCGCTGCGAGGGCCGCATCCGTGAAGGTGCGATCCGCCGGCGCCAGCCGGGTGAAGAACGCCGAAGCCTGGGTCATGCTCTTCACGGCGAGGGTGAGGGCCGGGTCCAGGCGCAGGCCGTTGTCGCGCAGGACGCCCATCCCGGCGCCGAGGACCTCCTTGAAGTCCGCGCCGGAACCGCCCCCGTAGCGGGCCATCCGCCGCTCGAAGATCTTGCCGAACTGGTTGTCGTCGACGGGACGGAACGGTTGGCTCAGGGCCCGCAGCTGCTCGCCCATGGCTGTCATGTCGCGCTGGACCACGGTCCACAGCAGCATGATCATGTTGATCCGCTGCATCACGGTGAGCTCGCCCACCATGCCGGAGTCCAGGAAGGTGACCACCCCCGTCTCGAGGTTCACGATGAGGTTGCCCGGGTGCGGGTCGGCGTGGAAGAAGCCGTCGATCAGCAGCATCTTGATGGCCGCGCGCAGGGCGTTCTCCCCCAGGACGGCGCGACTCAGACCCGCCGCGTCGATGGCCTGGACGTTGGAGATCTTGACCCCGGAGATGAACTCCTGGGTCAGCACGCGCTTGCTCGACAGATCGCGATGCAGCTCCGGGACATGCACGCCCGGCAGCTCAGCCAGGTTCCCCGCCAGGCGGGTCATGTTGTAGGCCTCCGCGTAGTAGTCGAGCTCCTCCACCAGGTTCGTGCTGAACTCGTCGAGCAGGCCGCGCATGCCGACCTCCCGGGCCCAGGCGGAGCGGGCCTCCACCGCCCGGCCCACAGTGCGGGCCACGCCGAGGTCGGCGCGGACCTGCTCCTCGATGTCGGGTCGCTGGATCTTCACCACCACGTCCCTGCCGTCGTGGAGCCGGGCACGATGGACCTGGGCCAGCGAGGCGGCGGCCAAGGGGGTCGGGGAGAACTCGGCGTAGAGGTCCTCGGGCGGGGCACCCAGCTCGCGTGTGATGATCTCGCGGGCCGTCTGGTACGGGAAGGTCGGGACCTCGTTCTGGAGGCGGTCGAGCTCGACCTTCCAGTCGTCCGGAAGCATGCTGACCTGGCTGGAGACGATCTGGCCGAGCTTGACGTAGGTCGGGCCGAGGTTCTCCAGCAGTATCCGCGTGCGTGTCGCCGGGGCCATCTCCGGGATGGGCTCGGGCAGGCGGTAGATCCACCGCTGCACATGCCTGCGGGGGCCACCCATGACGCTGCCGTCCACCGCGGACTCCGCTCCGTAGTGCAGCAGGGCGGAGTAGATCTGCTGGATCCGAAGGTTCTCGCCGACCCGGTCGAGGCCGCTCATCGCAGGCCGTTCCTCTCCTTGTAGTCGCGGTCCAGGACAGGTGGGTTCGCCCCGGAGATGGTCTCCAGCATCAGCCCGGCCACCCCGACGACGAGTCCGCCCACGACCATGGGCAGCACGCCCGTGGCATAGAGCCTGTCGTCCAGGACCTCGGAGAGGACCCACAGGAGCAGGGCGTTGATCAGGACGACGACCACACCGTATGTGCTGAAGATGAACCTGAGGACCAGGAACTGCAGGACCGGCTTCACCAGGGCGTTGAGCAGGCCGAAGATGATCGCGATGGCCGTGAACTGGCCCCACTGCCAGCCGCTGAAGCTCAGGCCCGGGACGAGGACGACGGTGATGATCACGGCCACCCCGGAGCAGAAGAACCGCACCACGAAGAGACGCCAGTTCGACAGCTGCGCCTTCGCCCACCGACGGCGCTGACTGGCCTCGGGGATGGTCCCGATGGGCAGGTCGGAGGCCACGGGGGCGGCGGTTGGGATCGCTTCGTTCACCGGGCTGATCACCCGGGCGGGCGGCGCGCTCGCTGTCGCGCTGAGGGCGGGAGGGGGTGTCGCCACGGGCGACCAGGGTTCGGCCGCGGCCATCGGCTGGGGGGTGGACGCGCCGGGCCCGGGGCCTGCGGGTCGCTGTGGATCGGGGACGGGATTGACAGTCGCGTCGTCTGGCACCGGTCAGCCTCCTGGATCCTCGTGCCCGCCCGATGGCTCGGCGGCTCTCGGTCGGTGGTGGTGCTGATCCCCCGACGAACCCCGAGTGCCTCCGACTCGGCCACCCGCGCGGGCAGGACGCGCCGAGCCACCGAACCCCACCAGACAGGCCCTCGACGACACCCTGCCACATGGGCGGGCGGCAGGATGACCGGGCTCCGAGGCGGACGGGCGTGGCGCAGGCGCCCCCGGGATCGGGTCAGGAGACGGCCGCCAGCGCCTCGGCCAACGTGAACGCCCCGGCGTACAGGGCCTTGCCCACGATGGCTCCCTCCACCCCCGAAGGGACGAGCTCCTGAAGAGCGCGGAGGTCGGCCAGGGTCGAGACCCCCCCGCTCGCGACGACGGGACGCTCGGTGGCGGCACAGAACGTGCGGAGCAGGTCGAGGTTGGGGCCGCGCAGGGTGCCGTCCTTCGTGACATCGGTCAGGACATAGCGGGCACAGCCGTCGGCATCCAGGCGATCCAGGGTCTCCCAGAGGTCACCCCCCTCGCGGGTCCAGCCGCGGGCCGCCAGCGTCGTGCCCCGGACGTCCAGGCCCACAGCGACCCGATCGCCGTTCTCGGAAATGACGCGCGCCGTCCAGATCGGGTCCTCGAGCGCCGCCGTGCCGAGGTTGACCCGCCGGCACCCCGTGGCCAGGGCGGCGGAGAGCGACTCGTCGTCTCGGATGCCCCCGGAGAGCTCCACCTGGACGTCCAGGCGCCCGATGACCTCGGCCAGCAGGTCGCGATTCGAACCCGTCCCGAAGGCGGCGTCGAGGTCGACCAGGTGTATCCACTGCGCGCCCTGCTGCTGGAAGTCCAGTGCCGCCTGCAGCGGCGAGCCGTAGGCCGTCTCCGACCCCGATTCTCCTTGGTAGAGGCGGACGGCCTGGCCGGAGCGGACGTCGACAGCGGGCAGCAGCGTGAGGCTCGGCATGGGCAGAAGGGTAGGCCAGCATACGGAGACCCCGGCCCGACGGCCGACCCGACCGGCGGTGCGCGGGTCGAGCCCGTCGAGACC
>CAZWXF010000086.1:10538-12329 GCA_964638055.1 uncultured Bifidobacteriaceae bacterium | reverse complement strand
GCGACGGGCGGGACCGGGTCACGACGGGCTCGACCGACGTCCGGGCGGGCTACCTCAGGCGAGGTCGACCGCTACTGCCTGCGCGGCGTCGATCTCGGCGGAGATGGTGGCCAGGACGTCAGCGCCCGGTGAGGCGTCGACCGTGAGGACCATGACCGCCTGGCCACCGACCTCGTCGCGAGCCACCTGCATCCCGCCGATGTTGACGCCCGCCTGACCCAGGGACAGGCCGACCGCGCCCACCACACCCGGACGGTCCGCATAACGCAGGACCACGAGGTGCTCGGAGAGCGGGACCTCCAGGTCGAAGTCGTCGATCTCCACGAGCTTGGCGGTGTCGCGGGCGCCCGTGAGGGTGCCGCCGACGCGGATCGAGGTCCCGTCGCTGAGGGCGAGCCGCACGCGGACGAGATTGCGGTGATCCCCGGCATCGGCGTCCGTGACCAGGGATGCTGCGACGCCGCGGTCTCGCGCGATGATCGGCGCGTTGACGTAGGACACTTGGTCCTCGGTCAGGCGCAGGAACACGCCCTTGAGGGCGGAGAGCTCCAGCACCTTGACGTCGTTGGCGATCACCTCGCCGCGGACCTCGGCCTCGACCGAGGCGACGGGGGCGTCGGCAAGGGCAGCGGCGATCTGGCCCAGGCTCTCGGTGAGGGGAAGCATCGGACGCACGTCGTCGGCGATGGCACCACCGCGAACGTTGACGGCGTCCGGGACGAGCTCGCCGGCCAGTGCCAGGCGGACGGACCGGGCCACTGCGATCCCTGCCTTCTCCTGGGCCTCGTCGGTGGAGGCTCCGAGGTGCGGCGTGGCCACGACCTGATCGAGGGAGAACAGGGGGGAGTCCGTGCAGGGCTCCTTCGAGAACACATCCAGGCCCGCACCGGCGACGCGGCCGTCCACGATGGCCTCGTACAGCGCCTTCTCGTCGACGATCCCACCGCGCGCGGCGTTGACGATCCGCACGGTCGGCTTGACCTTGTGCAGGGCCTCGTCGCCGATGAGTCCGACGGTGTCGGGTGTCTTGGGCAGGTGCACGGTGATGAAGTCCGCGGACGCGAGCAGCTCATCGAGGCTGACCATCCTGATGCCCATCTGGGCGGCCCTGGCCGGCTGGACGTAGGGGTCATACGCGATGAGCTTCATGCCGAAGGCGCTCAGCCGCTGCGCGACGAGCATCCCGATGCGGCCCAGCCCGACGATCCCTACGACCTTGTCGGCCAGCTCGACGCCGGTGTACTTGGAGCGCTTCCACTGGCCGGCCTTCAGCGCGGCGTTCGCAGGGCCGACGTGGCGGGCGCTTGCCAGCAGCAGCGCGACGGCCAGCTCCGCGGCGGATCCGATGTTGGACGTGGGGGCGTTGACCACCATGACCCCGGCGTTCGTCGCGGCGGCGACGTCGACGTTGTCCAGGCCGACGCCCGCGCGGGCCACCACCTTGAGCTGCTTGGCGGCGGCCAGCGCCTCGGCGTCGACCTTGGTGGCCGAGCGGATGAGGATGGCGTCCACGTCGGCGATCGCGGCCAGCAGCGACGCACGGTCGGCGCCGTCGCAGTAGCGGATCTCGAAGTCGGGTCCGAGGGCCTCGACGGTTGCGGGGCTGAGCTCCTCGGCGATCAGGACGATGGGCTTGGTCACTGGTCGGTCCTCGCAGCATTGCCGGGAACGTCCCCGGCGACTGACGTGATCCTACCGTCGGGGGGTCCCGCCCAAACCCGGAAGTGATCAAACACACGTCCCAGCGGGGCCCGTCGGTCGAGCTTGTCGAGACCACGACCCGGCGAGCCT
>CAZWXF010000086.1:0-10438 GCA_964638055.1 uncultured Bifidobacteriaceae bacterium | reverse complement strand
CGGCCAGGGGCGCAGGATCAGCGGGCCGCAGTGCCCTCGACGTAGTCGCTGTCCGAGGTCTTGACCCAGGACATGAGCTTGCGCAGCTCGCGCCCGGTGGCCTCGATCGGATGGGCCTCCCCTGCTGCGCGCAGGGCCTTGAACTCCGGGGCGCCGGCGTCCTGGTCGGCGATGAAGCGCTGGGCGAAGGCGCCGGACCGGATGTCGGCCAGCACGGCCTGCATGCTCGCCTTCACGCGCTCGTCGATGACGCGCGGGCCCGAGACGTAGTCGCCGTACTCGGCGGTGTCGGAGATGCTCCAGCGCTGCTTGGCGATGCCGCCCTCGTACATGAGGTCCACGATGAGCTTGAGCTCGTGCAGGCACTCGAAGTAGGCGACCTCGGGCTGGTATCCGGCCTCGGTGAGGACCTCGAACCCGGTCTGGATGAGCTTGGAGGCCCCACCGCACAGGACGGCCTGCTCGCCGAACAGGTCCGTCTCGGTCTCCTCGGTGAACGTCGTCTGGATCCCGCCGGCGCGCAGCGCGCCGATCGCCTTGGCGTAGGACAGCGTCAGCGGCCAGGCGTTGCCGGTGGCGTCCTGCTCGACGGCCACGATGGCAGGGACGCCCCGACCTGCGGAGTACTCACGGCGCACGAGGTGGCCAGGGCCCTTGGGGGCGACCATGCAGACGTCCACATCGGCCGGGGGGACGATGTAGCCGAAGCGGATGTTGAACCCGTGCGCGAAGAACAGCGCGTCACCGGACTCCAGGTTCGGCGCGATGGCCTCGGCGTAGAGGCCCCGCTGGGCCGGGTCCGGCACGAGCACCATGATCAGGTCGGCCTCGGCGCACGCGGTGGCGGGATCGACGACCCGCAGGCCCTCAGCCTGCGCCTTGGCGCGGCTCTTCGAGCCCTCGGCGAGGCCGACCCGCACGTCGACCCCGGAGTCGCGCAGGCTCAGCGCGTGCGCGTGGCCCTGGCTGCCGTAGCCCAGGACGGCGACCTTGCGGCCCTGGATGATCGAGAGGTCGGCGTCACGGTCGTAGTACAGATGCGCCACTGTGGCTCCTTGGTCGTGCCCGCGCCAACGCGGGGGTTCGGTGGATCGTAACGAAGGGTCTGCGTAGTCGATCCGGCCAACCCAATGGGCCGGATCGACTACGCAGACGCGGCGATGGGGCGAAGAGTCCGCTCGGTCATCGCCTTGGAGCCGCGCCCGAGCGCGACCGCACCGGACTTGACCAGCTCCTTGATGCCGAAGGGCTCGAGGACCCGCAGCAGCGCCTCCAGCTTGTCGGCACTGCCGGTCGCCTCGATGGTCACGCTGTCCTGGGCCACGTCGATCACGCGGGCCCGGAAGAGCTGGACGGTCTCCAGGACGTGGCTGCGCGTGGTCACGTCGGCGCGGACCTTGACCAGCATGAGCTCGCGCTGGACCGAGCAGCGATCCTCGAGCTCCACGATCTTCAGGACGTTCACCAGCTTGTTGAGCTGCTTGGTGACCTGCTCCAGCGGCAGCTTGTCGACGTTGACCACGATGGTCATGCGCGACACGCTCGGGGTCTCCGTCGGCCCGACCGCGAGCGACTCGATGTTGAAGCCGCGCCGGGAGAACAGTCCGGCGATCCGGGCCAGGACGCCCGGCTGGTCCTCGACGAGGACGCTCAACGTGTGACGGCTCATGTGCTCAGTCCTCCCGGTCCCACGTGGGGGCCATGTCGCGGGCCACCTTGATGTCGGAGTTGCTCGTTCCCGCGGCCACCATCGGCCACACCATCGCATCCTTGTGGACGCGGAAGTCCACGACGACGGGGGCGTCGTTGATGGACATCGCCTTCTCGATCGTCGCATCCACCTCACCGGCGTTCTCGCAGCGCAGGCCGACGCAGCCGTAGGCATCGGCGAGCTTGACGAAGTCCGGGAACGAGTGCGAGTGCAGGTCGGTGTTCGAGTAGCGCTCGTTGTAGAACAGGGTCTGCCACTGGCGGACCATGCCCAGGGCGCCGTTGTTGATCAGCGCGACCTTGATCGGGATCTGGTTGATCGTGCAGGTGGCCAGCTCCTGGTTGGTCATCTGGAAGCAGCCGTCGCCGTCGATCGCCCAGACGGTCTTCTCCGGTGCGCCGACCTTGGCCCCCATCGCCGCGGGGACGGCGAAGCCCATCGTGCCCAGGCCGCCGGAGTTGATCCAGGTGCCGGGCCGCTCGTACTGGATGAACTGCGCGGCCCACATCTGGTGCTGGCCCACGCCGGCCACGTACAGGGCATCGGGCCCCGCGATGGCGCCCAGCCGCTCGATCACGTACTGCGGGGCCAGGGTGCCGTCGGCCGGCTCGTCGTAGCCCAGCGGGTACGTCGTGCGCCAGCGGTCGAGCTCGGCCCACCAGTCGCCGATGTCGAAGGCTGCTCCTGCGCCGAGCTCGGCCTGCAGGGCGATGGTGAGCTCGGCGATGACCTCCTTGGCGTCGCCGACGATCGGCAGATCGGCGCGGCGGTTCTTCGAGATCTCGGCGGGGTCGATGTCTGCGTGGATGACCTTGGCCTTCGGCGCGAAGCTCGACAGCTGCCCGGTGACCCGGTCGTCGAAGCGGGTGCCCAGCGCGATGAGCAGGTCGGAGGACTGCAGCGCGCCCACGGCGCTCACCGATCCGTGCATGCCCGGCATCCCCACGTGCAGGGGGTGGCTGTCCGGGAAGGCTCCCCGCGCCATCAGGGTCGTCACGACCGGCAGCCCGGTCAGCTCGGCCAACGCGCGCAGCTCGGCAGCCGCGTTGGCGCGGATGACCCCACCGCCGACGTAGAGCACCGGCTTCCGAGCGGCCAGGATCATCCGGGCCGCCTCGCGGATCTGCTTGCCGTGCGGCTTGGTGGTCGGGCGGTAGCCGGGGAGGTTCAGCCGCGTCGGCCAGGCGAAGCGGGTCTGCGCCTGCAGGGCGTCCTTCGAGATGTCGACCAGCACGGGCCCCGGACGCCCTGTGCCGGCGATGTGGAACGCCTCGGCGATGGCGCGTGGGATGTCGTCGGGGTTCGTGATGAGGTAGTTGTGCTTGGTGACCGGCATCGTGATCCCACGGATGTCGGCCTCCTGGAAGGCATCGGTGCCGATGGCGGCCGAGGGCACCTGGCCGGTGATGGCCACCATCGGCACCGAGTCCATGTACGCATCCGTGATCGGCGTCACCAGGTTGGTGGCTCCCGGGCCGGAGGTCGCCATGCAGACCCCGACCCGTCCGGTCGCGTATGCGTAGCCCGCTGCCGCGTGTCCTGCGCCCTGCTCGTGGCGGACGAGGATGTGCCGGACCTGGGTGGAGTCCATCAGCGGGTCGTAGGCGGGCAGGATCGCCCCTCCCGGTATGCCGAAGACGGTGTCGACGCCGGCCGCCTCCAGCGAGCGGACCAGGCTGCTCGCCCCGGTGATCGTGGCGTTCGGGTCGTTCGGCGGTGTTGCCATCGGTGGGGCCCCTTGCTCTCGTCGTGCTCTTCGTCCGGGTCGTCTGTGCGCCGGGCCACCAAGGGCCCACAAAGCAAAGACCCCGTGGCCCGAGGGCTACGAGGTCGCGTCGGCGTAGGGACTGATCAGGCTGGGGTCCCAACCCCGGCGCGGTCGTCTACTACGAGGATTCGCTGCACACGCGAATGATGCCCCAGGACCCGGCGCTGGCGCAAACCGGGGTCCTGCACCCGCCGCGCCCGGCCGCTCGCCCGTCGATGTGACGCCATCGATCGTGACAGTGCGCTCGTCCGCGGTGCCCTGGCTGCCCGGCCACGAGCACTCGGGCCACCCTCGACAAGCCCAGGCTGTGCACTCTGGGATCATCTCCTGCGTGACAGGTACCACAGAGGGCTTCGACGCCCAGGCGTGCGTGATCGGGGCCGGCCCCGCCGGCTTGGCCATGGGCAAAGCCCTGGCCGATCGGGGGATCGACTTCGACTGGTTCGAGAAGGGATCGATGGTCGGTGGCCTCTGGCGCATCGACAACGACAACGGCGAGGTGGCTGCCTACCGCACGCTTCACCTGAACAGCTCGCGCACACGCACCGAGTACCCGTCGTACCCGATGCCGAAGGACTGGCCGGACTACCCGTCCCACGAGCTCATGGCCACGTACTTCCAGGGCTTCGCGGAGGCCAACGGGCTGGTCGAGCGGATCACCTTCCACGCGCCGGTGACGCGCGTCGAGCCGCTGCCAGGCCCGGGAGATCCCGGCGCGAACGGCTGGGCGGTCACCAACGCCCTCACCGGCACCCGGCGCTACCGCCATGTCCTCGTCGCCAACGGCCACCACAGCCGGCCCAAGCTGGCCTCCTTCCCCGGCGAGTTCGTCGGCAAGGTCTTCCACTCGCACGAGTACGACGATCCGGCGGTCTTCACCGACCGGGATGTCGTCGTCGTCGGTGTCGGGAACTCCGGGCTTGACATCGCGTGCGACGCCTCCCGCGTGGCGCGTAGCGTCCATCTCGTCACCCGGCACGGCGTCCACGTCATCCCGAAGTACGCCTTCGGCCGGCCCGTCGACACCCTCAGCGGCTCCCTCACGGCGTTCCTGCCGTTCGTCGTCGAGCGGCTTGCCTACGAGGCGATCCTGCTGGCCAGCATCGGCCGACCCCAGGACCACGGGCTGCCCAAGCCCGACCACCGGCTTCTGGGCGCGCACCCCAGCGTGTCGGCCGAGCTGTACGACCGGATCGGCCACGGCGAGATCGTCGTGAAGCGCGGCATCGAGAGCCTCGAGGGCGACCACATCCGATTCGCCGACGGGTCGACAGCACCTGCGGACATGCTCGTGCTGGCCACGGGGTACGAGGTCTCGCTTCCGTTCCTCGACCCCGACGTGTTCGACCCGACGGGCAACAGGATGGCGCTCTACCAGCGCGTGGTCGCCCCCGATCGACCCGGGCTCCTGTTCGTCGGGTTCATCCAGGCTGTGGGCTCCGGGATCGCGCTGACCGAGTACCAGGCCGACTGGATCGGTGACGTGATCGCCGGCGTGGCCGACCTGCCCGAGCCCGCGGAGATGCGCGACTGGATCGCGCAGGACCAGGGGGCTATGCGGCGTCGGTACGTCAAGTCCGAGCGGCACACGATGCAGGTGGACTACTGGCGCTACATCCGGGCGTTGAAGATCGAACGCACTCGGCGGGCCCATCCCTCGCCGAAGCAGCGGCTGGCCTCCGTGCTGGCAGGGCTGCGCTGACCGGCACCCAGCCCTGCGCAAGGACACCGACCGACCGAGCAGACCCACCAACCGACCGACCCGAGCGCCCACCGACCCAGCCGGCCTCCCCGGCGGAGCCGAGCGCCCCACCGAATCGACCGATCAGACCGCCCCTGGGGGCGCAGAGGGAGCCGCGATGCGAGCCGTTCTGGCTGACCTGTCCACGCAGCGCTACGTGCTGACCCTGGCCGCCCAGCGGCTCCCACGGGGGCTCGGGCACGAGGCCGGCTGGGGGCCGGGCGGCGTGTTCCGCCTCGTCGACGACCTCGCCGAGCCCCGCCTTCCGGACGCCCCGGGCTGGGTACGGCTGCGCCCCGAGCTGGCCGGGATCTGCGGCAGCGACCTGGGCGTGGCGCACGCGAAGCTGTCGTTCGTGCTCAGCGCGTTCTACCCCGCTGTTCGGCAGGTCCCGGGCCACGAGGTGGTGGCCGTGGTCGAGGAGGCAGGGCCGGGCGTCACGCGGGTCGCGGCGGGCGACCGGGTAGCAGTGACTCCGCTGCTCTCGTGCGCCCAGCGCGGGGTCGAGCGGCTGTGCCGGGCCTGCGCCGAGGGTGATCCCGGGGTCTGCGACCGGCTGGACCAGCCCGTGGCCGGGTGTCCAGGCCCATCCCTGGGGTTCGACGCGCAGCTCGGCGGTGGCTGGGGTGAGGTAGCAGTCGCCCACGAGACACAACTGCACCCGGTCGGCGACATCCCCTCGACGCGCGCGGTCCTGGCCGAGCCCGCGTCCATCGCGCTGCATGCGGCGCTGCGCTGGCGACGCAGGGGCGAGAGGGCTGTTGTCATCGGCGCGGGGACGATCGGGCTGCTTGTCACCGCCGCGCTGCGGATGCTGCACCCGGACCTCGACATCATCGTGCTGACCAGCGGGCCCTTCGCGGATGCCGCGGCTTTGCGGGCCGGGGCGAGTCGAACCCTGCCCAGCGGGGGGGGCGCGGTGGCCGCGCTGGCCGAGGCCGACGGAGGGCGGCTCCTGCATCCGCGGATGACGCGCACGCCGATCCTCGTGGACGGTGTCGACGCGGTGTTCGACGCGGTCGGTTCCGCTGACTCGATCGACCTGTCCCTGCACCTGCTGCGCTCCACGGGCTCGCTCGTGCTCATCGGAGCCGCGGGCAGGCAGACCGTCGACTGGTCACTGATCTGGGCCCGGCAGCTGACCATCCTGGGCACGGTGAACCTCGGGCACGAAGAGCAGCTGGGCGGTCGGCACACGATGGCCCAGGTCGTGGAGTGGCTCGGTGACGAGAAGTACCCGGTGGACGGGATCGTGACCCACACCTATGGCCTGGACGAGTGGCGTGACGGGCTGCGCGTCGCCGCCGCTGGCCCGGGAGCCGGGTGCATCAAGGCGACGCTGCGCCCCAACCCCGAACTGCCGCTGGTTGCCGGGCGCGCCTGAGCCGCGGCGACGTCGACGCAGCGTCCCGTGCTCCGCGGAGCGGTTCCCGCGTCCGATCCTGCCGACCAGGCCAGCGCTTCAGGTCTCTCGGATGCACGGAAGGCTCATGCGAGAAGCGATATCCGCGCGTGAGGTCCACCGACCCCGATACGTGCTTGCCCGTTGCGATCTGCTCACGCCAGAACTCCGTTGCTGTTGCCGTGGCTACCTGACGTGGTGACTCCACCCTCGCCCGGAGATGATGGCGAACCAGCCGCCGGTCGCCGGCGAGCACGTTGTCTACCGCTGCGTCAACTCCGTGGGAGATGGAGCGCTCGCCGATCGCAGCGAGGGTCTGCATCAGGAGGATGGTGGCGTCAGTGACGGCATCAGCGTCAGGTTCAGGCTCCGGACCTCTAGTGGCAGTGCGTCACGATGTGCGCTCCGAGATGTGCCTGAGGTGGATGGAGGCCGTCATGAGGATCGCCCAGTAGAACAGTGTTCCGAGCAGGATGCTGACAGACGTCAGTATCGCCGTGGTCCACCAAGAAGCGAGCCCGGCCTCCCGCGCCGCAGCGACCTGATGCTCCCAGTTCCACCGTTCAGTGGTCCCCGGCTCACCCGGGCCTGTCGCGCCGGCGCGAGCCAACGCCGCTGCATGCTCCCAGTGACTGGGCAGGAACAGCACCAGGACTGCAGAGATGACACCGAGGATCGCGAGCCCTACGGCAAACTTGTGAAGAACGGCACTGACCCGCTCCGCGCGGCGTGCGGACTCACTCTGGCCTCGGGCGGCAGTGCTCCCCCAACTGCCCCCTGCCCGAGGTTGCTGCTGCCTCCGCCCCCGTCGCTACCGCCGAGATCCGCCCAGCCCGTCGACGTCATCGGAGAACCTTCTGCGATCGAACCATGCCAGCCAGTTCCTGTGCCGTCGGCAGCGGCGTCGCCGTGCCGGTCTGTGCCGCCTCGTGGCAACACGGGCAGAGACGGCCCGGAGACTCATCGGGCGGATGCATCTCTTGCTTGCACGACGTGCACGTGATGAGGACTGCGGTGCGAGAGGCCGACACGATGGCAGCCGAACGCTTCTTCAAGGTATCTCCCGGTGCTGGTGCGAGGTTGGGCTGTGCACCGTGCGGAATCCCCGAGCGCCGGGTACGTGGGCCCCCAAGCGGTGCAGCCAGGCCGGCAGGCAGCCGAGGATGAGGCTGTAGCGCCCCCACACTCCCCCGCAGACTTGGGCTTCCTCCCCGAAAGCCCGTCGACGTAACTCTGCGTCGATCTAGTCTGGCCGGGCGTACTCTACACAGGGCGGAATCAGTCGCAAACGGCGCCCCTGGACGCAGATCCCACAAGGCGGGCGTACTTCGCCAGGACGCCACGGTCGTACCGCGGGGGCAGCGGCTCCCACGTCGCACGTCGAGCTTCGAGCTCGGCGGGGTCGACGAGCAGGTCGAGGCCTCGGTTCGGGATGTCGATGCGGACGCGATCACCGGAACGCACCAGCCCGATGGGCCCGCCGTCGACGGCCTCGGGCGCCACGTGTCCCACGCACAGGCCCGTCGTGCCACCGGAGAACCGGCCGTCCGTGATGAGCAGGACGTCCTTGCCCAGCCCGGCGCCCTTGATGGCTCCTGTGATCATGAGCATCTCGCGCATCCCCGGGCCTCCCTTGGGCCCCTCGTACCGGATGATCACGACGTCACCGGCCTGGATGGTGCCGTCCTCGAGGGCGTCCATGGCCGCGCGCTCCCGCTCGAAGACGCGGGCAGGGCCTTCGAACACCTTCACCGGGATGCCCGCGTTCTTGACCACCGCTCCCTCGGGGGCCAGCGATCCGCCGAGGATCGTGATGCCCCCGGCACCGCCCATGGGCTGGCTGATCGCGCGCAGGATCGTGCCGTCGGGGTCCGGCGGGGCGATGTCGGCGAGGTTCTCGGCGATCGTGCGGCCGGTCACCGTGAGGCAGTCGCCGTGCAGGAGACCGGCGTCCAACAGGGCCCGCATGACGACCGGCACGCCCCCGACTCGGTCCATGTCGCTCATCACGTAGCGGCCGAACGGCTTGAGGTCCGCCAGCAGTGGCACGTGCGAGCCGATCCGGTGGAAATCGTCCATCACCAGGTCTATGTCGGCCTCGTGCGCGATGGCCAGCAGGTGCAGCACCGCGTTGGTCGATCCGCCCAGCGCCATGACGACCGCTATGGCGTTCTCCAGCGACTGCTTCGTGATGATGTCGCGCGCGGTGATCCCGGCCCGGATGAGGTCGACGACGGCCTCGCCCGAATGGCGCGCGTAGCTGTCGCGGCGGCGGTCCACGGCTGGCGGGGCCGCGGACCCGGGCAGGCTCATGCCCATCGCCTCGGCGGCCGAGGCCATCGTGTTCGCCGTGTACATCCCCCCGCAGGCGCCCTCGCCGGGACAGATCGCCCGCTCGATCCGGTCGACCTCCTCCCGGGTGATCAGGCCGCGGGCGCACGCACCGACAGCCTCGAAGGCGTCGATGATGGTGACGTCCCGGTCACCCACCCGGCCGGGCAGGATCGAGCCGGCGTAGACGAGCACGCTGGCCACGTCGAGCCGCGCGGCAGCCATCAGCATCCCCGGCAGGCTCTTGTCGCACCCGGCGAACATGACCATGCCGTCGAGGCACTCGGCCTGCATGACCGCCTCGACGGAGTCGGCGATGATCTCGCGGCTCACCAGCGAGAAGTGCATCCCCTCGTGGCCCATCGAGATGCCGTCGGAGACGGAGATCGTCCCGAACTGAAGCGGGAAGCCGCCGCCGCCGTGAACGCCTTCCTTGGCCGCCCGCGCGAGGCGATCCAACGGGAGGTTGCAGGGCGTGATCTCGTTCCAGCTCGACGCGATCCCGATCTGGGCCTTCGCGAAGTCGACGTCCCCCATCCCGACCGCCCGCAGCATGCCGCGCGCGGCCGCGCGTTCGAGGCCGTCTGTGACCTGGCGGGAGCGGGGCTTGATGTCAGGGGTGACGGTCATGGGCCACAGGATAGTTCGCCGGTCCGACATCCCCGGGCCGCCCAGTCGGCGGCACTGCCGGCCGGTTGACGCGAGGGCCACCGGCGAGCACGATCGCGGGGGACGTCCCACGTCGCATTCATCCTCGCCTGGCCGGACGGGAGATCATGCCCAGCGTCCATGACCTGCTGGACGGGGATGAGCGCCTCGTCTATCGGACGAGGACGAGCTGGTTCGCCCCGTTCCTGGCCTCCCCGGGCGGCTCGCTCTGCGTCATCGGCGGCCTGGCCGCGCTGAGCCTGGAGCCATTGCTCACATGGGTCACGACGCTGGTGAGCGGCCACGCGCCGACGTGGCCCGATTGGATCATTGTCGTGCCGACCCTGGGCGGGCTGCTGTCGCTGGTCTTCGGCGCCATGTTCCTCGGCCAGGCGTTCACCGATCGTTGGTTGCAGGAGCTCGCGGTCACCGACCGTCGGCTCCTGATGGTGGACTGGCGCGCCCGCAACCTGGCTCGGAATGCCTCGGGGGGCAGCACAGGGGAGGCGGACGGCATCACGAGCATCCGACTGGACTCGATGACCGAGGTGACCATGGAGCAGGACCTGCCCGGCATCTGGCTCGGCTATGGGACGATCCGGGTCACCTGTGCGCAGGACGATGGGCTCGTGCTTCCCCACATGCGCAGGCCCGAGGAGCTGCATCGAGTGATCCAGGAGCAGCGGCAGCGCGAGGCTTGATCCACTCCGGGCCGGCGATCAGGCACGCCGGAAAGGACCCCGACCGAGGCGCGGCGGAGCTGGGCCAGCTCAGACCCTGCTCAGCTCAGACCCTGCTCAGCTCAGACCCTGCTCAGCTCAGACCCTGCTCAGCTCA
>CAZWXF010000085.1:4167-12435 GCA_964638055.1 uncultured Bifidobacteriaceae bacterium | reverse complement strand
GCCCGACCTGATCATCCTGGACCTCGGCCTGCCGGACCTCGACGGCGTCGAGCTGCTGCGGATGCTGCGCGCGGTCAGCCGCGTCCCCGTCATCGTTGCGACGGCGCGTGACGAGGAGTCCGATGTCGTGCGCGCCCTGGACTCCGGTGCGGACGACTACGTCATCAAGCCGTTCTCCGCCTCTGCCCTCGACGCCCGTATCCGGGCGGTGCTGCGGCGCAGCGCAGCTCCCCAGGTCTCCTCGGAGCTGGTCGTGGGTGGCCTGCGGATGGACGTCCGCTCCCGCGCCGCCAGCCTCGATGACCAACCCCTCGAGCTGAGCCCCCGGGAGTTCGACCTGCTGGCCTACCTCATGGCCCGCTGCGGGGAGGTCGTGACCAAGCGTGAGCTGCTCTCCGAGGTGTGGCGGATGGCGTACGGCGGCGGGGAGAAGACCGTGGATGTGCACCTTTCCTGGTTGCGCCGCAAGCTCGGCGAGACCGCCCAGGAGCCGCGCTATCTGCACACCGTGCGCGGGGTGGGTGTGAAGCTCGTGGAGCCGTGAGGGCGTGCGGCGGAGGATCCTGCTGACGCTCCTGGCGTCCACATCCACCGTGCTGGTGGCGTTCCTGGTCCCCCTGCTCGTGATCGTCGGCGACATGGCCGTGGACCGGGCACAGCGCCAGGTCGTCCTGGAGATCCAGCCGCTTGTCTCGCGCATCCCCGTCGTCGATTCGCAGGACCTCGACGATCTCGTCGCAACGTTCACCGAGCAGACGGGTCGTCAGGCGACCATCTACCTGCCCGACGACACAGTGATCGGTCACCCACAGCCGCTCGACGCCGCCGTCGAGCTCGCCCGTGACAGAGGCGCCTTCTTCACCGACGTGTCAGGCGGCCGCGACCTGCTGGTGCCGGTCTACACCGCCGACGGGGAGGCCGTCCTACGCGTGTTCGTGCCGGACGAGGAGCTGACCGCAGAGGTCCCGCGTGCCAGGGTCACCCTGGTCGTCCTCGGCCTGGTGCTCCTGAGCCTCTCGGTCGGCCTGGGCCTGCTGTTGGCCCGCGCGTTCCTCCGCCCCACGCAGGCGCTGTCCGAGACCGCCGAGCGGCTCGCCGCCGGGGACCTCTCCGCACGGGTGCCCGACAGCCCCATCCCCGAGCTGCACACCGCCGGCACAGCGCTCAATCGCCTGGCAGCCCGGGTCCGTGAGCTGCTCGCCCTTGAGCGGGAGCAGGTGGCGGACCTGGCTCACCGGCTGCGCACACCCGTCACGGCGCTGCGCCTTGACGCCGACTCGCTGACCGACACCGAGGACGCGGAACGGATGCACGCCGACGTGGCTGCGTTGGAGCGGATGGTCGACGAGGTCATCCGCGAAGCGCGTCGACCCCTGCGGGAATCCGGCACCGCCGTCGCGGACCTGGCGGCCGTCACCCGCGAGCGGGCCGCGTTCTGGTCGGTGCTCGCCGAGGACCAGCAGCGCACGATGACGATCGCTGTTCCCGACGGATCCGTCCCGGTCCGGTGCGACGCGCGGGAGCTGGGCGATGCCCTGGATGCCCTCATCGGGAACGTCTTCACGCACACCCCAGAGGGAGTCCCACTCTTGGTTCGCGCCTGGCCTACCGCCCCGCACCCAGCGGGGATGCCGGGTGCGGGGTCGGACGGCCAGCGCCGCGAAGCTGCGTTCGCCTGGGTCGAGGTGTGCGACGAAGGACCCGGGCTGCCGTCCTTGGACGTGCTGCGGCGGGGAAGCTCGGTTGCCGGATCGACCGGGCTCGGCCTGGACATCGCGCGCCGCGTGGCCCAACGCTCAGGCGGGACGATCGAAGCCGGCCCGCTCAACGGCAGCACGGCCGGCACCCGCGTCCGGCTGTACCTGGCCCGGGCCTGAGCCAAGCCCGCGGCGTAGTCGATCCGGGCCCATGAGGTGGCTGAATCGACGACGCAGCGGAGAGGCGGAGACGCCGAGCGGGGCGGCGATGCCTCTTGGCACCACCGCCCCGCTGCGGGGTCACCCGGTCAGACCGGGCTGAATGGGATCAGGTCCGCGACTTCGCGACCCGGGAGCCCAGCAGGCCGGCGCCGGCCACGAGGATCAGCGCCAACAGGATGCGCCAGATCGTGTTCGGCTTGTTGGTGTCAGCCGGGTCCAGCATGAACTGGTAGGCACCGAACAGCTTCGTCGTGGGCTGAACGCCGTTGCCCGCTTCCGCAAGCCCCGTCTCACCCAGCAGGCCGACTGCCTGGTCCTTGACCGTTTGCGGGCTGCCAGCTGGTGCGTACACCGTGTTCATGCCACCGCCGTAGGGCAGAGGCGACTCGGCCAGCCGCTGCTTGAGGCCCGCCATCTCCGCCTTGATGGTGTTAGCGGATGCGGCCGCTGCACTCGCGGCGTCCCCAGCCTCTGCGGCTGCGGCCTGTGCGACCGCGACCACATTGGCGATGTAGGCCGAGACCTCCTCGGACGCTGCACCGATGCCCGCGCTGATCTGGGCCTTTCCTGATGCGGCCAGGTCAGCCGCCGCGCCCGCCGTGGCCAGCACAGCGATGACGCCGTTGACCTTCTCCAGCAGACCGTCGACGCTGGTCTTCGCCGTCTTGAGCCTGTCCTGGACGCTGACGAGGACGGCGGTGTCCAGATCCTCAGCGCTCTCACCCAGGGACGCGAGCACTGTGAGGATCTCATCGTAGGTGTCGATCGAGTCCTGGTAGCCGGTGATGGCCTTCTCGATGACGTCGCACATCTCCGCCTGGCCGGCAGCCGGCGGCGAGCACTCGTTCGCGAACTGCGTCTCCAGCTCCGCCTTGGCCGTCTCGGCTTCCGTCTTGGCCCTGGTCACCAGCTGGGTCAGGTTCGCGATGTTGCCGGTGCCCTCGGAGGAGTCGATGACCCCCTGCAGGGTGTCGATGCCAGTCTGGAGCTCCTGGCTCAGCGTTGTGAGTCCGGCGCTGATCTCAGACAGTGACGGGGGCGGCGTGGGGTCCGGCTCCTTGTCCGGGATCGCAGCCATGATCCCCTCGACACCAGCGATGAGGTCCTTCACGCCAGCCTGGATCATCGACGTGGCAGGGTCGAGATCCGGCTTCGGCACTCCGTTGTCGTCCTCGGCCGCGGCCTCCTCCTCCTCACCCTCCGCATGTGCGGGCACGAAGAGCGGCGAGACCTCGATCACCATCTTGGGGATGAAGGCCTTCTGGTCGCCCGGCACGACAGCCGACCAGCCGAAGTGCGCCTCGCCGTTCTCCGCGAAGGGCAGGAACGCCAGGCTGATCCACTGCGTCTGGTAGTTGCCGCGACCATCGGCGCCGAAGATGCCGCCGTGGCCGGCGTCGAACTGCGCCCATGCCTGCGGGATGAAGGCCTTGGAGATGCCGACGAATCCCAGGGAGGACTCGGCCTCCTGCTCAGCTGGTTCACCGGCGATGTCTTCGAACTGCACATTGCGCGTCTCGACGGTCTGGTTGTGGATCGTGTACTCGGCCTTCACTGTCACGCCGCTCTTGCCGACGATGTCCTTGGCCGAGACCTCCTCGCCGTCCAACCAGTACTTGGTCGTGACGTTCACCGGGAGCTCGCGTTCCTGCGGCCACAGGTTGAGCACACGCTTGGTCTGGTTCCCGTTGACTCCGGGGAACTCGAAGATCACGCCGCCGTCGACCTCGGTGGCCATGTTCCCGTGCCCGGTGAGTGAGCGCAGCATCGGCGCCTCGTCCATGGGCAGTGGGATGGCGACGTCGAGGTTGTTGGTCGACTCAGCGTTGACCTGGGTGACCGCCCAACGGAAGTTCGCCAGGTTGGAGTTCGGCTGCGCGTCGGCGTTCATGCGGACCTGGACCGACTGGCCCACGTAGGTGTCGACCGTCTCCGGCGCCTCGAAGTCCGGGTTGTGACCGTCCTCGGACGTGGTGGTCGGCGAGGGTGACTCTGTCGGTGACGGACTCTCCTCGGCCCACCCCGGCACGCTGGCCAGGCCCAGGGCCGTCAGTGTCGCGGCGGCGACCGTGAGAGCGACCAGCTTCTTGGGCGAGGTGCCCGATTCCGTGCCTCTGCTCATCGCGCGACCTCCGTGGTCTCGACCGTGGGGATGGCGGTGGTGGACGAGAAGTCCTCATCGCCCTCGTCCGGGGTCGGCTCCGCCGGCTCCTCGTGGGACTCCTGCGGGCCGAAGACCTTGGCGACCGTCCCCAGGATGTAGCCGATGGCCACGACGATCATCGACTGACCCAGGGCGATGGGCATGGTGTAGTTGATGCTCTGCGGGTCCGCGAAGAATGCGGTCGTGTACACCGCACCCATCGTCCCGGCGCCCATCAGCATGACCAGGAGCGTCTCAGCGGACTTGGTGCCCATGGCGACCAGCGCGCTGAAGAGGATCGGCACGATGGCGCCGAGCACCAGGCCGACGTTGGTGTCGGGGAAGGCCGCCGCGCCGAGCAGGAAGCTCAGCGAGCCGAAGACACACCCGAGAAGCAGGTAGAAGCCTCGGGGAAGTCCCGCCTTGCCCGGCAGATATGCGGCGGCGGCACCCGCGCCGATGCCGGCGCTCGAGAACTTCAGGGCGTCGGTGCCCATGAAGCCCACGAGCAGGTAAACGATCAAGCATCCGGCGGCTAGAGCGCCGGCCAGTGTCCACACTCGACCCATGGCTCCTCCTGAGCATACGTAGGCGTCGTGTGCCGGAGGTTACAGGCGGGAAACATGCCGTTGCAGCCTGTCAAGTGCCGTTTGGATCAAGAAAGAATCGGGTCAAGCGCAACAGCAGCGAACAGCAGTGACAGGTAAGAGATCGAGAAGTGGAACAGCCGCATGGCCCTGGGGTCCGCCAGCCCGGAGCGCACACGTGAGCGCAGGGCGAGGGCCTCGACCAGGAACACGGCCCCGAGAGCGATCGCCGAGCTCGTGTAGAGCCAGCTCATACCGGCCACGGGGGTCAGCAGCAGCGACGCGGCGACCATCGCCGCCGAGTACCAGATGATGGCGTCCGCCACTCGCCGGGTGTCGGCGACGGCCGGGAGCATCGGGACCCCGGCAGCCCGGTAGTCGGCCTCGAACCTCAGGGCGAGCGGCCAGTAGTGCGGCGGGGTCCAGAAGAACACGACGGCGAACAGGACGAACGGCGTGGCCGACAGCGACCCGGTCACCGCACTCCAGCCGATGAGGACCGGGAAGCAGCCCGCGGCCCCGCCCCAGACGATGTTCTGCGAGGTCCGCCTCTTCAGGAGCATGGTGTAGAGGAAGGCGTAGAACGCTATCGCCGTCCCGGCCAGGACAGCCGAGAGGACGTTGACCGTGAGGGCCAGCAGCAGCACTGAGCCGATGCTCAGGCCCACGCCCAGAGCACGCGCCTCGCCCACTGTGACCTGGCCGGTGACCAGCGGGCGGTGCTTCGTGCGGACCATCACGGCGTCGATGTCGCGGTCGTAGACCTGGTTGATGACGTTCGCCCCGGCAGCGGCGAGCGTCCCGCCGATCAGCGTCATGATCGTGAGGCCCAGGGGCGGGAAGCCGTCCGCGGCCAGGAACATCACCGGGACGGTGGTGACCAGGAGCAACTCGATCACGCGGGGCTTCGTCAGGGCCACGTAGGCGCGCCAGCGACGGGCAGCCGGGCGCCCCGGGGAGGAGTGCGGCGCACGGGCGGGTGCGCGACCCAGAGTCTCTGCAGCCGATGACGACCTGCCGGCCGACAGCGGATCTGCCGGCGATCCGGCCGGGGTTGCCTGGTCGTCCGCCAGCCAGCCGGACTCAACTGCCGTCACGGCGCAGATGCTACCCGCCGACGCGGGTGGGCCCGCCGCACGCCGATCCAAGAGGTCGCGGAACCGGGGCTCGGGTGAGACGCGCGGGCAAGAGAAGCCGGGCGGCAAGGGGGAGGAAGGCGCACTGCAGGTGCGTCGGACCGACGAGGACGCAGCCAGACTGCGCCCGGGGCGCGCATCAGGCGACTCTTCCCATTCGCGCGATCTCTTCGGCACAGAAGCCGTCCTCGGCCGACTCAGGACGACCTGCGCCACCGACTACCCTTGTCCGCATTGCCTAGCCCCGGAGGACGATCTTGGACGGCCTGGAGTGGACCGCGCTCGACGATCGGGCGGTCACCGCTGCCCGGGCGCTGGCGGCCGACGCGGTCCAGGAGGTGGGCAATGGTCACCCCGGCACGGCGATGGCGCTGGCTCCCGCGGCCTACCTGCTCTTCCAGCGATTCCTTCGCCACGACCCCGCCGACCCGGTCTGGCTCGGCCGGGACCGCTTCATCCTCTCCTGCGGGCACACGAGCCTCACGCTCTACACGCAGCTGTTCTTCTCCGGGTACCCGATCGGGTTGGCCGACTTCAAGAGCTTCCGGACCTTCGGCAGCCTGGCGCCGGGCCACCCCGAGTACTCACCCGAGCTGGGCATCGAGATGACGACCGGGCCCCTGGGCCAGGGCATCGCCACTGCGGTCGGGATGTCGATGGCCGCCCGCTACACCCGCGGCCTGCTCGACCCCGACCCCGCCCCGGGCCACAGCGTCTTCGACCACACGATCTGGGTGCTCGCCTCGGACGGCGACCTGCAGGAGGGCATCTCCGGGGAGGCCGCGAGCCTGGCCGGCACGCAGCGGCTGGGCGACCTCGTGGTCGTCTGGGACGACAACAGGATCTCGATCGAGGGCGACACGGCTGTCTCGTTCACCGAGGACGTCGCGGCGCGGTACCGGGCCTACGGCTGGGCCGTCCATTTCGTGGACCTGGCCCCCGACGGCTCGGTCGACGTGGCCGGGCTCGCGGCGGCGCTGGCCGCCGGACGTGAGGAGCGCGACGTCCCGACCCTCGTCCAGCTTCGTACGATCATCGGGTGGCCCGCCCCGAACTGCCAGAACACCGGCAAGGCGCACGGTGCCGCCCTCGGGTCGGACGAGGTCGCGGCCACGAAGGTCGCCCTCGGGCTCGACCCGGCCGAGAAGTTCGTGATCGACGAGGAGGTCCTCCAGCACACCCGGAAGGTCGCCGTGCGAGGGGCGTCGCTGCGATCCGAGTGGGAGAGGCGCTTCGCGGGCTGGCGGATCGCGAACCCTGAGCGTGCGCTCGTGCTGGACCGCCTCATCGAGCGGCGGCTGCCCGACGGCTGGCAGGAGGCCCTGCCGACCTTCGGCGCCGGGGACGACATGGCCACCCGCAAGGCCTCGGAGAGGGTCATCAATGCCCTGGCGCCGATCGTGCCCGAGCTGTGGGGTGGCTCGGCCGACCTCGGCGACTCCAACGGAACGACCATCCACGGTGGGCGCTCGTTCCTGCCCGTGACCTCTGCGGTGGCCGACGCCAGTCCCTACGGGCGCGTGCTGCACTTCGGGGTTCGCGAGCACGCCATGGGCGCGATCCTCAACGGGATCACGCTGCACGGCCTCACCCGGGCCTTCGCCGGGACCTTCCTCGTCTTCAGCGACTACATGCGCCCGTCGGTCCGGCTGGCCTCGGTGATGGCGATCCCCAGCATCTACGTGTGGACCCACGACTCCATCGGAGTGGGCGAGGACGGCCCGACCCATCAGCCCATCGAGCACCTGTGGGCCCTGCGCGCGATCCCCGGGCTGTGCGTGGCCCGACCGGCCGACGCCGCCGAGACCGTCCAGGTGTGGGCCGAGGCCTTGGAGCAGTACGCCCCGACCGGCATCGTGCTGACCCGCCAGGTGGTCCCGGGGCTGGACCGCGCTGCCGGGGAGCCGGCCGAGCTCGCGCGGCGCGGGGGCTACATCCTCGCCGAGGCGGACGGCGGGGACCCGGAGCTGGTCCTGCTGGCCACAGGCTCGGAGGTGAGCGTGGCGGTGGTCGCTCGCCGCCAGCTGCAGGCCGAGGGCATCCCGACCCGCGTGGTCTCCCTGCCCTGCCTGGAGTGGTTCCAGGCACAGCCCCAGGAGTACCGCGACTGGGTGCTCCCGCCCCGGCTGCTCGCCCGGGTCAGCGTGGAGGCCGGCTCGGAGCAGGGCTGGTGGAAGTACGTGGGGCCCATGGGTGCCTGCGTGGCGATCGACCACTTCGGGGCTTCGGCAGCCGGCGAGGTCCTCTTCGAGCGATTCGGCCTCTCCCCCGCCGATGTCGCCGCGCGCGGGCGCGAGGTGTGGCGCGCCGTCAACGAGGCCGGGATGATGCGCCGGGAGGCCGAGCGCAGCGGGCTGTGAGCCCGCCGGTCGAGCCCGTCGAGACCCCAGCCCGCCGGCGTTCACACGGGCTCTGGTCTCGACGAGCTCGACCGGCGTTCACACGGGCCCGGTCTCGACAGGCTCGACCAGCGGGGTCTCGAC
>CAZWXF010000085.1:0-4067 GCA_964638055.1 uncultured Bifidobacteriaceae bacterium | reverse complement strand
GCTCGACCGGCGTTCACACGGGCCCGGTCTCGACGGGCTCGACCAGCGGCTGGGGCGTTCAGCCGTGCGACTGGCGGCGGGCCAGGGCTTCCATGAGGATGGCGTCGCCGTCCACGTCGGAGCGGCGCTCCTTGACGTAGGCCAGATGGGTCTTGTACGGCTCGACCTTCGCCGGGGTCGGGGGGTTCTCCGGGTCCGGGCCGGCTGGGTAGCCGCACGTGGGACAGTCCCAAACCGTGGGGATGGCCGCGTCGTCGGCGAAGCTCGGCGTGGTCTCGTGACCGCGGGCGCAGTAGAAGCTCACCCGCCGTCGGGGAGCCGCCTCACCGCGCTCGGCCTCGCCCATCGGACCTGACCCAACACGGCTGCCGCGAATCGCGTTGCCACCGGCCACTTCTGCCTCCCCAGCAGTTGACGAGCATTGATCGAGCGGGCAGACCCTATACGGCCAGGCCCAGGGCGACGATCGTCGCGCTCCAGATGAGCAGCAGGCCGATCGTGATCCGGTCCAGGTTGCGCTCGGCGACCGAGCTGCCACCCAGTGACGAGCTCACACCGCCGCCGAAGAGGTCGGACATGCCACCACCCTTGCCCTTGTGGAGCAGGACCAGGACGGTCACCAGGACGTTGAGAACCACGAGCAGGATCTGCAGGGCGAGGATCAAGGCGGGCCCTTCATCGGTCGGGCAGGACTGGACGCAAGGATACGCGGTGCGGCAACGGGGGGCCCACCGCCGTGGACGCGCCGGCTCTCGACGCCTGCCGCGCGACGGCAGAGCCCGCCCTGCCCGTGCTCCCCGGGCACGGGCAGGGCGGGCTGCGTCGCCTCAGGCCAAGCGGTACTTGGCGATGGCCGCAAACTCGTCGGCGTCCAGGGAGGCACCGCCGATGAGCGCGCCGTCGACATCCTCTCCGGCCATGATCTCGGCCGCGTTCGCTGCCTTGACCGATCCGCCGTACTGGATGCGGATCGCGTCAGCGACGTCCTGGCTGTACAGCTCGGCCAGGCGCCGGCGGATCGCGGCGCACATGTCCTGCGCGTCCTGCGCGGTCGCGGTCAGGCCGGTGCCGATCGCCCAGACAGGCTCGTAGGCGATGACGACCTTCTCCGCCTGATCAGCGGGGATGTCGGCAAGACCGCCGTCGAGCTGGCCCAGCGTGACCTGCTCGTGGATGCCGGACTCCCGCTCCTCCTTGACCTCGCCGATGCACAGGATCGGCACGAGCCCGTGGCGGTAGGCGGCCTTCACCTTGGCGTTGACCAGGGCGTCGTCCTCGGCGTGGTACTGGCGGCGCTCGCTGTGGCCGATCACCGCGTAGGTGCACCCGAGGCGGGAGAGCATCGACCCGGAGATCTCCCCGGTGTACGCGCCCTTGTCCTGGGCGGAGATGTCCTGGCTGCCGTAGACCAGGCCCAAGTTGTCGCTCTGGACGAGGGTCTGCACTGACCGGATGTCGGTGAAGGGGACCATGACGCCCACCTCCACGGCCTCCAGGTCGGCTGCGGACAGCCCGAACGCCACCTTCTGCACGTGCGCGATGGCCTCGAGGTGATCGAGGTTCATCTTCCAGTTGCCAGCCATGAACGGCTTGCGTGCCATGTTGTCAGCCTTCCAGGACGTCGAGGCCAGGCAGGACCTTGCCCTCGAGGAGCTCGAGGGAGGCACCACCGCCGGTGGAGATGTGGGAGAAGCCGTCCTCCAGGCCGAGCTGGCGGACCGCAGCGGCGGAGTCGCCGCCGCCGATCACGGAGAAGGAGCCGGAGTCCGCGATGGCCTGGGCGACCTGCAGGGTGCCCGCGGCGAAGTCGTCGAACTCGAACACGCCCATCGGGCCGTTCCAGACGACCGTCTTGGCATCGGCGACCTTGCTGGCGAACAGGGCGATCGTCTCGGGCCCGATGTCCAGGCCCATCCAGCCGTCGGGGATCTCCGAGCTGGCCACGACCTTGCTCTCCGGGTGCGGCTCCTCCTTGGAGGGGAAGGCCGCGGCGACCTTGGTGTCGACCGGGATCAGCAGCTCGATCCCCTTCTCCTCGGCCTTGGCCAAGTAGCCCTTGACCGCGTCGATCTGGTCGGCCTCCAGCAGCGAGGTGCCGACCGCGTGGCCCTTGGCGGCCAGGAACGTGTACGCCATGCCGCCGCCGATGAGCAGCCTGTCGACGCTGTCGATGAGGTTGTTGATGACGCCGAGCTTGTCCGAGACCTTGGATCCGCCGAGGATGACCACGTACGGGCGGTCGGGATCGGCCAGCACCTTCGAGAAGGAGCGGACCTCCTTCTCGACGAGCAGGCCCGCGGCGTTGGGCAGCAGCTCGGCGACGTCGGTGACCGAGGCCTGCTTGCGGTGGACCACGCCGAATCCGTCGGAGACGTAGACGTCGGCCAGGGCCGCGAGCTCCGCGGCGAGCTCGGCGCGCTGGGCCTGGTCCTTGCTGGCCTCGCGCTTGTCGAAGCGCACGTTCTCCAGGAGGGCGACCTCGCCGGGCTGCAGCGAAGCCACCGTGGCCCTGGCTGAGTCACCCGTGACGTCCGCGGCGAGCTTGACCTCTTGGCCGAGCAGCTCCCCGAGGCGCTTGGCGACGGGCGCCAAGGAGCCCGACTCCTCGTAGCCGATGCCCTTGGGCCGGCCGAGGTGGGCGACGGCGACGACCTTGGCCCCTGCCGCGATCAGTGCCCGGATGGTCGGCAGGCTCGCGACGATGCGACCGTCGTCGGTGATGGTCCCGGAGCCGTCCTTGGCCAGGGGCACGTTGAAGTCGGACCTGAGCAGGACCGTCTTGCCAGCGATGTCGAGATCACTGATCTTCTTCACAGGGCGACTCCCTCTGTGGTGGGGCTGTGAGTTGTAGGGCTTTGGTTCCTGCGGGCTGCCTGCGGTGGTCCCATGGCTGGTCCCCCTCGCCTCCGGGCGCACGCCGGTTCGCATGCAGCCTATTGAGCGCCGCCTCCCCTTGCCCGCTGGCGGAATCGCGCACCGGGACTTCTCCTGCGTGAGGTCCTGCGTGAGGACGACTGATCGGGGCGGGCGGCCCTGGCGTGAGAGGTCCGGCGGAGGACACGAGCCAACCGCCGACGGGGACGATCCCCGATCCGGGCAACGCCCCTGCGCCTCTCGCTAACTTTCGCGTGAGCGCATGGGCAGGAGGCGACGGTGAGTGCTGCGCAATGGCTGACCGCCCTCATGCCGGTGATCTCGGTCGCGGTCCTCCTGGTGGTCCTGCGGATCCCGGCATCCCGTGCCATGCCGATCGCCCTGCTCGCCACGATCGTCCTGGCCGTCCTGGTGTGGGGCATCTCATTCGTCTTCATCAGCGCATCCGTGATCGAGGGCCTGATCATCGCGGGCTCGGTCGTGCTCATCGTGGTGGGCGCGCTGAGCTTCCTGGCCGTCATGCGCGCCAGCGGCGGTTTGGCGCTGATCCGCCTGGAGTTCCTCAAGGTCAGCCCCGACCACCGGATCCAGCTCCTCTGCGTCGGCTACCTGCTGGTCTGCTTCATCGAGGGGGCGGCCGGGTTCGGCACGCCCGCGACGGTGGCGGCCCCCCTGCTGATCGCGCTGGGCTTCCCGGCGATGGCGGCCGTCTGCCTGACGCTGGTCGCCGACGTATCGGCCGTGACCTTCGGGGCCGTCGGCACGCCGATCATCGTGGGGATCGCGGGTGGGACCAACCGCAACTACGCCGTCCCCGAGGACGCCCAGTTCCTGACCAGCGTCGCGCTGCACGCCGCGGCGATCGACATCGTGGCGGGAATGGTCATCCCGGTGCTCATGATGTACCTGCTCACCAACACTTTCGCCGCTGAGCGCGGCAGGCGAGCGTTCATCGAGGTCGTGCCCCTGTGCCTCGTGGCCGCCCTGTCCTACTCGATCCCCGCGTTCCTCTGGACGGCCATCCTGGGCGTGGAGTTCGGCGGGATCCTCGGGGCCGCGACCGGCATGGGCATCCTGCTGATGCTGATCAGGCGGCGGGTGCTGCTGCCCAAGCGGGCGTGGAGCACCGAGGTCGGCTACATCGACGCGGCCGACCTCAAGGAGATGGTGCTGGCCACGCGGGATGAGGCCCG
>CAZWXF010000084.1:0-12827 GCA_964638055.1 uncultured Bifidobacteriaceae bacterium | reverse complement strand
GGGCAAGAAGTGCCCCTGACGTGCTGTAACGTGCCCCCGGCAGGATTCGAACCTGCGGCCTGTGGTTTAGGAAACCATCGCTCTATCCCCTGAGCTACGGGGGCCCGGGGGCTGCACGACGCGTTGCGCTTCGGCGTGCGTGCCCCTCGGCGCCAAGTATCGCCCATTGCTCGCGAAGCTCGGCCGCGTGGTGGGCTGGGCCCGATTGCGGGTCAGCGGGCGATGAGCCTGCCCCCGGGCAGCCGGACGGCCACGCCCACCCCGCGGCCCCCGCCCAAGCGGCGCGCCCGTATGGCTGGGCGATCCAGACGACGCACCTCGCCGGCAAGCATCTCTCGGGTCGCGCTGCGGTCCAGGAGCTCTCGCGGCAGGGAGCGGGCGAAGGCCTGCGCGTCCGTCCGGGGGCCACCCAATGGGGGCACGTCTCGTGCCCATTCCGAGAAGAGGGATCCGAACCGCGCCCCGAGGCATGCCCCCAAAGCGGGCGCTGCCTCGCACGTCTCATGCAGTCGCTTGTGCTTCAGCGAGGACCGGGTGGCGGCCACGCGGTGCTCGACGAAGCCCAGGGGCACATCGCCATGGGCGACGAGGGCGGCCAGGAGCGCTCGCTGGTCCGCCTCCAGGGCGTCCCGCTGCTCCGGAGACGGCTCGCCGCCCTTGTCATGCTTGCAGCTCAAGGTCCGGGGCTGGGCGCAGCAGGTTCACCAACACCGAGCCGAGGCTGTCCCTCCACGTCCACCTCTCCAGCCGCGGCACCCAGCATGACAGGAGCCGAGCGAGGCCATGCCCGGTGAACGTCGGCATAGCGCCAACTCGTTCCGCGCAACAGAATATCAAGATCATCCGTTTCGTCGGCGTGCAACGGTCCTAACTTCCTGTCAACCTGATCCGGTCACTTCGGTACGGGCAGTGACGACGGCGTCTACTCTGAGATGGGATGCACATGAACCCGAGACCTGCCGGCCGCCAAAGGGCGAGAAGCCGGCGAACAATGACATGGATCGCAGCGGGGGCGGCTGCCAGCTTGGTCGTGGCGGCAATTCCGTCGCTCGCTGCGGGACCGGGGGAATTGGAGGGCTGGAAGCTGGTCGTGGAGGGGGGGACGGCGTCAGGTCAAAGGACGGTGAATGCAGGCTGGACCAACGCAGACGGCGCTGGTGGGGCGGGAGCTGCACAGCTGTCGCCGACGACCGGCTACGCGGTGGGTCTTCACACCACACAATTCTCCGGTTCATCATTGGCCTCTATCGGTGACATGAGGATCAGGATTAGGTCCGAGGGTGCCACCGAAGGCCCACGAGTGACGTTGCGGCTGGAGAACACGGACTCCGAAAGCGATGACGATTGCAGCGCCCACTTCATGATGCCCGCGAGTTCGGGCTGGCAGATTCACAACCTGAAGGAGGCAGCATTCTGGGCCGACAGCGGCACGTGCGCCGCCCCCGGCGGGGCATTCAACAGCCTGACGTGGGCGGAAATGCTCGAGCTGGTGGACCCCGAAGGGAACAACACTCTCGCTGACAGTTCCGTGAATGCCTCGGTGCGTGTCATCAACGGAGTCGACGGTGAGTCCGGACATGGCACCGCCTTTGTGGATTCCTTCACGTTCGACGGCAGGTCGTTCGACTTCGGCCCACCCGTTCTGACATTGTCCGGCAGCGCGGCCTCGCCGCTCGATCCCGGCGGATCCGCGGACGTCCAGGTCTCGGTGGCCTTGAGCGGAGTCAATCAGCCCACGACTGAGAACGTCGCCAACGTCCTCACAGGGACTGGTGGCTTGACCACGTCGGGTGAACCGACGTCAACCACTCCGGACATCTGCACGGTGGAGGCAGATCCGGTTGCCTTCGAGCCGGTGGCGAACGCGAACGTCAACCAGCCCCCAGCGGCATCCCCCCAGTCGTCAACCATCACCGTGTCTGCGCCCGCTGACAGCCCAGGCGGCGCATGCACCATCGAGCTTGACTCCTTGGAGAACGCGGATGCTGAAGGCACCGTCACGGTGCAGGTGAACGCGCCGGGTGCGCCCACCACTACTCCGCCCACCACCACTCCACCCACCACCACTCCGCCTTCGGCCTCGGCCACGCCACCCAGTGAGGGCTCCGGTAGCGGCTCCGGCGACGGAGACGGATCAGGAAGCGGGTCCGGTAACGGCGAGGGCTCAGGAAGCGGGTCCGGCGACGGCGATGACAACGGCAGCGGCGGTTCCAGCACCGGTGGCGACGACAACGGCAGCGGCTCGGAAGGCAGCGGCTCCGGTGGCAGCGCTGAGGAGACTCCCTCGGCCGTTCCCGGCGGCAACGGAGCACCCAGCGATGGCGTCAGCGGCGCCTGGCTGCTGGTCATCGCGGCGTTCGGCTCTGCCGGCGCGCTCGCCTGGTACCGGCTCACGGGCAGGCACGAGCACTGACGCCAGCCCCGCGCTGAGCGCGTAGCGAATGGGGCCCGGTCCAGTCCTGACGACTGGGTCGGGCCCCATTTCCGGCTCCGCAGACGTCGCCGGGTCCGATCACGGACGTTCCCGCCTGTTCGTACGTGACCAATCCGCGAGGGAAGTCGGCTCACGAGATGCCAGCCCGAAATGTGCGCGAAAGGCGATTGGCCCGACGATTTTGCGCCCTGGATGGCCCATCCCTCGCGCATTCGGAGATACCCGCGTGCCAATCTGACGCTGCTCCGCGTCGAACGTCGGCGCGACGAACCCGAAGGGGATGCTGATGAGACAGGGAATGATGACGGCACGGGGACTGATCGCCGTCGGCGCGGGCGCCGCCTGCGTTGCGGCGACCGTTCTCGTGGGGACTCCGGCGTGGGCAGACACAGTCACAGGCTCGGGTCAAGGGGGCTGGCGCAGCGCGAACGTCAGGGGTGGAGCAACGGGAGAGTTCGTCGAGGCTCCCGCGGGCAATCCCGACGGCACCGGGGCGCTCAGGATCAGGACGCCAGGCGCGGAGGACAAGTTCCAGTTCCTCAAGTCGGCGGCAGAGGTGACGGTCGGAGACGTTGAAGATCTGGCCTACACCATCTATGCACAGTCCACCCAACCGGCGACCATCACGCTGGAGATCAGGTGCGGATCGGTGCTGCGCTACCTCAATTATGAGCCTGCCTACAACGGCGGGTCTGTTACCAATGCCTGGACGGTCTGGGATGAGGCCACCGCTGCTGATGCCCAATGGTGGATGAGTGGCGCCGAGAGTGCGTGCGGCGACGTGGACGGTGGTGGCGACATACTGAGAAGCTGGGCGGACTTCCAGGATCTGGTCGGCACAAGGCCGGTCGCCCGCTACGGCGTCAACGCAGGCACCGGGCCCGCGACAGACACATACGTCACGAGCTTCACGTTCAACGGATCCATGACCGACTTCGAGGTCCCGTCTCCTTCCTCACCGCCGCCTACCTCACCGGCTCCTTCCACCCCGGAAGCGTCCACACCGCCTCCGTCCACACCGGCTCCTTCCTCGCCGGCGGCCACTCCGCCCGTCCCACCGGCTTCGGCAGGGACACCGCCTGACGCGAGGGGTGGCACCATCGATGCCCCGCCCGTTGAGGGAGTGGAGGCGTACCAGTGGTACATGTGCGACGAGAACGGCGAGAACTGTGTGGCCGTGGAAGGTGGGACCGGCGAGGACCTGACCATCCCTCCGGGCTCTGAGGGCATGACCTTCTACCGAGTCGCGACCACCTCGACCGGAGAGACAGAGGCCACCCCCATCACCGAGCCCGTCACCGCCGCAGAGGCGTCCCCGCCAGCGACAGGGACGGATGACGGCGACGACAACGGCAGCGGCTCCGGCTCCGGCTCCGGTGGCGACGAAAATGGCAGCGGTGGCTCCAGCACCGGTGGCGACGACAACGCCAGCGGCTCCGGTGGCGACGCAGAGGAGACCCCCTCGGCCGTTCCCGGCGGCAACGGAGCACCCAGCGATGGAGTCAGCGGCGCCTGGCTGCTGGTCATCGCGGCCTTCGGGTCGGCCGGCGCAATCGCCTGGTACCTGGTGACGGGCAGGCGCGAGCAGTGACTTCAGTCACTGGCTGATCACACACGAAGAGGAATGGGGTCCGGCTCAGCCACCCGGCTGGGCGGGCCCCATTCCGTGCGGTCGCCATTGGTCAGGCCACGAGTGGGTGGACAGGGGACCCCCAGCCACCGCGTAATCTTGGCGTCCAAGCGTCCCGGGTGGTCGAAGGCAAGGGCCACACCACCCCCGGGGATTCGGAGCGCAGGCCCGGACCCGGCAGGAGGGGACCGCCACCCATCCCAGGACGAGGACCCCCGTGAGCGCGCAGGATCAGACCGTTCCCGAGACATTGCCCTTCACCCCGGCGGAGTCACTGATGTGGCAGGCCGAGGCCGACCCTTCGCTGCGGTTCCGCATCGTGGGCGTCGTCGAGCTCAGCGCCGAGCCCGACCCCGCCCGACTGACCGACCGCGTCGAGCGGCTCACGCGCATCGTCCCCCGGCTCCGTCACCGGGTGGTCGAAAGCCCGCTGACGGGCCTGCGCCCCCATTGGGAGCTCGACCCGCACTTCGACCTGAGCTACCACCTGCGCTGGATGCACCTGCCGGGCGGGAGCCAGGCGGACCTCCTGCGGCTGGCCTCGCAGCTCCGACAGGACGACTTCCCGGCCGGGCGCCCGCCGTGGCGGATGACGGTCGTCACCGGGCTCAGCCAAGGGCAGGCGGCTGTGATCATGGTGATGAACCACGTCATCACCGACGGGATCGGGGCTGTGGCCATCGCCGGGCTGCTGTTCGACATCAACAGCGCGGGCCCAACGCCCGAGGAGCTCGGCGAGCTCCCGGCAGTCGCCCGGGCCCGCGTACGGCGTGCCGCGGAGAGGGTGCTGGCCGGCGTGACCCAGGAGACCGACCAGCTGGGCGCGGCTACAGGGCTGCTCCGGCGTGCCAGCGCCGGCGTGCGGCACCCTCGCAACGCTGCCCGGTCGCTGCTCGAGGCTGGCGCGGCGGCTGTGCGGTTCAGCGACGTGCTGCCCGGGCCTGGCAGCCCCCTGCCGCGCACCAAGTCCCCCGATGACCTGTACGTCACGCTCGAGGCCGATGTCCGCCGCCTCAAGGCGGCCGGTCACGCCGGCGGTGGACGCCTCAACGATGCGTATCTGGCCGCCCTCGTGGGTGGCTTCAAGCGCTACCACGACCTGCACGGTCTGCCCCTGCGTTCTGTCACCGTCACGATGCCGGTGAACACCAGGGCGGCCGACTCGATCGAGCACGGTGGCAACGACATGCTGCTCAAGGTCTGCAGCCTGCCCGCAGGCATCCGCCATCCCGCCGCTCGAATAGCAGACGTCGCCCGCCTTGCGCGGATGGAGCAGTCGGCGGGGTCGCACCTGCTCAGCCAGGCGCTGACCCAGAGCCTGAGCCGGCTGCCCGGACCGGTCCTGCGCTCAGCCCTCGGGGCGCTGGCCGACAGCCTGGACATCAACACGACGAACGTCCCCGGAGTCGCGGTGCCGCTCTTCCTTGCTGGGGCGCCCGTCGTGTCGATGTTCCCGTTCCTGACCCGTGGCCGCTCCCCGATGACGGCCGCGCTGATCAGCTACAACGGGAAGGCGCACATCGCGCTCACGATCGATCCGACCGCGATCCCGGATGCGGACGCTCTCGTGGACTGCCTCGCAGCCGAGCTCGAAGCGGTCTCACGGCTCGGCGAGGTCGACGTCAGGGACGGCGCTCGTCAGACCCGCAGGCGCGCGGTGGCGAGGAGCTCCACGGCCCGCTGAGAGGACCCGGCCGCCCGCCGGGCGAGGGAGGGGCTGGCCGGCAGCCAGTCCACCTGCCGGCGCTGGGAGCCTAGAATCGCCCTCGACATCGGTGATGGGAGCTTCAGGATGTGCAGCCGTATCACGTGCTCGGTGTGTGGCAAAGCGACCTGGTCGGGATGCGGCAAGCACGTCGACGAGGCACTCGCCGGTGTGCCGACCGAGCAGCGGTGCCCGGGTCACTGACCTGACCTGACGCTCCCTGGGCCCTGCTCGTGAGCCCGTGGCGCGCTCGCCGACGCGGCTGTCGCCGGCTCACGCGGCCCTCGACCCGCTTATCCGAGGCCCATCGCGACGCCATCCACCGCCCCATCGCCTGAGGCCCCGTGGCCCCGGCCCCGGCGTGGCCCCGGCCCCGGCCCCGACAGGAGCGCCGGGCTCACGCGCCGCTGTGACTCGGGAGGCGGCTCAGGAGGCCGGCCGGGCCTGCCGCTCGTGCTCCAGCAGCCACTTCTTGCGGCCCAAGCCCGCCGAGAACCCGGTCAACGTGCCGTCGGCGCCGATGACCCGGTGGCATGGCACGACGATCGGCAGTGGGTTCCTGCCATTCGCGCTGCCCACAGCCCGAGTCGACCTCGGATCCCCGAGAGCAGCCGCCTGCTGTCCATAGCTGAACGTCTCCCCGAACGGGATGGTCCTCAGCACAGCCCACGCGCGCTGCTGGAACGGGGTCCCGACGGGGTCGAGGGCGAGGTCGAAGGCCTGACGAGCCCCCCGGAAGTACTCGTCGAGCTGCCGGGCGACGTCATCGAGATGCGCCTCGGCGCGAGCCGTCCCCTGGTCGCAGCCTCCCCAGCGCTGCGCGTCCTGCGCCCTCAGGTGCGTCTCCGGCCCAGGGACGGGCAGGGCACCGGTGCCCTCGGTCCACTCCGAATCGGGCCACCGGATCTCGCGGAGGCCCCGCTCCCCGGCCACAAGCACGAGCTCTCCCAGGGGCGAGCCGACGACTCGCGTCGCGACCGGACCCGGGCTCTCGCGCCGACTCGGCGAGCCGACCCTGGCCCCAGCCTCCTCGACCGTCGCCTCCATCGCCACCGACCCACCTGTGCCCATCCTCATCCCTCCATCGCCTGCCCTGCCGACCCTGGCCCCGCCGCCGACGTAGCAGGGATCGTCTCATCGAGTACTGACATCGGCATCCCGCACCCCCGCGCTCGTCGCCGTCCCTGATCCGTGCTGGGCCCGGTCCCCCGTACCCGATCCTTGCCGCGGCGCCCCGCCTTCTCAGTCGAGGTTGGCCCGCAGGAAGCGAACCGTTCTCTCCATCGCCTCGTCGAACGCGGGGCCGAACGTATGCCCCTCGCCCCGGTACCACTGCAGGGTGACATCGACCCCAGCGCTCTTCATGGCCTTGGCGGTGTGGGTGGCCCACGCGGGAGGGCACGTGGCGTCAGCCGTCCCGTGGTGCATGAGCACCGGCTCGGTGATGCGGTCGAAATGGGCGTCCGCGGAGACCCCTTCCCAGAAGTCGGGATTCTGCTTGGGGGTACCCCACCTGTTCTCGACGTAGTTCCAGTACGGAGACGGGCTGGCGAACTGCCTATGGTTCTCCGACTCCTCCGACGACACCGCTGCGAACACGACACCCGCGTCGACGAGGCCGGGAGCCATCTCCAGTGCCTTGTAGACCACACCGCCACCCATGGAACGGCCCATGAGGGCGATCCGGTCGTCGTCCACCGGCACGTCCTTGCTGGCCCGCAGGGCGTTGACCGCGTTGAGGACATCCACCGAGTACCCCAGTCGGAGAGTGCGGCGCAGCGCCGGATCATCGTCGGAGGCTGCATGGTTGCGGTAGTCGACGTGAAGCGCGATGAAGCCGGCGGCGGCCAGCTGACGACGCTCCCGGGGCATGCCCTGCCCCCTGACGTAGACCGCGGGGTCGATGTATCCATGTGCCAGGACCACTGCAGGGAACGGGCCGCGGCCATTGGGAATGTTGATCACCCCGGAGATCCGCAGGTCCTGGCTCCGGTACGTCACGTTGTACGAGCGGTAGGAGCTCGTCCGTTCCCGCTCAGCCCCGAGGCGCAGCCCGCCACCCGAGAGCGCCGTGTCGAACCAGCGCTCCAGCCGAACAGGTCCGGACGTGGGCGGCGGATCGGCCAGTGGAGAGGGCTGCGTCGGGGCAACACTCGTCTCGGGGTTGCTGGCGGACGGTGTCGGCGAGGCCGCTGATCCGGCAGGCGCCGGCGATGCGCTGGGCGAGGTGGATGCACCATCCAGCGAGGACGGTTGCGGTTCGGCCGGCAGCCCTGCCTCAGCCGAGCAGCCCGCCACCGCGACGACGGCGAGCATGAGCGCCGCCCCCCATGCGACCGTCCCGCCCCAGCGCGTCCCCATCAGGAGCGCATCCTCGGACTCGTGGTGAGGACCATCGGGCATTCCATCGGCCCACGCTATGCCACCACGCGTCGACCCGAACAGTGCGGCTCAGGGCGACCGGGTGGTCCACTCCCATCGAGGGCCCACTCCTGGAGTTCCTGGACTCACTGCGCTGACGCTCCGCGCGACACCACCGCCGTCGGCTGGAGGAGTATCCGCGCATGGCATCCGACAACGTCCTGCTCTGGCCACCGCGGTCCTGCGCATCCACGGGCAGGGTGGCCCTGGACGGTCCGGTCCACATCGAGGGTCCCTGGACCGATGTCGGCCGCTTCGCCCTGCGCGTCCTCGACCCCCTGCCCGGCCCGCCGGACCCGGCGGCGCCCCACCTGCACATCCGGATCCAGGACGACCCTGGCCTGCCACACGAGGGCTATCGACTGGCCACCTCGCGGGCCGGGACGACGATCGCGGCGAGCTCGCCCGACGGCGTGCGCCAAGCCGCGATCACCCTGCTCCAGCTGCTGCCGGACGCGGCATGGCGCGAGGGAGCGCTGCGCCGCGACGACTGGCTCCTCCCAGAGGTGACGATCCAGGATGCCCCGGCGTTCGAGTACCGCGGGCTCATGCTCGATGTCGCCCGCCACTTCGCCACGGTGACGGAGGTGCTGCGCTGGATCGAGCTGGCCGCCCTCCACCGGCTCAACCGCCTCCACCTGCACCTGACCGACGACCAGGGGTGGCGCGTCGAATCCGCCGCCTATCCGCGGCTCGCGGAGATCGCCTCGTGGCGCTCCGCCACCTGGATCGGGCACGGCCGGTACGGGGAGGAGCCCGACCCCGCCAACGTCGACGGGACTCCGCACGGTGGGTTCTACTCCCGGGAGGACCTCCGCGAGATCGGCGATCATGCCGCCCGTCACGGCATCACCCTCGTCCCGGAGGTGGACCTGCCCGGCCATGCCTGCGCCCTTCTCGCGGCCATCCCGGAGCTCGGCGTGCCGGGCTGCCCGCCCCAGGCGGTCTCACCGTTCTGGTGGGTCGCCGACCGATCGCCTGGGACGACGCGTTCGTCGCCGGCGGCCTGCCGGTCGAGACCGTGATCATGCCGTGGCGATCGGAGCACGTCGGCCATCGGGCGGCCGAGGCGGGCCACGACGTGATCATGACGCCGGTGCTGCCGACGTACTTCGACTACGGCGAGGCGTTCGCTCCGGACGAGCCCCTGTCCATCTCCGCGCCGCTCACCGTCGCGGACGTCGCCGCGTGGCATCCCTCTGCGCCAGCACGGACCGCGCCGGGCGGGGGGCGGATCCTGGGTGGCCAGGCGCAGCTGTGGGGCGAGTACCTCCCCGACCAGCAGGCTCGCGAGTACCGGGCCTTCCCGAGGCTGAGCGTCCTGGCAGCGAACCTGTGGCGGGGCTCGGCGCTGGACCTGGCCGGGATCGGGGACGACCCGAGCCTGCCCGAGGGATCGCCCGTGGGCCCGAGCTCGCCAGACGGGGGATCCTCGGCGGCCTCCGGCGCAGGGAAGGTCCCAGATGCTCCATCGTTCGAGGCGCAGCTCGCGCGCCTCGCCGCCCGCCACGTCAACTTCCGACCCCTCACCGGACCGCACCCCTGGCAGCGAGCCGGTACCGGCGCTCGGGCCCCTCGCGACGTGATCCCCATGGATCGGATGATCGAGTACCTCACCGCCGCGGCGGAGCAGGCCGAACCGCCCTCCCACGTGTAGCCCCCGCTCGTCGCCCCCGGGCACTCCACCGGCCCCGTTAGGGTTCGGGACGTGAGCGATGCCCGAACCGATCGACTGGTCTGGATCGACCTGGAGATGACCGGACTGGACCTGAGCCGCGACCAGATCGTCGAGATCGCAGCGATCGTCACCGACGGGGATCTCACCGAGCTCGACGCCGGCTGCAGCTTCGTGGTGCGCCCGCCCGACCTGTCGATCCTGGAGACGATGGAGCAGGTCGTCCTGTCCATGCACACGACCTCGGGCCTCCTGACCGAGATACCGGACGGCATCCCCCTTGCCGAGGCAGGGGAGCGGGTCCTCGCCTACATCCGCTCCCACGTCCCGGAGGCCGGTAGGGCGCCTCTGGCGGGGTCCAGCGTCCATGTGGACCGCGGATACCTGGCGCGCGACCTTCCCGCGCTCGACGCGCACCTGCACTACCGCATCGTCGACGTCTCCTCGGTCAAGGAGCTGGTGCGCCGCTGGTACCCGCGCGTCTACTTCGCGGCCCGGCCCAAGACCGGCGGCCACCGCGCCCTGGCAGACACCCGCGACTCCATCGCCGAGCTGCGGTACTACCGACGGACCGTCTTCGTCACGCCTCCCGGTCCGAGCACCGACGAGGCCAGGAAGGCTGCCGGCGACACCGACACCCCGGCGGACGGGGAGTAGCACGCGGTCTCGACGGGCTCGACCGGCGGGATCTGGTCGGCACGGCCCCCTTTGGCCCGTACGTGGGCTGCACAACCCGGGGTCAGGGGCTGCGAGGGCTCGGCACGCCCGTTCGCGAGGCCTCGTCGGGTGAGGTCGTGCGCCCTTCAGCGTGGCCGGGCGGTCACGGCGTTCCGGTAGACTTCGCTGCGCCGCGGGGCTCTCGCCAAGCGCGCATGGTGGGTGTAGCTCAGCAGGTAGAGCACTTGGTTGTGGTCCAAGTGGTCGCGGGTTCGAGTCCCGTCACCCACCCCAGAGCGGCCCTACGACGACAGGCTCCCCGCCAGAGTGGTCACGGCACAGTCCCGGCGGCACAGTCCCGCCGGCGCGTGCGGCGGGGGCTGGCGCGCTCAGTCATTCTGGACGAGCTGTCCGGGTGGAGCCAGCTTCGTCCGCCGAGTTGGACACGCCCCCCCGTCGAGGGCGCGTAACGCCACCGTATGGGGGTCAGGCTCAGCGAAGCACAACGAAGCGAGTGCCCTGACAGAAATGGGAGGAACGCCGTCGAGGATCGGGCCGACTGCCTCGGGCGGTGCGAGGACGCCTGCCCCTACAGGGGCTTGACCATCGGGAAGAGGATCGTCTCGCGGATGCTCATGCCTGTCAGGGTCATGATGAGCCGGTCGATCCCCATGCCCTGCCCCCCCGTGGGCGGCATGCCGTAGTCGAGGGCGGCCAGGAAGTCCTCGTCGACCACCATCGCCTCGGGATCGCCGGCTGCGGCGCGCAGCGACTGCGCGTAGAACCTCGCGCGCTGGTCCATCGGATCGTTCAGCTCGCTGTAGGCGGTCGCCTGCTCGGCTCCCCAGCAGACGAGGTCCCACTTCTCGGCGAACCGAGCGTCGCGGCGGTGCGCCTTGGTCAGGGGTGCGAGCTCCTTGGGGAAGTCGACGTAGAAGGTGGGGACGGTGGTGGTCGCCTCACAGAGCTCCTCGTAGATGGTCTCCAGCGTGATCGGCCAGTCGCTGCCCGGCTCGACCTCGATCCCGTGGGCCGCGGCCAGCGAGAGCAGCCGGGCCAGCGGCGTCTCGGCGTCGACCACCTCGCCCACCGCGGCGGACACCGCTTCCAGGACCGTCATCACCGGCCACTCGTGGGAGAGGTCGAACTCCGCCACGGAGCCATCCGGCTGGATCCGCCGGGCCACTGGGGCCCCGAAGGCAGCCGTCGCGGCCTCCTGGATGAGCTCCTGCGTCAGCACGCGCATGTCCTGGTAGTCGGCGTACGCCTGATACACCTCGAGCGAGGTGAACTCGGGGTTGTGCGAGGAGTCCGCGCCCTCGTTGCGGAACTGGCGGCCGATCTCGAAGACGCGCTCCATCCCCCCGACCACCAGCCGCTTGAGGTGCAGCTCGGTGGCGATGCGCAGGTTCACGTCCATGTCGTAGGCATTGATGTGCGTCCGGAACGGCCGGGCGTTCGCCCCTCCGTGGACCAGCTGCAGGACCGGCGTCTCGACCTCGACGAAGCCGCGCCGGTGCAGCGAGTCGCGCACGCTGCGCACAACGGTCGCCCGCAGGTGCGCGGCCCTGCGGGCCTCGGGCCGCACGATCAGGTCGACGTAGCGCAGGCGCGCGCGCGCCTCAGGGTCGGTGAGTCCCTTGTGCTTCTCCGGCAGCGGCCGCAGCGACTTGGCCGTCAGCACGACGTCGCTGGCCATGACAGAGAGCTCGCCCCGGCGCGACGTGATGACCTCCCCGGTGACCCCGACGTGATCGCCGAGGTCGACATCCCGCTTCCAGAAGTCGAGGCCCTCGTCGCCCACCTGCGCCTGGGCGAGCATCACCTGGAGGTCGTCCGAGCCGTCCCGCAGGGTGGCGAAGCACAGCTTGCCCCCGTCGCGCTTGAGCACGATGCGCCCGGAGATCGACACGATCCGGCCGGTCCGGGCGTCGGGGGGCAGGTCACCCGCCTCGGCCCTCACCTCGGCCAGCGTGTGGGTCCGGGCGAACGTAGCCGGGTACGGGTCGATTCCGGCGTCGATGAGACGCTGTCGCTTCTCCCGGCGCACCCGCTCCTGCTCGGGCAGGTGCTCGGTGGCCATGAGCCCCGCCAGCGTCTCCAGCAGCTCGGGCCCACCGGCTCCCGCAGCCCGGTCCTCAGTCATGCACGCAAGGGTAGGGCGGGCACAGCGAGGTTCCTGCCACAGCGCCCCGTGCGGTATCCTTCGACGCGCGCGAGCGCCGTTAGCTCAGTTGGTAGAGCAGCTGACTCTTAATCAGCGGGTCGTAGGTTCGAGCCCTACACGGCGTACAACAGAGCAGGT
>CAZWXF010000083.1:6187-12829 GCA_964638055.1 uncultured Bifidobacteriaceae bacterium | reverse complement strand
CTCTGGGTCCAGGCCCCGAGCCACCATCTGGAAGGTCACCTCGGCCATCAGGGCGTTGAGCAGGGCAGCGCCGACGACCGTGCTGGTAGGGCCGACGACCGCATCACTGCCAGGGACCGGGATGCAGGCGTCGCCTGGTTCGCCATGGTTGTCCAGGACGATGTCGGCCTGCTCATGGAGTCGGGAGTCGGCTGCGGACCTGCCGAGCGCCGATCGGGCGTGGTTGAGGCTGGTCAGTGCGATCACGAGGACCCCTCGCTGCCGGGCCAGACCAGCGAGCTCAACGCTGACCGCGTTGCCGCCGGAGTTGGACGCAACGATGAGCACGTCCTCGCTCTTCATCGGATGGGCCTTCATGAGCCGTGCTGCCAGTCCGGGCTGGCGTTCGAGGGCTGAGCTCCCGGACGCGGACACGTGCAGCATCAGGGCGTCGACGAGCAGGGGATTGACCCGGGCCGACCCGCCCGCTCGGTAGAACACCTCCTCGGCCATCAGGTGCGAGTGCCCGGTCCCGAATGTGTGGATCAGTCCGCCCCGTGCCAGTCGGTCAACGATCCGCGTCGCGGCCTCGAGGAGGTTCGCCTGCTCGTCCTCGGCGGCCCGGGTGAGCACCTCTGAGGCTCGCCGCAGATACTGCGCTGCGCCGGAACCCGGGGCTGGGCCGGCCGGGGGATGTGGCTGCTCGTGCGCCGTTCCGTGCACCTGCGTCCCGGAGTCAGCTGTCACGGTAGGTCACCCATCCTCGGCGTCCCGAACGCGTCCTCGAACCCCCACGCGTCCGATGCCCATGATTCCCCGACAGTCTCCGGCATGCCCGCTGACCCGGCGCCCAAGTCCCAGGACAGGACCGGCCGAACGCGTGCCCGTTCACGCCGGGCCGGGTCCGTGACGGGGTCCTCGTGCTGCGGGCGCGATTCGGGTCCCCACCGCTTGGGTGACCCGTTTCGGCCAGGGTGCTGAGGATTCCCTGTGTCCGCCCGATCGCCTGCCACGAAATCCGCGTTCTCACCACCACCTTGGCGGCGCGACAGTCCCTTGCGCTCGGAATCCACGCTTAGACCGCCCTGCGGACGCTCAAACGGTGGATATCGAGCGCAGAAGCGGAATGTGGTCCTGGATCGGGCCCCAAAAGGCGGATATCGAGGCAGATTCGCGACGGGGCCGACTCGAAGGGGCTCGGCGGATGGTGACGTGTTCGTCGCGGTGCTGCCGGCCGTGGGAACGCAGAGGACTGGGGACCCGCCGGCAACCCCACAAGCCCGCTGGCGAGTCGCCACGCGTGGCACGAGTCAGGTGGCGGGCGCGGGCGTGGCGGCGCTCAGACGGTGCGGCGGCCCTCGGCGGCAGCCGCGACGATCTTGGCGATCCGGCCGGCGCGGGTCTCGGGACGCTTGGCGCTGATCACGAAGTACAGGTGCTGCTTGCGAGCGCTCGGCGGCATGGAGTCGAAGAACGAGCGTGCGTCCGGGACGGCGTCCAGCGCGGCTGCCAGATCGTGGGGCACCTCCAGACGCTCGACCGTGTCGAGGATCGTCCACGACCCGTTCGCCTTCGCCAGCTCGATCACGCGCAGCCCGCGTTCGGCCATGAGCCCGGCGGCCATGAGGCGCTCGACGCGCGCCTTGTTCGTGGCAGCCCACGTCGAGCCGGGCTTGCGCGGCGTCATGAGCTGCATGCCGGTCTCGGCGTCCCGGGTGCGCACGGTCGAGTCGATCCAACCGAAGCACAGGCACTCCTCGACGAGCTCGTCGTAGGTCGGGGACGGCCGGCCCGTGGCCCGCTTCCAGGTGACCACCCAGACCCCGGGTGAGGTGTCCGCGTTCGCCTCGAGCCAGGCGCGCCACTCCTGCCGAGAGGTGACCAGCACCTGGTCGAGGTCGTCGAGCCCCACGCGCGGATCGTGCCACGACCCCATACCGCACGTCCTTCCTGCTGTGGCCGGGATCGCGCGGAAGCCACGTTCCCGGCAGGGGTGCTTCGTAGCGATGTCAAGGTCTGCTCACCGCCGCCTGCGGACGCATCGCGACGAGGGTGGTCGTTGCTTCAACGGCCAGGTCCTTCGTAGTGCACCGAGAGCGCGAAGGGTTCCTGACGCCTTGGTACCGTTGTGGTACCGTTGCAGCGTGGCGATGAATCTGCGGCTCACTGAGGCCGAGAGCGACGCCCTGCGGGCGAGGGCCGATCAGGAGGGGCGCTCGATGCAGGAGGTCGCCCGTACCGCGATTGCCCAGTACGTCTCGGACCGCCCGAACCGACTGATGCGTGCGATCCAGCGTGTGGGCACCGAGGATCGTGAGCTGCTCGAGCGACTCAGCAAGTGACGGCCGAGGAGGTCGACTACCTCTCGGTCGAGGATCTCCTCGAGATCGCCGCTGGTGTACTCGACCAGGTGGTGGTCCGGGACGCCGGCTTGCTCGCGGCGGCGGCGGCCCGCCCGCAGGTCACGGTGTTCGGCGACGACGCCTATCCGACCTTCGAGGAAAAGGCGGCATCGCTGCTGCACTCCTTGGTCCGCAACCACGCCCTCGTCGATGGCAACAAGCGCCTCGCCTGGTCGGCAGCCCGCGTCTTCTACATCCTGAACGGCCGGGACCTGACCTACACCGTCGACGATGCCGAGGACTTGATGGTCAACGCGGCGGCGGGCCAGTGGGACGTGCCACAGATTGCGGCGTGGATGGCGGCACGCTCCGGCCCTGTGGCGTAGCCAGCGGAACGTGCTCACGCACTGTGGGCGGGTCTAGCTTCACGGCCGTCCGGGTGCCTGGCCGCGTTGGCGGCGAGCGCGGTCCGGGCCTGTTGCGGTCTCGCCGCGTGAGGTGACTCATGTCCAATTCGACGACTCTGTTGCCGTTCCAGCCGGCGACGATGTCGGCCGCCCAGCTGGCCGCTGTGTCGTTCCTCGCTCGCTACGCCGGCCGAACGCATGCCTTGTATGCCTACCAGTTGCGGCGGTGGTTCGGCTGGTGCCAGTCCAGTGGTCTCGATCCGCTGGTCGGGATCCAGCGCGCCCACATCGAGCTGTATGTCCGCAGCCTAGGGCGAGTCCGGGCTGATGGACTCCTCCGTGGTCACGATGATGCACGGAGTGCGGCGGTTCTTCCGTTTCGCACGTATCGACGGGCTGATCTCGGCCGACCCCGCGGTCTATGCGAGATTGCCAGCTGGCCGGCTGGCCGGCTGAGCGAAGCCGTCAACGTCCGGAACGACTGAGAGCGGGTCGTCGGCCCAGTCCTCGAACTGCCGATCGGACTCGCCCCTCAGAGGCAGAGAGGCGCTGGGCTCACCTGCCCCCTTCCGCCGCGAAGGCGACCATGGGTGACTCACCCATCCTGCTGGAACTTCCGCAGGCCCGCCATCGCCTGACTGCGAACCTTGCTCTGCAGGAACGGTGTCCAACCCAGGACCAAGCCCGACGGCCCCAGGGCCTGGCGCGACCAAGCCCACAGGTCGAAGGAGTCGCGGTGCTTCTGGATCAGCCCGTCTGAGATGACGAACGAGGCCTGGATGTCATTGACCACGTGACGCCCGGTCGAGCTGAACGTGTAGGCCGCTACCCAGTGGGCCGAGGTGCTGGTGACCGAGTCGAAGGTGAGGGTGAAGTCCTTGGCCGACGCGCACAGCATCCGCCACATGTCACCGACCTGGTGGCCCCGAAGCTCGGTGAACACGGGGTCGGAGAAGGTGGCGCCCTCGGCGTAGCAGGCAGCCATCGCCTCAGCGTCCAGCGACTGGAAGGCTGTGTAGAACCGCGAGATCAGCTCGGAACTCATGCCGTGACACTAGGTCCAGCTTCCTGCCGTGACGATCGGGGCAGGTTCGACCGCCCGCGCACCCGGGTGACCCGCGGGCACCGGGTTGCGGGATCTTGCTGCCATGAGCGTCGGTGTCGCCACCGTCAGTTTCGCTCGGACGCGGCCTACACGAATCACGCGGAGCACGTCGTGACGCGGGATCTGAGCACCCTGCGGGAGGGCGGCCCGTCCGGGGGCTTCTTCCGCGACCGACGCCCCACCCCTTGGTGCAGTTCGAGCTCACGGTCCAGAGCGGGCGCGGCGGCAGTCGTCTGGACGTGCTCGCCCGCGGCTCCGCCGGCGAGATGCTGGAGTTCGACTGGAAGACCACGGGCCGCGGCGCGCTCAGCAAGAAGGCCCGCGACGAGATGGTCAGGCACGCCAACCGGGTCGGCGTCACCCTCGGCCAGACGCTGCAGAGCCAGACCTCCGTGTCATGGGTCGACCTGGTGCGGCCCCCGACGCGGGCGGGAAGTGGCGGTCGTGGCGTTGCCCCTCGCTTGTCATGATCCCGGCCCCGCTGGTGGCCCTTGACTTATCGATTATCGGTGTATACGATTATCGATAAGTCCCGCTCGGGGAGGCTCTCATGGCCGCAGTGCGCACGTCATACAACAACGTTGGCTACGACCTGCTGACGGTACTGATCCTGCTCGCCTCGACCGGCGCGGCGATCACGGCGGTGGTTGCTCCGATCAACCAGTTGACTCAACCGGGTGGGCAGGTCGCCATCGCGTTGACCGACCCCGCCCAGCAGCAGGCCATCGGGGCCGTCACCGGCCTTCCTGAGGGGACGTGGCTGGAGTTCGACACCTGGGGTTTCCCGTTCCAGTGGCACGTATTCGAGTTGTCCTGGCCGCTGCGCCTGCTCACCGAGGCCAGCAGCAGCCTGCTGTTGGCCTGCCTGGCCGGCGCCGGGGTCCTGTTGTCGCGCGTGATCAGGAGCATCCAGCTGGGCGAGCCGTTCGCAGCACCGAATCCGGGCAGGCTGCGGATCATCGCCGCGCTCCTGATCGCAGGTGGGATCGGCAGCCAGTACTTGGAGGCCTTCACCCGGTTCGCGCTGCTCGACTACACGATGGCCGCGGATGCCCCCGTCAGCCCCCTGGAGATCTCCGCCAGCCTGAACCCCTCGTGGGTGTTCCTCGCTGCGATCACCCTCGTCCTGGCCCAGGCCTTCGCCCGCGGCCGAGCCCTCACCGAGGATGTCGAGGGTCTGGTCTGAGTGCCCCCCGCCGATCCGGACGCCCATCGCGTGGCCTGCCACATCGACACCTTGCTCGCCGCGCGCGGCATGACCCAGACCGAACTCGCCGACCGAATGGGCCTGAGCCTGGTCAACCTGTCGATCCTGAAGAACAACCGCGCCCGGGCGATCCGGTTCTCTACTCTCACGGCCCTGTGCGACGCCTTGGGCTGCCAACCTGGGGACGTGTTCAGCGTCGCCCCGCGCGCACCACGCTGACCCGCGCGGACCCCCAGTCCCTGCGGCCCGGGCGGCCGCGCGGCGGGTGAGTTGGGTTCATCAGCCCCCGCCACCGAAGTTGATCATGGGGGCCACCGCTGGCTGGTGCCGATGTACCTGCAAGGTGACTCGCCATCGACTGGTCCCTTGACGCGAACGCGGGGCTGCTGGGTGCGTCGTCTGATCTGGCGGGCACGCCACGGGCGTCGCCGGGCTCATTCGTGCGGATCGCGCTGACGCTGCACTTCGCGGTGGTGCGGCCTGGAACGCGATGAGCACGGGTCGCGACATCGGCGGCGGGGCCGGAGCGCAGGTACCGTCGAGGGGTGCGAGTGCATGTCCTCCTCGGCGCCTTGGCCGGCGTCGTTGTGCTGGCCCTGGTGGGAGTCCTCGCGCTCGGCCGCGCCGGGCTGCCCGTGCCATCATTGCCGCTGCACCTGCCCCGGTGGGCGCCAGCGTGCCAATTGCTCGGCGAGGGCGGGACTGTTGTGCTGGATGGCTCGATCGAGACCATGACGGCCGCGGTCCAGATGGCCCTGTCCAACGATCGGGACGCCCCAGGGGAGGCCGCGTCCGAGCACGTCGGGGCGCAGGAGGCCACAGCGGATCAGGTTCGGGCCGCAGCGCATCAGGCCGATTCCGAGGACGTCGCGGCCGCAGTTGCCGCAGGCCCGGCGCTGACCTGCCGGGTCGCCCCGATCCGGGCGACCGACACTGCCAAGGAGCAGCCGATCGGTCTGACGCCAACCGCCCGCCAGCTGCGCAAGGAGGCGCGCGCGCAGTTCGGCAGGCTGACGGATGGCGGGTTCGGGCCCGAGGCGGTGCTGCCCGGCCGGCGTGCCGACGGTGCCCATTCGCAGGGCCGCGCGATCGACTTCTTCTTCCGTCCCATGGACGATCCCGATCAGGCCGCGGCCGGGTGGCGGCTGGCGAACTGGGCAGTGGCGAATGCCGAGCGGCTGCGGATTCGGACCGTCATCTACCGTGACCACATCTGGTCGGCGTGGCGCTCGGGGCAGGGTTGGCGCGACTACGAGTTCGCCGGCCCCGATCCTGAGGACCCGATCAACCGGCACCTCGACCACGTCCACCTCGACGTGGCGTGAGTCCACGAGTCCTGGTCACTCCGGCTCGACCAGTACCTGCTCGCGAACCCGTTGGGGGCTCCCCGACCCGGGTCGCGGCCAGCGCATGATGCCGAGTCCACGGCGCACCTGCGGCCTTGGGGGGAGCTCGCCGGCCAGGGGCTGCGACGGTGACTCGGCCTGCACGGGCGAGGCGCGAGGCAGTGCCGCTCCTTCTCAGTGCCGCCCCAAGCCCAGACCGATCCGCCAGCGCGGGGGCCGCCGTTGGATCGATCCGCTACGCGGAACCTCGACGCGG
>CAZWXF010000083.1:0-6087 GCA_964638055.1 uncultured Bifidobacteriaceae bacterium | reverse complement strand
CCGCCAGCGCGGGGGCCGCCGTTGGATCGATCCGCTACGCGGAACCTCGACGCGGAACCTCGACGCGGCGCACTGCGAATCGTCTCGCGCAGCGGCCCGGTGCTCCGCACGGGCGTTGGCGTCCGCCTGGCGATTCGCCTTCTGGATCGCCTCGACCAGCTGGCCCTTCGACATCGTCGAGCGCCCCGGCACCTTCAGCCGCTTGGCGATGTCATGGAGGTGCGCCTGCGACGCGTTGGCGTCCACGCCGCCTGCGGTCTTCCGGTTGGTGTTCTTGCCACCTTCGGCCGGAGGATCGGAGGGCCCACGCTTAGCCTTCTTCTCCCAGCGCTTCCCGACCTTCTCGTGGGTGTGCTTGAGCGCGGCGTACGCGACCCGGTTAGGCCCGCTCCTCGTCCCCTTACTGCTCAAGGCCCGCGTCGGGCGCCTTGGTAAACGTGCGTTGGGCCTTCTTGCCGGATCGCCGGATCGGCTTCGGGAGCTCGCCGGGAAAGAGGGTGGTAGGTGCGGACAGCATCGTTTGACATGAACCTGTCCGCGACGGGGGCAGCACCGGGGGCTCGCCGACGTGTGCGCTCCGTCGACGCTGGCACGTTCCCAGGTCTCCACGGTTGAACGCGGGTACTTGAGTGCGCCTCGTGCGGAGTGGCGGGTGGGGGCCTGAGGTGTACCGGAGGCAGAGAACCTGGCCGGACCCACCTGCCCCAGACCGCCGCGAATCGGGCGAGGGCGGACTGCCGGGAGCGGGGCTCGCTCCCGGGCTATCCGTAGTGGTAACGGCATGCGGCGATGCGCACCTCGTCGCCTGCGATCTTGTAGACCAGTCGGTGTTCATCGGTGATGCGTCGCAACCAGTACCCGGCGAAGTCATGCTTGAGCGCCTCAGGCTTGCCGATCCCGTCGTTGCCGTTGCGCTGGATGTCGGCTAAGAGGGTGTTGATGCGCTTGAGGACCCGGCGGTCCTGAGCCTGCCACCACAGGTAGTCCTCCCAGGCGTTCTCGTCCCAGACGAGGAGCACGTCAGTCGGTCTCGACCAGGTCGTGCGCGACGCCACGGCCGGCTTCCAGCCGCTCCATCGCGTCCAGGAGGCGGCGGGCGTTGGCTGGCGAACGCATCAGATAGGCCGTCTCCTTGAGTGACTCATAGTCCTCGAGGGACACCACGACCACGGGCTCGTGACCCGCGCGGGTGATGACGACTTCTTCGCGGTCGTTGATCACGCCATCCAGCATCTCCGCATAGCGGGCTCGAGACTCCGTGTAGCTCATCGTCTTCATCGCCCTACCTCCTGTACAGAGAACTGTACGTTCTGACCTGGACGTGCGCAAGCGGCATTCGGCGTTCCGCTGACGGCGCCCGCCCTCAGTGGCCCTTCTGAGGTGCCCCACAACGCCGCGTAGGGGCCGGCCTCAGCCGGCTGAAGTGGCTCGTAGATCGTCGTAGGCCCCGTTGAGGTAGCCCAGGAGTGCCTCGCGGAAGCCGGGCTTCTCGAAGAACGCGGCGAACAGGGTGGCGTCGGCTTCGTGGCGCGTAGGCCTTTGGCGATGGTCTCAGCCCGGACGATCGTGCGGTCCGCGCTGCCTGGTGCAGCGACGAAGCCGAATCGCGCACACAGGGCCCGTCCTCGATTCGTGGCGCGTCGACGACGACCGCTCGGATGGCTGGCCCGGATTCGCTGGCGTCGATGATCCGGGTCAGCGCGTCTGCCAGCAGGACGGCGCCCTCGTCAGGGGGCAGCCTTCTTGGTCGCCAGCTTGGCCAACGCCGTCGTCTGCTTCCACGTCACGGGCGGCGGGTACTCCAGGACCGTCGGATCGGTCTGATGAGAGGCCGTGGTGACCACGACGGTCCGGCCGGTCCGCGCGGCGATGATCCGTGCCCGCTCCGCACCCATGCCCAGTCGCCGCTCGGTCCAGGAGTACGACTGCTTTCCCACGGCATGCTTGGCGGCCGGATGACGCTGGATCTTTGCGATCCCGTCGCACTGCTCGCAGACCCACTCGGTGCTCGTCGGGCATCCGGTGACGAAGGCCTTCACCCGCTTCATCGCAGCGCGGGCATCCTTGGTGGAGTTGAATCGGTAGATCTGGATCTCCGCGTGACCCGTGAACTTGCTCGTGCGGGCCAAGCGCCCGTAGTACCAGGCCGAGCGGTACTCGACTGCCCCGGCGTAGGGCAGGTCGGAACGGCATGCGACGGGCGTGGCGCCCAAGGGCCTGCCCGTGGCGAGATGGCGAGTCCAGGGTGCCTTGCCCTTGAGCAGGGTCTTCACCTGCTGCTTCTTCGGGAAGTCGGAGCCGGTGATGGCGGCCTGGGCCGGTGCGGCCGTCGTGCCCACCAGTCCCAGGGCGACCACCAGGGCTGTGACCAGGATGGCCACCACGCCGAGACTGGCGCGCGACGAGCGGCGTGACAAGGCGTCCATGACCGTTCTCCGTCCCCAAGGGGGGTGGGACGGTGCCGGGCGTGGCACCGATGCCCACCTCTGAAACCCGGCTGAATCGGGCTTCGATGGAGGCTACTGCGCGGCGGGGCGGCGCTCAACGGCCGACACGTCATTCCCTGTCACGCCCGCGATCCGCATGCGAGCCCATGGCGACGACGTGCCGATCAGGGGATTCCGCGACACCATTCGTCCAGCGCACGGCACACGCCCGAGGCGTCTGTCGGCCCCTCGCGTTGCTGCGCGGCTGCGGTACCCCGGGGCCGTGTCAGGTCGCAGGCACGGCATGAGAGGAGGACCATGATCATCACCGTCACAGGGGCGACCGGCACCATCGGCAGCGAGCTCGTCAGGCTCCTCTCGGCGTCCGGACACCACGTCAGGGCGGTGACGCGCCGGCCTGAGCGCGTTCCCGCGCTCCCAGGCGTCGTGGCCTGCCGGGCCGACCTGACCGATCTCAGCCTCCTGGACCCGGTCATGGCCGGGGCCTCGGGCCTGTTCCTGCTCACCGACATCCAACGCGAGTTCGTGCCCCTCCAGGTGAGCCTGATCCGGGCGGCCGTGGCCTGCGGCGTCGACCATGTGGTCAAGCTCTCCGCCCTGGGCGCCTCGGGTCATTCCCGATCCGTGATCGGCCGGGACCACTGGCTCGTCGAGCAGGAGCTCAAGGCCGCACCCGTGGCGTGGACCATCCTGCGCCCGCACGTCTTCATGCAGAACTGGCTGGGGGACCTCGCCCGGGAGATTCGCACCGAGGGGGCGATCCACTCGCCGGTGGGCGAGGGCAGGGTGCCCTTCATCGACACCCGCGACATCGCGGCCGTGGCGGCCGAGGCGCTGACCCACCCCGGGGTCCACGCCGGGCGGACCTACGTCCTCACCGGTGGCGAGGCGATCGGATTCGCGGACGTGGCCAGGGCTATCTCCGACGCCATCGGTCAGCAGGTCGACTACCGGTCGGTCTCGATGGAGGAGGCAGCACGACGGCTGCGGGCCCGCGGCGTCGGTGAGGATGCGATCGCGTCGGTGCTCGCCCTGGCCGCCTACCAGCGTGCCGGGGGAGCGACGGCTCGGGTCTCGCCCGACGTCGAGGACATCCTCGGCCGTCCGCCGCTCACCGTCGCGGACTTCGCCCGGGAGCACGCTGCGGTGTTCCGCCGCGACGCCGGCTCCTGAGGTCCAGCATCAGGTGCGCCGGCTACGCCCATCCGAAGGCCGGCGGGAAGATCACCACGACGATCGCGGCCCACGCCGCGAACACCGGCAGGTAGGCCGTCTGCCACCGTTCCAGCCGGGTCGAGGAGCCCCCGCGCAGGAATGCCAGGCTCAGGCGGGCTGACCAGATCAGGTTCGTCAGCAGGATCAGGTTCAGCCCCAGGGCGGCCAGCTTGTTCGGGCTGGTCCCGAACTCCGCGATCCGCCCCAGCATGGCCGCGAGCATGAGCGCGTCGACCACGATCGCACTGCACACCATGAGCAGCTGCAGGCGGTCGAACGCCCCCGCGGGGGCCAGCGGGTCACGAGCCGAGATGGCGTAGAGCAGGAGCCCGAACACCAGGACGAGGATGAGGTCGGCCAGGATCAGCAGCATCCGGTCCACGTCGTCGGCCGCGCCGGAGCCCAGGATCGCGACGAGGTAGGCCAGCAGCATCAGGGTTGCCAGCGGCGTGAACACGGCTGTCAGGACCGGGGCGATGTTCTCCACGACCCCCTGCTTGGCCTCCACCAGCCACGCCGCGACGAGGACCGCCCCCATCGCGCCGCAGGGCAGTATCCACTCGGAGATCGCGGTCTCGATGTCCTGACCGATCGCCTGGAAGCCGGCGGCGGTCAGTCCCATGAGGATGCCCCCGCCGATGGCCAGCAGCGTGTAGTAGACGGCCCACTCGCCGGTGAAGCGGATGAAGTCCATCCGGGGCCGATGGGCGCGCCACTCGCCCCCGGCGTAGGCCACGCCCACGACGAACCACAGCGCGATCGGCAGTCCGATCCACGCCAGCGCCTCGGTGGAGCCTCCTGGCTCGAACGGATAGAGATTCACCAGCAGGCCGCCGACCAGGAACGGGGGCAGCAGCATCGCGGCTGCCCGCCTGGGCCGCATGCCCCGCTTCCAGGCCAGGTACGCCGCCAGGAACGGAAGGACGAAGAGGCTCAAGTTGCGCAGGTAGAGCGAGGGATCGCTGTCCATGCCCCCGCTGACCAGCGCGGGGATCTTGATGGCGACCGCGGCGGCGAAGGCCAGCGTCAGCACGACGCGAAGCTCCCGGCGCCCTGCCGCGCGTTGACCGTCCTCAGCACCGGGAGTGAGCACGAGCTGCTTCCAGAGCCGGTCGGAGTGCTCGCGCGCGAACTCCCGGGATACCTCGTCGAGGCGCCCCATCCGCTTGACCGCGACGAGGAAGGCCTCGTCCTGGGCCAGGCCCGACTCCCGGAGGTCGGTCACCTGATCGCGCAGGTGGTGCTCGAGCTCGTCGACGTCGTTCGAGCTGATCGCCCGATGGCGCCTGACGTATCCGCGCCACTGCCCGATCTGGGCCTCCAGCTCCGCTTCGGGGACCTCTGGCATCGCCGTCATGCTCCGGCGCCCAGGTGCAGGGGCCCACGCGGAGCCGGCGGTTCCCATCGCAGCGCCGCGAGGGCCTCGGAGACGACGGCCCACTGGACGTGCCGCTCTGCAAGCGCATCCCGCCCCGAGGGCGTGATCGCATAGTGCCGCCGCCTTCGTCCGTTCTCTGCGACCTGCCAGTCCGCCTCGACCAGTCCGGTTCGCTCCAGTCGATGCAGGAGCGGGTAGAGCATCCCGTCGGTCCAGCTGATCCGCCCGCCCGATACCTCCTGGATACGCTTGAGGATCGCGTACCCATAGGTGTCGCCCTCGGCGAGGATCCCGAGCACCAGCGGCGTGGCCGAAGCCGCGACCAGGTCCTTGTCGAATCTCATGACCACCGTCCTTACCTAGAACTGCAAGGTAAGAGTACGCCTAGAGGTGCTAGGTATCACGCCGGGTCCATGGGCTCGCGGGAGACAGGTCCGAGTGGGTCCGCGCGGACGTGCAGGAGGGGTCTCGACGGGCTCGACCAACGTCTGGCGGGGTCCTCGACGGATGCGGACGACCGGACCGGCAGGATGCCGGTCGTGACCGAGGGATCCGGGATGCACCGTGGCCGGCTTGCCGATGCCGTACCCGAGGCGGGGGAGGCCTTCCATCAGCTCGCCGGCCTGCAGGGGGCGCGCGTGGAGCACATCGTGAGCTCGGACCTTCCTGACCCGACCGAGCAGGTGCAGGGCTGGGACGAATGGGTGATCGTCCTGGCGGGCTCGGCGGACGTTGACGTCGCGGGGGTGAGCCTCACGCTGCGTGAGCGGGACTGGCTGCTCATTCCCGCTGGCACGCCCCATCGCGTGCTCGCCGCGACGCGGGGCACGCACTGGCTGGCGGTGCATGGCGCCCCCTGACGTGTCCCGCCGGTCGAGCCTGTCGAGACCAACGCCGCTGGTCGAGCCTGTCGAGACCAACTCCGCTGGTCGAGCCTGTCGAGACCAACTCCGCTGGTCGAGCCTGTCGAGACCTGCCGGCCGGCGCGGGTTGCGTGGGGGCGCTGGTCTCGACGAGCTCGACCGGCGTGGGGGCGCTGGTCTCGAC
>CAZWXF010000082.1:8902-13236 GCA_964638055.1 uncultured Bifidobacteriaceae bacterium | reverse complement strand
CCGGCGTCTCGACGGGGTCTACCCGTGGGGACGAAAGAGCCCCAGGCGACTGTCGTCAGCTTGGGGCTCCCCTGTGCGGTGACGCCTGACGGGTCACCGATCCGACTCAGATCGGCTGCCAGTCGGGCTTCTTGTCCCACGTGGACTTGTAGTAGTCGTGCTCCTCCAGCTGGGCGGCAGCGGCCTCGTCCACGACGACGGTGGTGTGGGGATGCATCTGGAGGATCGACGCGGGCCAGCGGGCCATGATCGGCCCCTCGATGCACGCGTGGCACGCCTCGGCCTTGCCCTCCCCGAAGCCCAGCATGATGATGTGCTCGGCCTCCATGATCGTTCCGATGCCCTGTGTCAGGCAGAGGCGCGGAACCTCGTCGATGGAGTTGAAGAAGCGGGCGTTGTCCTGGCGCGTGCGCTCGCGCAGGGTCTTGAGCCTGGTCCGGGAGGCCAGCGACGACATCGGCTCGTTGAACGCGATGTGGCCGTCCGAGCCAATGCCCAGGATCTGCAGGTCCACGCCGCCGGAGTCCACGATCGCGTTGTCGTAGTCGATCGCCGCCTGCAGCAGGTCGTCAGCGAGGCCGTTGGGTCCCCGCACCGCATCGTGCGGGATGTCGATCTGGTCGGTGAACTCCCGGCGGATGAACGTCTCGTACGCCTCGGGGTGCCCAGCGGGCAGGCCGACGTACTCGTCGAGGTTGAAGCTGCGGCAGCGTGCGAACGACAGCCCCTCCTCCTTGTGGCGGCGGATCAGCTCCTTGTAGACGCCCAGCGGCGTCGAACCGGTCGCCAGGCCGAGAATGGCATCGGGCTTGCGCTCGATGAGCCGCGAGTACGCGTCGGCGACGATGGGTGCGGCATCGGCCGGCGTGTCGACGATCACAACTTCCACTTCAGCCTCCTGGATCATCCCTGCGGGGTCGTCTGCATCATGTCCCAAGGAGGGGCCGGAAGCGCGACGGCTGCGCGCCCGCGTGGAGGCCACGTGACGTCGAGCTGAGGTGGGCGCCGTGCTGGACGCCCGGCGCCCCCACTGGTCGGCCCCGTAGTCTCACGCCATGCCCGCCGAACCCGAGGAGATCGCCGGCGAGCCCTCCCCCGCTGGGCCTTCGGGCGCCGCCTCTCCGGAGCCCCAGCCAGCCCCGACGCCCACCCGGGGCGCGTCGACATCCGGCCCTGCGCCCCCCACTGGCTCGGGACCGCATCCGCCCCAGGGCCCGCCGGGTGCTCTTCCGTCCGACCGTCCCGCAGGCCGTCAGGGCCTGCCGTTCTACCAGCCCTGGCTCGACCGGGAGCGTGACTGGGCCCCGGAGGAGCCGCCCACGTCGTTCACCGGTCTGGCGGGGGAGGTCGAGAGGCGTGTCCTGGGCACGGGACGCTTCGTCGACCGGATTCAGTCACGGTTCGTGCCCGTCGCCTTCGGGTATGCGGTGTTCAAGAAGTACGCCGACGACGAGGGCAGTCGCCTGGCCGCGCTGCTGGCGTACTACTTCTTCCTGAGCATCTTCCCCCTGCTCATCGGCGGGCTGGCGGCCCTGAACTTCCTGCTCACGGATCGCCCGGAGCTCGTTGCCAGGATCGTCAACGATGTCGTCCCTCCCGAGTACCGGTCGCAGGTGGTCAGCGCCTATGAGTCGCTGCCGGAGAGCGGGCCCGCGTTCGCCATCGCACTGGTCGGCCTGATCCTGGTCGGCACCGGCGGTGTCTTCTCCTTCTACGCAATGGTCAACCAGGTCTTCTGTGTGCCCTACCGGTTCCGGTACGGATTCGGGCCCCGGTACGTGCGCGTCCTGCTCATGGTCGGCCTGCTGGGCGCCGGGGTGATGGTGGTGTCCATCGGGTCCGCGGGCCTGGTCCACGTGACCGGATATGCGTTCATCCAGCGCCTCGGCGCGTTCCTGCTGCTGTGGTTCGTCGCAACCTTCCTGCTCATCGCGGCGTCGAACGTCCTCTGCCGGCGCCGGCTGGCACTTGGCGAGGTCGCGCTCGGTGGGGTCCTGGGCGGCTTGGCCATGACGCTGTTCATCACCTTGGGAAGCCTCCTCGTGGGCAGGTTCGTCGGGCAGTCGTCGGCGGTCTACGGCGCCTTCGCGACCGTCGTCGGATTCATCTCGATCCTGTTCCTGGTCTCCAACGCGGTGGTGCTCAGCTTCGAGATCTCCGTCGTGCGCGCGTGGCGGCTCTGGCCACGAGGTGTGGACATCAATCTGCTCTTCCCCGCTGACGAGCGGGCCTACGCGCTGCTGACGCTCATGGACGAGCGGATGCCCTCACAGCGAAACGGCGTGCACTTCGACGCGACCGGACACGACGATCCCCGTCGCGCCGACACGGACCTGCTGCGGGCCCGTCCGCAGGGCATCCCCATCACGCCGTACGACCCGCCCCTTGGCCGCGGCAGCACATGAGCTGGGTGCCCGGGGACGCTGGCAGGCTCGGGGGCGGGTGGGCTGCTGCGGAAGAGGTCCTCGAACGACTCCGCCTCGCCGAGCCGCGCTGCGGCAGCATCCGCGTCGTCTGCGTGGACGGTCCCGCGGGATCGGGGAAGACCACCCTCGCCGACCTGGTGGCCGCCGGGACAGGCGCCGGCATCGTTCGTCTCGATGACCTCTACGAGGGCTGGGAGCAGCCACTGGGGAAGCTGGCGGCCAGGATCGAGGCGTGGCTGCTCGTGCCCTGGCGGGATGACCTTCCCGGCCTGCACCCCGTGTACGACTGGGCCTCTGCCCGCTTCTCCGGATGGCGGCGGGTCGATCCCCGACCGGTGATGGTTCTCGACGGCTGCGGCAGCGCGTCGGCCGGGATGCGGCCATGGGCGGCCCTGACGGTCTGGGTGGAGGCAGGACCCGACGTGCGCCTGGCGCGTGGCATCGCCCGGGACGGAGGGCACCTGGAGGCCGAATGGCTGGCCTGGCAGGCACGCGAGGCGCGCCATTTCGCCGAGGACGGCACCCGGGAGTGCGCTGACACCCGCGTCGACGGCGAGTCCGGTGCCATCATCGGGCCGTGATCGCGGGCATAGGTCGCTACTGCGGTGGCGAGGAGGTCGACACGGCGCAGGCGCAGGTCATCCGCGCCGCCGGCACGCTGACTCCCGATGTGGTGCACCTGATCCGGGCCATGCACACCCGTTCGACCCAGGACACGTCGGACTTCGTGTGGCTCGCCCTGGCCGCGCCCACCGACGCCGAGCTGGTGGCCCTGGCCGACGTGTTCGAGGTCCCGCCACTCTGGGTGGCTGACGCCCTGAACCCTCGACAGCGGGCAAAGGTCGAGTTCTCGGTCGACGGCGACGCGGGGCTCATCCTGTTCAAGATCGTCAGCTACGACGATGCGACGTCGTCGGTCGAGACCGGTCAGATCACGCTCATGATCGGGCCTTCATACGTCATCACCGTGCGCCTGGGGCCCATCGGCGCCCTCGGTCGGGTCCGCGCCAGCACGATCGAGCGCCCCGAGTTCCTCGCCGCGGGTCCACTGGCGGCGGTGCACGCGATCATCGACGCGATCGTGGACGACTACCTCAGCGTCACCGACGAGATCGGCGCGGACATCGACAGCATCGAGGAGAACGTCTTCTCGCCAGCGATGACCGACGACAGCGAGGCGATCTACCTGCTCAAGCGGGAGAACCTGGAGTTGCGGCGCGCGATCTCGCCGCTGGTGGTCATGGCCCAGGGGCTGTTGCGCGGACGCCTCCACGGGGAGATCCCCTCGCCGCTGCGCACTCACTTCCACGACGTCGGCGATCATCTGCTGCGCGCCCACGACGCGGTGGAGACCTACGAGAGCCTGCTGATGACGATGCTCCAGGCGACCAACTCCCGGCTGGGCCTGCAGCAGAACACCGACATGCGCCGGATCGCGGCCTACGCCGCGCTGCTGGCCGTGCCGACGGCGCTCGCCGGCATCTACGGCATGAACTTCGAGCACATGCCGGAGCTGACGTGGACGTGGGGCTACCCGCTGGTCCTGTCCGTCATGCTCGTGCTCGTCCTGCTCATGTACCGGGCCTTCAAGCGCTCCAACTGGCTGTGACCCGCCTGAGGTGTCGGGCCAGGAGGGCCACCGGTGAGCGGTCAACAGGTGCTTGGCCGGCAAGGAGGAGGAGGGAGGAGCGCTGGTGGTGCGTCGACTGAGGTGGACGCAGCCAGCACGGTGCCTTGGGGCGCGGAGCCAGGTGACCTTCCCAATGGGCGCCATCCTTGGCTGGCCGTGGTCTCGACAGGCTCGACCGACGGGCCGCGCTGGTCGAGCGCCGCGTCGAGCTCGTCGAGACGGCCAAGCCCGCCGAGACTCGACCAATCCCGTCGACCGACGGGCCGCGCTGGGCGTGG
>CAZWXF010000082.1:2323-8802 GCA_964638055.1 uncultured Bifidobacteriaceae bacterium | reverse complement strand
CGTGGTCTCGACAGGCTCGACCGACGGGCCGCGCCGGTCGAGCTCGTCGAGACGACCGAGCCGATCAGCGCGCACCTTCCCGGTGATCGGCGATTCCTCAGGTGCTCGACAGCACGCCGGTGGACAGCAGCACCATCACGACGAGGCCCAGCACGACGCGATAGACCACGAACGGCATGTACGACTTCGTCGCCACGTAGCGCAACAGCCAGGCGATGACGGCCAGCCCGACGCCGAATGCGATCACGGTGGCCAGGATCGTGGGCCCCCATGCGACTGCCGGGTCAGAGCCGATGTCCAGGGCCTGGTAGAAGCCTGCCGCCAGCACCGAGGGGATCGCCAGGAGGAACGCGTACCGCGTCGCCGCCTCACGGGTGTAGCCGAGGAACAGCCCACCGGAGATGGTCGCCCCCGATCGCGACACCCCGGGGATCAGCGCCAAGGCCTGGCAGAGCCCGTAGACGAGCCCGTCGCGGTAGGTCAGCTGGGGCAGCTCCTTGACCAGCCGGGCCGTGCGGTCGGCCACCCCCAGCACGATGCCGAAGAGGATCAGCGTGCAGGAGACCAGCCACAGGTTGCGGGCGACTGTCTCGATCTGGTCGGAGAAGGCGAAGCCCAGCAGGGCGATCGGGATCGATCCGATGATCACCAGCCAGCCCAGGCGCACATCCGGCGAGCCCCGCAGCTCCGGGTCGCCGAACTGCCCGAGCCAGGCCCGGATGATCCGCCAGATGTCGTGCCGGAAGTACAGGATCACAGCAGTCTCGGTGCCGATCTGGGTGACCGCGGTGAACGCGGCTCCGGGGTCCGTCCATCCGAACAGCTGGGACACGATGAGAAGGTGCGCGCTGCTGGAGATGGGCAGGAACTCGGTGAGCCCCTGGACGATGCCGAGGATGATCGCCTGGCCCCAGGTGACCGGCTCGGCCGCAGCCTCGGCTAGGACCACAGCCCAGCCATCCTCATGATCTCCGGCATCGCCTCGACGATCGACAGCCGGTAGACCATCGGACCGCCGGACACGGCGACACTCAGGCTCGTCACGCCCGCGTCGACGTAGGCCCCCAGGCGCTTGGCGATGCGCTCCGGCGGCCCGAGCAGCGCGATCGAGTCGATGAACTCCACAGGGACCGCCGCCGCGGCGCCCTCGTAGTCCTTGGCGAGATAGCGATCCTGGATCTCCTGCGCCGCATCCTCGTAGCCCATGTCGCACGCGAGCCGGTTGTAGAAGTTGGTCTGACGGCTGCCCATCCCGCCCACGTACAGGGCGGCGTAGGGCCGGACCGGGTCGGCGCAGGCAGCGACGTCATCGCCGAGCACGACGGGCACGGAGGCAACGACGTCGAAGCCGTCCATGGTGAGCCCGGCCCGCTCTCGGCCACGGCGCAGATGGGCGATCTGCTCGACTCCGTACTCGGGGCTGAAGAAGATGCTCAGCCAGCCGTCGGAGATCTCCCCTGTCAGCTCCAGGTTCTTGGGTCCGATGGCGGCCAGGTAGATCGGGATCTGATCGCGGACCGGGTGGACGGTCAGCTGGAGGGCCTTGCCGGGGCCATCCGGGAGTGGGAGGCGGAAGAACTCGCCCTCGTGGCGCACGCGCTCGCGGGCCAGCGCCAGCCGCACGATGGCCACGTACTCCCGGGTCCGGGCCAGGGGCTTGTCGAAGCGGACGCCGTGCCACCCCTCGGACACCTGCGGCCCGGACACGCCCAGTCCCAGGACGAACCGGCCCCCGGACAGGGTGTCCAGGGTTGCGGCCGTCATGGCGGTGTTGGCGGGCGAGCGTCCGGGGATCTGCATGACGGCCGAGCCGATGCCGATGCGGTCGGTGTGTGCCGCGATCCAGGCCAGCACCGTCGGTGCGTCGGATCCGTACGCCTCAGCCGCCCAGCAGATGTCGTAGCCGAGCCTGTCGGCCAGCTGGGCCAGCTCCAGGTTCCCGGCGTCGTTGCCCATGCCCCAGTAGCCGAGGTTGAGTCCCAGGCGCATTGCCACCTCCCGATCGGACCCGCCGAGGCGCGGGCGTGGCGAGCCTAGAGCAGGAGGTAGCGTGCCCATCATGGAGAGGCCGGGCATCGAGGACAGGCGGGTGGGCCGCAGTGGGCTCCACGTCAGCCGGCTGGGCCTGGGCACGATGACCTGGGGCCGCGACACCGACCAGTACGAGGCCCTCGAGCAGTTCGACATGTTCCGCGCTGCCGGCGGCACGCTGTTCGACACGGCGGACGTCTACGGTGCCGGGGCCGCCGAGGAGCTTCTCGGACGCCTCGTGGCACAGGCCAACGCCCGCGACGATGTCGTGATCGTGACCAAGGCCGGCGGTCGTCGCTCGAGGGGTCGACGCTTCGACGCCTCGCGCCGCCACCTGCTCTCCGCCCTGGAGGACTCCCTGCGCCGACTGTCGACCGACTACGTGGATCTCTGGCTGGTCCACGGCTGGGATGCCTCGACACCGCTGGAGGAGACCATCAGTGCGTTGGCCTCCGCCCAGACCAGCGGCAAGGCCCGCTACGTGGGTGTCTCCAACTACCGGCCCTGGCAGCTGGGGGTGGCGGGCACCATGGCCGTCGAGCGCCACGGGGTCGCGCTGATCGCCAACCAGGTGGAGTACTCGCTGCTCGCGCGCGATTCCGAGGTCGATGCACGGGATGCCGCTCAGGCCGTCGGCGCCTCCGTCCTGGCCTGGTCCCCGATCGGGCGGGGCGTGCTCACGGGCAAGTACCGCCACGGCACGCCGGCGGACTCCCGGGGGGCGTCGCCGCACCTGGGCGGCTTCGTGCGGGAGTACCTGGGTCCGGAGCACGCGCGCGTCGTCGACGCGGTCTGCACCGCAGCCGGTGGCCTCGGGGTCGCTCCGCTCGACGTGGCGCTGGCGTGGGTCCGCGACCGGCCCGGTGTCGCCTCGGTGCTGCTGGGGCCCCGCACCGCCGCCCAGCTCCAGGGCATCCTGCGCTCCGAGGGGCTCACGCTGCCCGCCGAGATCCGCAGTGCGCTGGACGAGGTCTCGGCGGCCTGAGCGATCCCGACCGCGGCGCTGCAGCGCCAGGGTGGGGACGCGAGGAGCCGCCCGCAGACGACGGCCGGCGCGGGGCCTGCGCCCCCCCGCCAGCGAGGCCTCGACATGTGGAGCCTCAGCGCGCAGTGCCTCACCGGGCATCGAGCCTCAGCAAGCCCGCAGGAATCGGTCGAGCACACGGACGCCGAACTGGACGCCGTCGACCGGAACCCGCTCGTCCACGCCGTGGAACATCGCGCCGAAGTCCAGTGTGGGCGGCAGACGCAGGGGGGCGAACCCGAAGCAGCGGATGCCCAGCAGCGAGAACGCCTTGGCGTCTGTGCCCCCGCTGAGCATGTAGGGAACGGCCCGCGCCCCGGGATCCTCGGCCCGCAGGGCGGCTGCCATCGCATCGATGGAGGGGCCGTCGAAGGAGGTCTCCAGGGCCACGTCGTGAACGACGAAGTCGCGGACCACACGATCGCCCAGCAGAGCATCGACAGTGGTCAGGAACTCGTCCTCGAACCCGGGGAGGAACCGCCCGTCGACATGGGCCGTCGCCTCGCCCGGTATGACGTTCACCTTCGCGCCGGCGGCCAGCATCGTGGGCTGGACCGTGTTGACGAACGTGGCCCCGATGATCCGCGACAGCGGCCCGAGCACACGCTGCAGCCCGGGCAGGTCCTCGGGGTCGAGGTCGATGGCCAGGGCGTCGGCCAGCTCGGCGACGAAGGCGCGGGTGGTCGGCGTCGTTCGGATCGGGAAGCGGTGCTCGCCCAACCGTGTGACCGCGGCGCACAGCGCTGTGACCGCGTTGTCGTCGTTGAGCATCGAGCCGTGCCCGTTGCGTCCGGCCGCGTGCAGACGCATCCACGCCATGCCCTTCTCTGCGGTCTGCACCAGGTACAGGCGCAGGTCGTCGCGGATCGTCATGGAGAACCCGCCCACCTCCCCCACCGCCTCCGTGACCCCTGCGAAGATCTCCGGGCGGTGGTCCACGAGCCAGTGCGAGCCATGCAGACCGCCGGCCTCCTCGTCGGGCAGGAGCAGGAGCACCACGTCACGCCGGGGCCGCGCCCCTGTGCTCCCCCAGTGCCGGACGACCGCCAGGATCATCGCCACCATGTCCTTCATGTCGACGGCGCCGCGCCCCCAGACCATGTCGAGCCCCGATTCCGGGTCGACGGCGATCTCGGCGGCGAACGGCGGGTGGGTCCACTCCCCCGTCGCTGCGACGACGTCCAAGTGCCCGTGCAGCAGCAGCGCCCGCTCGGAAGCGTCGGGGTCGGTGCCCGGGATGCGCAGGATCACGCCCGCGCGGCTGTCCCCGGTCGTCGTGTAGATCTCGGGGTCGAACCCAGTCGCCCGCAGCACCTCGGCCGCGTACTCGGCCGCCTCCCGCTCCCCCACCGTCTCCGGTCGGTCACCGGCGTTGGTGGAGTCGATCCGGATGAGGTCGCGCAGCAGCGCCACGGCATCGTCCTCGGCCGTGGGCAGCGCGGCCACGCTCATGGGCTCGGTCACCGGTCCATCGTGCCGCGAGCGGGCCGCGATGTCCCGGGCGCCCCCTGGAGACGTGGGCGGCGAACCCACAGCCGCTCTCGAGGGCGACGACAGCGGTCCGCCATGCCGCTATGGGCCTCGCCGCGGGCTTGTCGCCCGGCGCCAGCGGGGAGGGCTGCGAGGGCGCATCCGCCCGGTGTCCCGCTCGCCACGGAAAACCCCGATCATCCGGGCACAATCAGCCCATGAGCGAGACCCTCTCCGTCCCCGTCGGGTGGCTCACGGACGACGAGCTCGAATCGGCTCGCCAGAGCATGCCGATGCTCTACGTCGAGGCGATCCCCGTTCGTGTGGATCCGCTGGGCATGATCACCTCGGTCGGGCTCCTGCTGCGTGCCCGACCGGACGGCACGATCTCCCGGGCAGTGGTGGCCGGGCGGGTCGTCCACCTCGAGCGGATACGTGACGCACTCGTCCGGCACCTGGAGAAGGACCTCGGGCCCATGGCGCTGCCCCGGCTGCCGGTCTCGATCTCGCCCTTCACGATCGTCGAGTACTTCCCCGACCCCGCCGTGACCGGCTTCCACGACCCGCGCCAGCACGCTGTCTCGCTGGCCTACGTCGTACCGGTCGACGGGGACTGCGTGCCGACCCAGTCCGCCATCGACCTGGCGTGGCTGACGCCGGAGGAGGCCTCGTCGGAGTCCGTGCTGGCCGAGTTCACGGGCGGCCAGGACCGCCTGATCCGACTGGCGATGGCGTACGGGGGCCGACTGCCCTGATGGGGATGTCGCGTGGTGGTCTGCGGCGTCGCGGGGTTGGTATCCTTCTCGCTGGTCCGCGCGGCGGACCGGAGTCCGGGTGGCGGAATAGGTAGACGCGCTAGCTTGAGGTGCTAGTGCCCAATAGGGCATGGGGGTTCAAGTCCCCCCTCGGACACAGACACAGAGTCTCAGAAGGTCCCTCCCCCGTCTGATCCAAGCTTCGATACCTGATCGCCCTCGATAGAGGGCGTCGGTTCGACATGGCGATTAGCCTGCGGGGGTCGGCGACAGCTGCCGCCGGGATTCGCTCGACGTGGCCAGAGCGGCCGGTCATTGTTGCAGGGAGGCTGATGTGCTCTTCTCCCTGTCCACCCTTGGCCTGGCCATCGTCCTGTGCGCCGCCATCTTCGGGGCGACCGTGGGCGGCCTGGCCCTGGGACAGTCCCGGATTCGGGACGAGCAAGGCCTCAGGGAGTCCTCAGGCGTGCTCCAAGGGGCGCTGCTGGGCTTCATGGGCCTGATCTTGGCGTTCGGCCTGTCGCTCGCGCTTGGTCGGCACGAGGCGCGGCGCGCTGCGATCGTGGATGACGCCAACACCATCGGAACCACCTACCTGCGGGCGCAGACACTGGCCGAGCCCTTCAGGAGCCAGTCGATGCCGCTGCTGGTCGAGTACACGGACGTCGAGCTCCGGATGACCCACGAGGTACCCCGAAGCGAGGCCGCCCAGCGATCGGTCGCCGAGGGTTCCGCCCTGCAGCGCGAGCTCTGGGCCCTCAACGGGCAAGCGGTTGCGGCCGACCCCACGGGCACCGCGCCGCGGCTCTACCAGGAGAGCCTCAACGACATGATCGACCAGCAGACGGTGCGCGTCGCCGGGCTCAACAACCGCGTGCCGACGGAGGTGCTCCTCCTGCAGGTGATCGGCTCCGCCATCGCCATGTTCCTGCTCGGGCTGCATGTGGGCGTGCTGGGCCGCAGCCTCGTGCCGCTGCTGCTGGCGGCCGGTCTGGTCACCATGCTGCTCTTCGTCACCTTCGACCTCGATCGCCCGACCCGGGGGTTCATCACGATCCCGGACACGCCCTTGGCAGCACTCCGGGAGTCCATGAACCTACCGCCGGCCGCGGGCCCCGAATAGCCCCACCGCAGAAGATCAGGTAGCCGAGGCGATCGCCACCGCGAGCAACCATCCAGACCCTTGCCCAGCCGCCTAC
>CAZWXF010000082.1:0-2223 GCA_964638055.1 uncultured Bifidobacteriaceae bacterium | reverse complement strand
GCCTCCACGGCGGCGGCCTTGTTGCGGATCCGCTTCATGATCTTGAGTTCCTCGTCGATCATGAGATCGGCGTCGCGGTCCCAGTCGGACTCGCGTGAGATGAAGAACGTGGTCTTGCCCGAGTCGCCGTAGGGGGTCTGAACGACCAGGTCGGTGCCGAGTCCGGCGGCATCGGCAGCAGCCGTCAACTCCGCGTACGAGGTCGCGCGTCCGATGACGTTGGGGACGCTGGCAGCCCCTGCCTCGTTGCCGAGCTGAGTGGTCACGATCTTCGAGTCGAGCCGACGCCGCAGCGCATCGGTGGGAAGGATGAGCTCGTAGCCGAGCTCCTCGCAGATCTGCTCGGTCTCCTCGTCGAAGAAGACCATCGCGATCTTGGGCTTGGCGATGTCTCGTCCGCGCTCGAGGAAGGCCTGGACCTCCGGGTCGCGGAGCAGGTAGTTGTTGATCTCCTCAGTGCTCTGGAAGTCCACGTACGGCTTGTTCCGTGGGCTGAACACCCGGGGATGCTGGCCGTCCCAGGAGTCGTAGTACGCGACGTAGGAGAAGTTGCGGACGAAGCGGTCGATGCCCAGAAGGTTGAAGGCCGTCGGCCCCACGGAGTACACGGGGGTGGGGTTGGTCCGGAAGAACGTCCGGATCTCGGACACGCCTCGAAGGTGCTGGCGGGGGACGGAGGATGACGCGTTTCCCATGGGGGTCTCCTGTCGCGCAGGGCGTGTTCGGAGACTAGCCACTGCACGGCGCAAACGCCTGCCCGAAGGCCGTCTCATGCCTGTGGACCAGACACTTCACAGCCCCCGCCCCGTCACCACGCTTCGTCCCGGCGGGCCGAACCGGGGCCCGCGCAGACCAGCACGTCCGGAGAGCGCTGCAGCCACCGTGTCGCAGGCGAGCAAGGTGTCGAACAGGGACGCTGGGTCCTGGGCCGCTCCCCAGGAGGACAGCTTCACCATGACGGTGCGTGTGGCCGGATCGACCCGAATCAACTGGCCGAAGATGCCCATGCAGAGCATCAGGTCGCCGTGCGGCCCGGGGATGACCCAGAACTGGTTGCGGTACCAGCCGCCGGGCAATGAGCCCTCCGCCGCGGACGCTGCGAATGCGAGTCGGACCTGGCTGTTCACCGACCAGACCTCGCCGAACCAGCGCCGTGGGGCCACCGGATGCCCGGCGACCGCACCGGCATCGAGGAGCAGCTGGCCGAACCGGGCCACGTCGCGCAGGGTGCCCGACAGGCCGCCGTCGTGGATCGTGGCACCGAAGGGGTCGCAGAGCAGCGTGGCGTCCTGCTGCGCCCCCATGGGGCGCCAGACGAGCTCGGAGATGAGGTCCGGCATCATGGCGCCAGACGCCCGCTCGCAGACCCAGCCCAGGACGTCGGTCTCACAGGAGCGGTACTCGAACGTCCCGCCATGCGGCCGTGCAGTGCCAAGGTCGCAGAGGAACCGGTGCAGCCCCTGGGGCCCGGGCTCCGTTGCCGGCCGCCAGCGGATGGCCTCCTCCAGCCGTCGCACGTCGGAGGCCGGATTCGCGTAGTCCTCGTCGAACCGGACCCCGGAGCGCATGTCGAGGACGTCGCGAACAGTCGCGCCCCGGTACCCGCTGCGCTCGAGCTCCGGGACGTATCGGGTGACCAGGTCGCCGGGGGCGAGGAGTCCCCGGTCGCACAGGATCCCCGCGACGGTTCCGATCACGGACTTGGTGACCGACATGAGCAGGTGCGACGTGGCCGGCGTCATGCCGGAGCGGTACTGCTCGTCGAGGATGACACCGTCGCGCATCACGAGCCAGGCATCGGTCGAGGTGGAGTCGAGCACCGCCGCCAGCGTCACGTCACCGCGGCTGCTGCCCAGCACGGGCAGGGATGCCAGGTCGGCAGGTGTGCTCGAGATGCTCCGGACGCCGCCTGGGTCGCATCGCACGGGATGGGTGGGGAGGAACTGCTCGACGTGCTGGAATGCCCAGCGGGAATGCCCCTGCTCCAGCCAGTTCTCCGAGGTGGCTGGCGGGCCTCCCTGCCTGGCGCCCATCAGGCCGGCGTCCTCCACGAGCTCAGGCGAACTCGCGTGGGACCTGGATGGCGACGAGACAGGTGAACGAGCTCGCCGGCGAGGTTCGGCTCGCCCGGCGAGCCGTGGCGATGCGCTTGGTCGGGTCCATCGGCCCATTGTGCACCGACGTCCAGCCGGTGGCCCCCCGCCGGTCGAGCCCGTCGAGACC
>CAZWXF010000081.1:0-13385 GCA_964638055.1 uncultured Bifidobacteriaceae bacterium | reverse complement strand
GTGATGCCCGAGGTGGCTTGGGCCGTGACGCCCGACTGACCTGAGGTGACGCCCGAGCTCCCCTGAGTCAGGCCTCGGCGTCTCCGGCATCGGTCGGCTGCGGCATGGTGAGGGCGACCACAAGCTCCAGGACGGCTCGCGGATCCTCCAGCCGATCTCCGAACAGCTCCCGGATCTGGCTCATGCGGTAGCGCACGGTCTGCGGGTGCACGAACAGATCCGCGGCGACCGCGTCGCGTCGTCCCTGATGGAGCAGCCACGACCGCAGCGTCTCGGCGAGCCGCTCGGCGGTGGTCGGGCGCAGCCCGGACAGGGGAGCCAGCGCCCTGTCGCGCAGGTCCGCCAGGGCCGTGGAGTCGGCAGACACCACGAGCTCGGGCAGGAGGTCGTCGACGTCGACGCAGACGCGGCGGACCTCACCTGAGGCGGTCGGGCTGACCGTGCGAGTGGGGGAGGCGGACCCGGCGACCCCCGATGAGACGAGCAGCCATGCCCGCGCAGCCCTGTCCAGGGAATCGCGCACGCGCAGCCACGGACGCGCCGGGCCCACGATGGGCGACGCGTCCAGAGCCACCGTCGCCGCCGCCCGCTCCAGTGCCGGCGATATCGCGCCGTCCCTTCCGCGGCCGTCGGGGACCAGAAGGACGGCGTGATCGGCGGGGACGCCCGGCACGTCCTGATCGGGCAGCAGCGTTCGCTGGTCGAGCCGCGATCGCATGGATCGGGCCACGGAACGCCTGGCGAGGACGGCGCACAGGGTCTCGGGCGGGCGCCAGTCCAGGCCCTCTGCCTCCCGCACGATGCTCTCCGGCGCCCCACCGGTCAGCAGGGCGTGGGCCAGGGCCTCCATCCTTCGCTGTCGCACACGGTCGGCCGCCTCGAGCTCCTCGGCGTGCCCGGCCACGCTGGCCGCCGACAGCTGGTCGATGTAGGCGAAGACCAGCTCGGCCAGCCGCACCAGGGATCCGGCGTCGAGGCCCGCGCCCGCCGCGGCCCCTGCCAGTCCCCGCCACGCGATGCGCGCTCCCACCCGGTAGGCGGCCAGCAGCGCGTCCATCGGGCGCCCCCGTCGCGCCTCGCCCCGGCCCAGGGCATCGGCCCCCTCGATCGCGGCGCGGAAGGGGATGCTCGGGTCGGCGTCCGTTCCCGATGCCGCCAGGGTGAGGAAGCCACCCAGGGCGAGCTCCACGGCGCGTTCCAACGTGACCTGCTCAGCGGCGTCCAGCGTCCCCCGGTACCCGGGGACCTCGGTGGTCACCGCGGCGATGGTTGCCGTCGCGACCTCCGGCAGGCGTGCCCGAATGGCCTCGAGCACCTCGGCCGGGAGCAGCTCGCCACTGCTGTCGGTCGGGAACAGCTCGGCCATGCGACCTCCTGCGTTCGGCCGTGGGCGCCGCCACCTTCCGAGCCACGCAGAGCAGCCTGCCTGCGGGGCATTCCGGCGGTGGACTCCCAGGCAAGCCCGGTGCGCCGCTCCCCGCCAGACGGCAGCAGATCATCGAGCACTCGGTGTAGTGCTGGGAGAACTGTACCTGGAGAACAAGAATGGTGGGGGAACTTCACTCCGGCGGGGCACGCCTCCGTCTGCTCCGAACAGGCAGGATCAATCCATGGCCATGGCCCGATCCCTTGACCTGGTGAGCCCTCCCCGGCCCCGCCTCGGGCAGCGCGTGCGTTCGCACCTGTTCCGGGCCGTGGGCACGGTCACCACGCCCTTGCTGCCCTCGGACTATCTGGATCTCGTGGACCCGCTGCGCAATGGCGCCGACCTTCGCGGGCGGGTTCTCGCTGTGATTCCGCAGACCCCTCACAGCGTCTCGGTCCTCATCAAGCCGGGCTGGGGCTGGCTCGGCCACGTGCCTGGCCAGTACATCCGCATCGGCGTCGATGTCGCCGGCGTCCGGCTGTGGCGGGCCTACTCGGTGACCTCGGGGCCTCGTCGTGACGGGTGCATCGCGATCACGGTGAAGGCCATCCCGGACGGCGTTGTCAGCAATCACATGGTCCACCAGCTCAAGCCCGGGACGGTGATCCAGCTCGACCAGGCTGCCGGTGACTTCTGCCTGCCCCGGCCCCGGCCCGAGCGGCTGCTCTTCGTGACCGCAGGTTCGGGGATCACCCCCGTCATGGGCATCCTGCGGCACCTGCTGGGAGGCCTGCCCGCGGGCAGCACCCAGCGCCCCGACATCGTCGTCCTGCACAGCGCGCCGACCCCGGACGAGGTCATCTTCGGAGCCGAGCTTCGTGGCCTGGCCGCCGCAGGCCTGTTGCGGCTCGTGGAGCGCCACACCGATCGTGATGGGCTGCTCGGTGTCGCCGAGCTGCCGGGCATCGTGCCGGACTGGACGTCGCGACAGACCTGGGCCTGTGGACCGGTCGGGTTGCTCACCGCCCTCGAGGGGCACTGGGCGGACGGCGGCCTCGCCGACCGGCTCCACACCGAGCGCTTCCGCCCGCATGTGGTGGTGACCGGCGACGGCGGGACCGTCACGTTCGAGCGCTCCGGCAGGTCCGCGGAGGCGGACGCCGCGACTCCCATCCTCGACGCCGGGGAGGACGCCGGCGTCCTCATGAAGTCGGGCTGCAGGATGGGCATCTGCTACGGCTGCGTGGTCAAGCTCACGGAGGGCGCGGTGCGCGACCTGCGCAACGGCAACCTCACAACGGCCATCCCGGGAGACCCCGTCGCCATTCAGACCTGCGTGAACGCCGCAGCCGGCCCGTGCCACATCGACGCGTGAGCGCGCCTGCCCGGCCGGGCTCGAGGGGAGTCGCGGCCAACCCGTCCGGACACCGGCGAGGGCGACTCGCAGCCGCCTGATCAGTCCGATCGATCGCATGCGCCAGACCCAACACCCACCCACTGACATCGAGACTCGGAGACCGACATGACCGTCATCCAGAAGCAGGAGACCAACCCGATCGCGCACCTCTCACAAGAGGACATCGAGGAGATCGGGCGGGAGCTCGACGCCATCCGGAAGGAGGTCTTCGCCAGTCTCGACGCAGAGGACGCTGCCTACATCCGCAAGGTGATCGACGCCCAGCGCAAGCTGGAGCTGGGATCCAGGGCTGTCCTGCTGTTCTCGCTCTTCCCGCCGGCCTGGGTCGTCGGCACCGTCGGCCTCTCGGTGGCCAAGATCCTGGAGAACATGGAGATCGGGCACAACATCCTCCATGGGCAGTGGGACTGGATGCGGGACCCGAAGATCCACTCCACGACGTGGGAGTGGGACAACGTCGCGCCCGCGGACATGTGGAAGCACTCGCACAACGAGATCCACCATCGGTACACCAACGTGGTGGGTCGGGACAACGACCTGGGCTACGGGATCATGCGCGTCGACGAGGACCAGCGGTGGCACCCGGTCCATCTGGGCCAGCCGCTGTGGAACTTCCTCAACGCCTGCTTCTTCGAGTACGCCATCGCGGCGTACGACCTCGAGCTGGGCAAGTACTACAAGCGCCGCAAGAAGGTCGACGACCAGTTCAGGACCAACGGGCGCAAGGTGCTGGGCAAGATCCGCAAGCAGGTCCTGAAGGACTACATCGTCCACCCGCTCCTGTCGGGTCCGTCCTTCTTCAACACCTTGGCGGCCAACTTCACCGCGAACCTGGTCCGCAACCTGTGGACACACTCGGTGATCATGTGCGGGCACTTCCCCGAGGGTGTGGCGACGTTCTCCAAGACCTCCATCGAGGGGGAGACCAAGGGCGACTGGTACGTCCGGCAGATGATCGGGGCGGCCAACATCTCCGGCGGCCGGGCGCTGCACCTCATGACGGGCAACCTGTCGTTCCAGATCGAGCATCACCTGTTCCCCGACATGCCCAGCAACCACTACGACGAGATCTCCCCGAGGATCAGGGCCCTCTTCGACCGCTACGGCCTGCAGTACACGACCGGACCCCTGCCCAAGCAGGTCGCCTCGGCCTGGACGAAGGTCATCCGGCTCTCGCTCCCCAACGACTTCATGGGTCGCTTCAACCGCAGCGGGGCGGCGCCGCAAGCGCTCGAGCCGGCCTCCGAGCAGGCGCTCGAACCCGCCGCCTGACACAGGGCCGGGCCACGGGAGGCTGAAACCTGGTCTCGCGCGGCGGCACCGGGCAGCGACCGAGGTGAGCCGCTGACCGACCCGCGTCTGGCAGGCTGGCCACATGGCCTCGCTTCCCTTCGACCCGGACGCTGGAGTGATCCAGGTCTCCGGGCTCACCAAGCGCTTCGGCACGGTCCGGGCTGTGGATGACCTCAGCTTCATGGTCCGGCCCGGCCGGGTGACGGGGTTCCTCGGACCCAACGGGGCCGGCAAGACCACCACCCTGCGCCTGCTCCTGGGCCTGGCCCGCCCGGATTCGGGCACGGCCACCATAGGCGGGATCCCCTATTCGGCGCGGCCGCGCCCCGCGGCCCACGTCGGAGCAGCCCTCGAGGCCTCGTCGTTCCATCCGGGAAGGTCCGCGCGGGACCACCTGCGTGTCCTGGCCCCGCAGGTCGCGGTCGGGGATCAGCGCTGCGACGAGGTGCTCGCCCAGGTCGGACTGGAGGGGGCTGCGGACAGGCGCGCGGGTGGGTTCTCCCTCGGGATGCGCCAGCGGCTCGCGCTGGCGGCCACCCTCCTGGGGGACCCCCAGGTGCTCCTGCTCGACGAGCCCGCCAACGGTCTGGATCCCGAGGGCATCCAGTGGCTGCGGCACTTCCTGCGGTTCCTGGCCTCGCAGGGCCGCACCGTCCTCATCTCCAGCCATGTGCTCTCCGAGGTCGAGCAGACCGTCGACGACGTCGTGATCATCGCCCGGGGTCGACTCGTCCATGAGTCCTCGCTCCAGGATCTCGAGGCCCTGGCCCGCCCGGCCGTCCGCCTGACGTCGCCTGACTCGGCGGGCCTGCGGTCCCTCATCGAGGCGCGTGGCTGGGTGCCGAGCGCCCAGATCCTCTCGCCGAACACAGTCGTCATCGCCGACGTGACCTGCGCGCAGGTGGGTGCGGCCGGCTTCGCCGCCGGCTTGGAGATGCACGAGCTTGCCCCTGCGGGGACCAGCCTGGAGGCCCTCTTCCTCCAGCTCACGACCACCCTGGAGCCGATCCGATGACCGTCGCGCTGCGCAGCGAGCTCCGCAAGCTCTTCACCCTGCGCCTGTGGTGGCTCATGCCCCTGGTCACCGCGGGCTACATGGCCTTCATCGCCGGGATCATGGCCTTCTCCCTGGGCTACGCCAATCAGCAGGCGGAGGAGGGCGCAGCGGCACCGAACGGCGGACTGGGCGCCACGGGTCCGATGTCGGACATCGACCTCGCCCTCTCCGTGTACACACTGGCTCCCTCCCTGGGCTACGTCTTCCCCGCACTCCTGGGAGCGTTCGTCGTGACAGGGGAGTTCCGGCATCGCACGATCACGCCTACCCTGCTGGTCGAGCCCCGTCGCGGCATGGTCCTCGGTGCCAAGCTCGTGGCGGTGATCCCGTTCGGTCTCCTCGTGGCCCTGGCCGCGACGGTGGCCACGGTCGTGGTCGGCGGCGGCGGCCTGGCGGTCCTGGGGCAGCCCACGATGCTGGGAGATCCTGAGGTGACCCGGGCGATCCTGTCCAGCGTGCTCGCCCTGACCCTGTGGAGCCTGGTAGGCGTCGGATTCGGCGCGGTCCTGACCAACCAGGTGGCGGCCATCGTCGTGCTGCTGGCCTTCACCCAGTTCGTCGAACCGGTCCTGCGCCTCGTGCTGGCCCAGTTCGACGCGACGGACGAGCTGGCCAGGTTCCTGCCCGGGGCGGCGGGTGAGGCGATCACCGGTGCCAGCTTCTACGAGACTGCTGGGCTGGCAGGGTTGCTCACCGCATGGCAGGGGACGCTGGTCCTGCTGGGCTACGCGGTGGTCCTCGTGCTCGTCGGCCGCGCCACGACCTTCCGCCGCGACATCGGTTGATGTGGTGGGGAAGGACGCCTGAACCAGTCGAACACCAGTCCACAGACGGCGCGCGTGCCGGGGCATAAGAGCCATGCCGCAGCTAGCCTTCGGGCGTGCTTCCTCTCCTGCGACACCACCTGTCGGCCTACGGTCGCGATCTCGTGCTGGTGATCACGCTGCTCGTCCTGCAGACCCTGGGGACCCTGTACCTGCCCGAGCTGAATGCCCGGATCATCAACGACGGTGTCACCAGGGGTGACACCGACGTGATCCTGTCGGTCGGTGCGCAGATGCTGGGAGTCTCCCTGGTGGTCGTCGCCTGCTCGATCGTCGGCGTCTACTTCGCGTCGCGCACGGCCATGTCGGTCGGCCGCGACATGCGGGGCCGGCTGTTCCGCCAGGTCCAGACGTTCTCCCTCCGAGAGATGAACACGCTGGGTGCGCCGTCGCTGATCACGAGGAACACCAACGACGTCCAGCAGGTCCAGATGTTCGTCCAGATGGCACTGACCATCATGATCACGGCTCCCCTGATGGCGGTCGGCGGTGTCTTCATGGCCGTCCGTCAGGACGCCCCCCTCTCGCTGCTGCTCCTGGCGATCATCCCGATCATGGTGGCCCTCATCGGCACGGTCATGATTCGGGCGGTGCCGCTCTTCCGGTCCATGCAGGTCAAGATTGACCGCTGCAACCTGGTCCTCCGCGAGAAGCTGACAGGCATCCGCGTGATCCGCGCCTTCGTCCAGACCCAGGCCGAGCAGGAGCGGTTCGCCGATGCAAACGCGGACCTGACCGACACGACACTGCGGGTCAACCGCATCTTCGCGCTGATGCTGCCCGCGCTCATGCTCGTCATGAACCTGTCGTCGGTCGCCATCGTGTGGTTCGGCGGGCATCGGATCGCCTCGGGCGACATGCCCGTCGGGAACCTGCTGGCCTTCCTGACCTACATCATGCAGATCCTCGGTGCGGTGATGATGGCGACGATGGTGGTCGTGATGCTGCCCCGCGCGGCTGCGTCCGCCGAGCGGATCATCGAGGTCCTCGCCGTCGAGCCCCGCATCCTCGATCCGGAGGTGGGCTCGTCGGCACAGCTGGCACCGGGCGCCGCGACCCCGCAACGGGGGACCGTCGAGTTCAGCGACGTCACGTTCGGCTATCCCGGGGCCGCGGAGCCGGTGCTGCAGGGGATCTCCTTCGTGGCACGGCCCGGCCAGACCACGGCGATCATCGGCTCGACGGGTTCGGGCAAGTCCACGCTCATCAACCTTGTGCCGCGGCTCTATGACGTGACCGGGGGGCAGGTGCTCCTCGACGGGCTCGACGTGCGATCCCGTCCGCGCCAGCAGCTCTGGTCCGAGATGGGACTGGTCCCGCAGAAGGCCTTCCTGTTCTCGGGCACCATCGCTGAGAACCTCCGGTTCGGGGCACCCGACGCCACCGACGCCGAGCTGTGGCGGGCACTGGAGATCGCCCAGGGGGACAGCTTCGTGCGCGACCTTCCCGAACAGCTCCAGGCGTCCATCGAGCAGGGAGGGGTGAACGTCTCGGGCGGCCAGCGCCAGCGGCTGGCCATCGCGAGGGCCCTCGTCCGCCAGCCCTCCGTTTACGTGTTCGACGACTCCTTCTCGGCGTTGGACTACGCGACCGACGCGGCCCTGCGTGCCGCGCTGCGGGAGTCGACACGAGAGGCCACGGTCCTGATCGTGGCCCAACGGGTGGCCACGATCCGCCATGCCGACCAGATCCTGGTCCTCGACGAGGGGTCCGTCGTCGGGATCGGGACCCACGACGAGCTGATGGACGCTTGTGAGACCTACTCCGAGATCGTCCTGTCGCAGCTCACCGCGGCGGAGGCGGCATGAGCGCACAGCGTCCCGCAGCCCCCGCCAGGCCCGGGGGCCCGGGTGGGCCCGGCGGCCCCGGCGGTGGCGGCCCCATGGGCGGCCTGTTCGTGCCGACCCAGAAGTCCACGGACTTCGCCGGGACGGCGCGTCGCCTGGCCGAACGCCTGCGCCCTCAGGCAGCCAAGATCCTCCTCGTCGTCGGGATGACTGTCGGTTCGGTCATCCTCTCGGTGGTCGGCCCCAAGCTGCTGGGCAATGCCACGACGATGGTCTTCGAGGGGTACATCTCCTCAACGCTTCCCGACAACCTGACCGTCGACCAGATCATCGCCGGGCTGGAGCTGTCCGGTCAGACGGATCAGGCCAACATGCTCAGGTCGATGGACATCGTCCCGGGCGCGGGCGTCGACTTCGACGAGCTCGCACGGCTCCTGATCGGCGTCACCCTGCTCTACCTGGTCTCGGCGATGCTGGGCTGGGCGAGCGCCTACGTGATGGCCGGCGTCACGCAGGAGGCCGTGTTCCGCCTCCGCGAGGAGGTCGACCACAAGATCGGGCGCCTGCCGCTGAGCTACTTCGACTCCCATGCGCGCGGAGACCTGCTGAGCCGGGTCACGAACGACATCGACAACGTCTCCACGACGCTCCAACAGGTCCTCACCCAGCTGATCACCTCGGTCCTGACGGTCATCGGCGTGCTGGGCATCATGTTCTGGATGTCACCGCTGCTGGCGGTGATCTCCCTGGCGACGGTCCCCGTGTCGCTCGTGGTGACGATGCTCATCGCCCGCCGGTCGCAGACCCAGTTCGTGGACCAGTGGAAGTGGACCGGGAACCTGAACGGCCACGTGGAGCAGATGTACACCGGCCATGACCTGGTGAAGGTCTTCGGCTACTCCGATCGTGCGGTGGCCGACTTCGACGAGTTCAACGAGCGCATGTACGCGGCGTCGTTCCGAGCGCAGTTCATCTCGGGGATCATCCAGCCGGCGATGATGTTCATCTCGAACCTGAACTACGTGCTGATCGCGGTGATCGGCGGCCTGCAGGTGGCGTCGGGCGCCATGCCTCTGGGTGACGTGCAGGCGTTCATCCAGTACTCACGGCAGTTCCAGATGCCGATCACCCAGATCGCATCGGTGGTCAACCTGATGCAGTCCGGAGTGGCCTCGGCCGAGCGGGTCTTCGAGTTCCTCGACGCCGAGGACGAGATCTCGGACCCCGACGTGCCGGCTCAGATCCCCGCCGTGCGCGGGCGGGTCGCCTTCGAGGACGTGTCGTTCCAGTACGTGCCCGACAAGCCCCTGATCCGCGGCCTCGATCTTGTCGTCGAGCCCGGGGAGTCCTGTGCCATCGTCGGGCCCACGGGAGCGGGCAAGACGACGCTGGTCAATCTGCTGATGCGGTTCTACGACGTCGACGGGGGCCGCATCACCCTGGACGGCATCGACATCAACGACCTCACGCGCGACTCGCTGCGCGGCTCCTTCGGCATGGTTCTGCAGGACACGTGGCTGTTCGCCGGCACGATCCGCGAGAACATCGCCTACGGAGCCCACGACGCGACCGAGGAGCAGGTCCTCCAAGCTGCGCAGGCCGCCTACGTGGACCACTTCGTGCGGACCCTGCCCGACGGGTACGACACCGTCCTGGACGATTCGGCCTCGAACGTCTCTGCGGGCGAGAAGCAGCTCATCACGATCGCGCGGGCCTTCCTGTCGGACCCCGCCATCCTGATCCTGGACGAGGCGACCTCCTCGGTGGACACGCGCACGGAGGTCCTCGTCCAGAAGGCGATGGCGAACCTCCGGCATGGAAGGACGTCGTTCGTCATCGCCCACCGCCTGAGCACCATCCGTGACGCTGACACGATCCTGGTCATGGAGTCCGGAGCCATCGTCGAGCAGGGCCCCCACGACGCGCTGATCGCGGCCGAGGGCGCCTACGCCCGGCTCTACCAGAGCCAGTTCGCCGGCGCCGTGGCCTGACCCGCGGCGCGCGGCCCGCCCTGGCCGTTGGCGGTGCATCGGGATCACGCGGTCTCATGTCGGTCGCGAGGGAGCGATCGGTCGCGAGGGAGCGTCGCGACGCAACGATCACCGTCCGACCGCTCATCGTCAGTCAGGCATCGTGGGTCCGGCATCGTCAGCGAGACGGGCGTCTCCTCGGCACTGTCGCGATCCCCTTCTCGAGATCGAGGGCGATGTTCGGCGGGCCGGATTCGGCGGCCGAGTCGGCCAGGAGCGCCTGATGCTCGCGCTGCTCGATCTCGTGGCGCTTCGAGGGGTAGAGCGCCTCCTGCAGGAGGTCGAATCCCGCTGCGGCCATCGCGCTGCCGCGTCCGCGCCGATGTCGGTCGGATCGAAGGTCCCGGATGCCCAGGATCGTGAGCGCCAGGACCATCACCGGCAGACCCATGGCCACCAGCAGTTCCATCGCTTCACCTCCTGCTCACTCCCTGCCGGCCAGCCTGCCGGGCGCGGCGACACGGTCGCCGGGATGGACCCAGTGTCCCCCGGAACGCCCCGATCGCCAACGCGGCCTCCCGACCGGCAGGCTGCGTCCGGGTTGGTCAGCCGTGGTCGTCGCGTCGCTCGACGTTGTCCGTGAAAGACCCGGCGTGGGCCCGCAGGTCGGGGTTCCGGCGCGCCGCGATGAGGCTGGCTGTGGTCGTGACGGTCAGGATGAGGCCGATCACCACCAGCGAGAACGTGATCGTGATCTCAGGGACGCCGGGCCAGATCCCGTGCGCCCAGTGGAGCATCAGCTTGAAGCCGATGAAGACCAGGATCACGGACAGGCCCGTCGAGAGATAGATGAGCCTGTCGAGGAGCCCGTCCACGAGGAAGAAGAGCGCTCGCAGCCCCAACAGCGCGAAGGCATTGGCTACGAACACGATGTAGGGCTCGTCGGTCACGCCGTAGACCGCCGGGATCGAGTCCAAGGCGAAGAGGATGTCGGTCGAGGCGATCGCCACGAAGGCGATGAACAGTGGGGTCGCCTTGCGCTCCCCGTCGTCGCGGACGAAGAAGTGGCCGTCTCGGAAGTCGTCGGTGACGGCGATGCGCTTCTTGGTCGCCCTGACCAGTGCGTTGTCCTCGATGTCCGGGTCCTCGTCGCGGTGCTGGTAGAGCTTGATCCCGGTGAACACCAGGACGAGGCCGAAGATCAGGAACATGATCGAGAAGTAGGCCAGCAGCGTCGCGCCGATGGCGATGAAGATCGCCCGGAGCACCAGAGCGAGCGCGATGCCCAGGGTAAGCAGCTTGTGGCGGTAGGAATCCGGCACGGCGAACGCGCTCATGATGATGACGAACACGAACAGGTTGTCGATCGACAGCGTCTTCTCGACGAGGTATCCAGCGAAGTACTCCGCGCCGTAGGGGGGCCCGGCCCAGCGCCCGAAGACGAGCCCGAACGCGATGGCAACGCTGATGTAGAAGGCCGACCAGGCAGTGGCTTCGCGGAAGCCGACATGGTGGGGATTGCGTGCCCCCACGACGAAGTCGAGGGTGAAGAGCCCGGCGATGAGCAGGAGCGTGAGGGCCCAGACCTCAACGGGCAGACTCAGGGAGGAGCCCGAACCGCCACCCTCTGATGCTGCGAGGACAGCGGTGGCGAGGGCCGGAGTCATGGCAACCGATCCTAGGGACAGACGGCCCCCAAGTCCGATGCCTATCCGGGCTACCCCACGATCTGCAGAGCCCTTGGCACCGACCGGAAGCGAACCCAGTCGACCTTACCCATGGCGTCTCCGTCGAGCTGGAGGTTCGTCGGGGCGGTCGCGCGCACGGTCAGCTCGGGCTGGTCGTGCAGGGCGAGCAGGCGCCCCGGCACCGATCCGGCTTTGCTCCCGCGCAGCATGCGTGAACCGAACCGAGCAGTCGAGAGCAGCCCCAATGAGTGTGGCGCGAACACGTCGAGGCCGAGGTCGAACGAGGCGCGCGGGCAGGCGTTGATCGGAACGCTGCCGAAATAGGTCCACGGGGCGGTGTTCTGGACGATCACCAGAGCCAGCCCCTCGACGATCGGCCCGGTCGCTGGCTCGAGGCGGAGCCTGGGCCTCCTGCGCTCCTGATCGGCCAGGAACTCGCGGGTCGCGGTCCAAGCGTAGCGCGTGGGCGTCGCCGCATGGCCCTTCGCCCGCTGAGCCTCCATCGCCTCGATCACGTCCGCGTCCAGCCCGAAGCCCGCGTTGATCGTGAACCAGTGGCCGCGTACATCGGAGTCGTCGGAGGGAGCGAACTGGGCGTGACCCAGGCCGATCCAGTGACTCGTCCCGGTGCGAAGGGCCTCCAGGATCATGCCGGTCGCCTCGATCGCGTCGTTCGGGAAGCCCAGGGCCCGGGCCATGACGTTGGCTGCCCCGCCGGGGATCGCCGCCAGCATCGGGTGATGGACGCCAGGACCGTCGAGCATCCCGTTGACGGCCTCGTTGATGGTGCCGTCGCCGCCGAGGGTGATCAGGACGTCAAGGGCGGAGGAGTCAGCCGCGAGCTCCTCGGCATGGCCACGGTGCGTGGTCGTCACGACCTCGAGATCGAGCTCGCTGCCCAGCGCTCGCGTGATGACGTCGCGCATCCGGGTGGTCGTCGAGGTCGCGTTGGGATTGGCGATGAGCATCCCGCGCGGCTTCATGGCGTCACCCTAGGTCCGGGGCAGTCGCGGGGCTCGACGATCGGACGCGGCATCACGCTGAGCGAACCGGGTGCGCCGAGGACCGCCGCTAGCATCCGGGGATGGCCGATCCTGTGCGTCCCCTGGTCATGGTCGCTGCCATCGAGGGGATCGCGGCGGCGGGAATGGCGGCTGCCGTGACGGTCGCGGCGATGCGCCCGGACTCCCGCCATGTGGCGCCCGTGGCAGAGGTCCTGAGCTGGGTCGTGGTCGTGGCGGCGCTCGCCCTGATCTGGCTGGGTCTCTATCGCCGGCGCCGGGCCGCCCGGACCCCGTTCCTGCTCGTGCAGTGCTTCGCCCTGGTGGCGGCGTGGACGTTCGTGAGCAGCGACAGCCTCGCGTGGCGGCTGGCCGGGCTGACGCTGGGCGCGATGGCCGTGCTCGGCCTCGTGCTCAGCGTCCGTCCGGCCGTGAGCTCCGCGCTGCATTGAGGCACTCGCAACGCCCGCGCAGACGCCGCTGGGCACGGGGATGTGGGGCTGGATGCAGGGCAGGCGTGTCCGGTCCGGCCGACATCCCCCTGCCCGACATGCCAGCATCCCCCGCTCCTGTGGGTGTCAGGGTGCCTTCGTATCCTGTGCGGCACGCGGTGGGGCTGCCGGTCGTCCTGGCTGGTGCGTCTGTCTCGGGACGTTCGATCGGATCTCCCCGCTCTGCCCGGCCGGGGGTCGGTCGGAATCGGGACGGGGGATCGGATGGGTGCTCTGCGGCGTCGTTCGTTGCCGGGATTGATCGTGGCCGTCGCGGCTGTGACGGCGGTGCTGACCGGATGTGCCGGTGAGGGCGCGACGCCCCTGGCAGTGGTGGGGACGTCATCCCCCGGGCCGGAGCCGGACGTCTCCCGGGTCGCATCCTCGGCTCCCCCCACCTCGGGGGCGTCACCGTCGGAGATGTCGCAGCGCGAGATCGAGATCGAAGCCGCCACCGCCATAGTTGTGGCGTACCGACAGAAGCTGGTGGA
>CAZWXF010000080.1:0-13386 GCA_964638055.1 uncultured Bifidobacteriaceae bacterium | reverse complement strand
CTCGACGGGCTCGACCGGCGGGGTCTGGACGGGCTCGGGTCTCGACGGGCTCGACGGGCTCGGTCTCGACGGGCTCGACCGGCGGGGTCTGGACGGGCTCGGGTCTCGACGGGCTCGATCGACGGGCTCGACGGGCTCGGTCTCGACGGGCTCGACCGGCGGGGTCACGTGCGAGCGGGCGATCGCCGGACCAGTCGGCGGGGCTCGGCGTCGAACAGGATGCCGACGACGACGCTCGTCCAGGCCGTTGCACAGGCCCACCCGATGATCGCGTCGACAGTCCCGCCGGCGAGCCAGACGGCGACGACGAGTCCGACGAGAGCTCCCCAGAGCAGCAGTGTCGCGCCCCCGGCGTGCCGGGCAAGGCGCGCGTACAGCTGCACCTGGACCACGGAGTACCCGGCACCGGCCAGCGCGAAGAGCCACAGGGACGGCGCTACCGCCTGGTACTGGGCACCCGCGACGAAGCCGATGACCAACCCGGGCATGATGCCCACGACCAGGCACGTCCCCAGGCCGAGGATCGTGACTGCGGCGACCGCCTGCCGATGGGCCAGGCGCGAGCCGGCGACCATCCGCGGGAATGCGGCCACGAGGACGGCCTGGGGGAGGAAGAACGCAGCTCGTGTCACCAGCGATCCCGCCGCGTAGAGACCGGCGTCGTGGGGGGACAGCTGCGATCGCGCGAGCAGCAGGTCGAAGTTCGTGAGGAGGTAGAGGGCCAGCAGGGCGTGGCCTGCATGGCCGACCTCCCGAAGGTAGGTCGCCAAGGGCTGCCGCTCGGGCGTGGGCTGGGGGCCGCTGACGATCACCCGGCCCGCGAGGGCGGCAACGAGGCAGCCGATCAGCAGGCCGAGCATCGTCGCCGTCGCCGTGCGTGCCCAGGCCGCACCGAGGACCGCGCCACCGACCCGGGCCCCGGTCGCCACGAGGTACAGCACCGCGAGCTGACGGTGACGCTCGAAACCCTGCAGCTGCCCCAGCTGTGCGCCGGTCACGGTCAGGGGGAGGAAGGCCAGCGCGGCCAGGACGAGGCCGAGGGGCCCCGACAGGTGCGTCAGCCACAGGATGGCCGGCGTCACCAGGAGCGTCAGCGCGGTGGTCGCCGCGCCGACGGCCAGCACCGGGCGGCTGCCCACCGGGTGCCCTCCCGAGCCCGCGACATGCCGGGCGACGACGGCCTGGGTGGCGACCATGGCCGTCGTGCCCAGCAGGACGACCACGGAGACGGCGCCGAAGGCGCCGAACTCGACCGGTCCCAGCAGTCGGGACACCGCCAGCATCTGTCCCATGGACAGCAGCTGGGAGGACACCAGGCCGATCGCCACGATGGCGGTCCCGCGCACCGGGATGCCCGCAGCCGGGCGGCCGGCTCCCGCGACCTCGTCTGTGCCCATCAGCTCCCCGCGCATGCTCGACCGACCGGCGCCGGACTCCCGGGGGGCATCCCAGCGTGGCCTCATCCTCGCCCATCCCCAGCCGGACCCGTCGCCAGTGCGATGCTGTTGCGGTGCTGAGAGTCGGGCTGACCGGGGGAATCGGCTCGGGGAAGTCCAGCGTGGCGCGCCTCCTCACCGACCGCGGGGCCTTCGTCATCGACGGGGACCGGGTCGCGCGGGAGGTGGTCGAGCCCGGGATGCCGATTCTGGCCGAGATCGTGCGCGAGTTCGGTCCCGGGATGCTGACCCCCGACGGGTCGCTGGACCGTGCAGGCCTGGCAGCGGTCGTGTTCCCCGACCCAGACCGGCTGGCGGCTCTGAACCGGATCATGCATCCGGTGATCGCGGCCCGCGTCGCCGAACTCACGGAACTGGCCCACCGCCGCGGGGATCGACTCGTGATCCACGACATGCCGCTCATCGTCGAGCGGGGCGGAGAAGCCGAGTACGACCTGCTGATCGTGGTCACCGCGCCGGAGGAGGTCCGTGTCGCGCGACTCGTGCGGCGCGGGCTGGACGAGGCCGATGCCAGGGCCCGAATCGCCCGGCAGGCACCCGAATGGCGCCTTGTCGCGGCGGCGGACCTCGTGGTGCGCAACGACGGCGACGAGGACGCGCTGGCCGCCGAGGTGAGCCGCGTCTGGGAGGCGATCGGCCTGCGCGCGGACCAGTCGGATGCCGATGTCAGACCCACGGATTAGCGTCGAGCCATGACCAGACCCGTCACGGACCTCCAGCGCCGGGTGGCGCCCTTCCGGGTGATCAGCGAGTACCAGCCGGCCGGCGACCAGCCCGCGGCCATAGCCGAGATCGTCCGGCGGATAGAGGCGGGCGCGCGCGATGTGGTGCTCATGGGAGCCACGGGGACCGGGAAGTCGGCGACCACGGCATGGCTCGTCGAGCGGTTGCAGCGGCCGACGCTGGTGATGGCGCCTAACAAGACCCTGGCCGCCCAGCTCGTCAACGAGTTCCGGGAGCTTCTCCCGGACAATGCGGTCGAGTACTTCGTCTCGTACTACGACTACTACCAGCCCGAGGCGTACATCCCCCACACGGACACCTACATCGAGAAGGACTCCTCGATCAACGAGGAGGTCGAGAGGCTGCGCCACTCGGCGACGAACTCCCTGCTCACCCGCCGTGACGTGCTGGTGGTCGCGACGGTCTCGGCCATCTACGGCCTGGGGACGCCGCAGGAGTACGTCGACCGGATGCTGCGCCTGCGCGTCGGGCAGGAGGTGGACCGCGACGCCCTGCTGCGCCGGCTGGTCGAGAACCAGTACACGCGAAACGACCTGGCGTTCGAGCGTGGCACCTTCCGGGTCCGGGGCGACACCGTCGAGGTGTTCCCGGTCTACGAGCTCAACCCGGTGCGGATCGACATGTTCGGTGACGAGATCGAACAGCTCATGACGCTCCACCCGTTGACCGGCGAGGTGCTCACGACAGACCAGGAGATGTACATCTTCCCGGCCACCCACTACGTGGCCGGGCCCGAGCGGATGGAGCGGGCGCTCGACGGCATCGAGGCGGAGCTGGCGCAGCGCCTGGCCGAGCTGCAGGCGCAGGGCAAGCTGCTGGAGGCCCAGCGACTGCAGATGCGGACCACCTATGACATCGAGATGATGCGTCAGGTCGGCTTCTGCTCGGGCATCGAGAACTACTCCCGGCACATTGATGGCCGTGAGGCGGGCTCCGCCCCCAACTGCCTGATCGACTACTTCCCCGAGGACTTCCTCCTGGTCATCGACGAGTCCCACGTCACCGTGCCGCAGATCGGCGGGATGTACGAGGGCGACATGTCACGCAAGCGGACCCTTGTCGATCACGGCTTCCGGCTGCCCAGTGCGACCGACAACCGGCCCCTGCGCTGGGAGGAGTTCCTCGACCGGATCGGGCAGACGGTCTACCTGTCGGCGACGCCCGGCCCGTACGAGCTGGCGAAGGTCGGCAACGACGTGGTCGAGCAGGTCATCCGACCGACAGGCCTGGTCGATCCCGAGATCGTCCTGAAGCCGACGCGAGGCCAGATCGACGACCTCATGCACGAGATCGGCCTGCGGACGTCGCGGGGCGAGCGTGTCCTGGTCACCACCCTGACCAAGCGCATGGCCGAGGACCTGACGGACTACTTCCTGGAGCGGGGCATCCGCGTGCGCTACCTGCACTCCGAGGTGGACACCCTGCGCCGGGTCGAGCTGCTGCGCGAGCTGCGCCTGGGTGTCTACGACGTCCTCGTGGGGATCAACCTGCTGCGCGAGGGCCTGGACCTGCCCGAGGTGTCCCTGGTGAGCATCCTGGACGCCGACAAGGAAGGGTTCCTTCGCTCGCAGCGCAGCCTGATCCAGACGATCGGCAGGGCGGCGCGCAACGTCTCCGGTCAGGTGCACATGTATGCGGACACGATCACCGACTCGATGCGGTTCGCCATCGACGAGACCAACCGTCGTCGGGTGCTGCAGGTGGCCTACAACGAGGCGCACGGTCTGGACCCCATGCCGCTGCGCAAGCGGATCGCAGACATCACGGACCTGCTCGCCCAGGAGGACGCCGACACCGAGGAAGTGCTGACGACGATGGGGTCGGGCCGCGCGCAGTCCCGGGGCCGGTCCATGGGCGGGTCCCGACGTGCGACCGCCGAGACGCCTGCCGGCCGCGGCAGCGCCGGGAAGGGCCGGACCGCGCAGCACGCCCAGCGGTCGACGGCCGCGGCCGGCGGCGGTGCGGCCCGGTCGGCGGATCCCCTGGTGATCGGTTCCGGCACCCAGGCGCCCGAGGGCCAGCCTCGGCTGCCTGCGCACGAGCTGGCCGGCCTCATCCAGGAGCTGACCGACCAGATGCACGCGGCCGCGGCGAACCTGCAGTTCGAGCTCGCCGCTCGCTACCGCGATGAGGTCTCCGACCTCAAGCGTGAGCTCCGCGGAATGGTTGCGGCACAGTGAACGTCGACGCCAGGCGCCGTGGTGGTCTCGACTGGCTCGACCGACGGACCACGCCGGTCGAGCCTCGTCCCGACAGGTTCGACCGCCGAACCACGCCGGTCGCGCTTCGTCCCGAAAGGTTCGACCGCCGAACCACGCCGGTCGCGCCTCGTCCCGACAGGTTCGACCGCCGAACCACGCCGGTCGAGCACAGTCGAGACCCGCTCGCACGCCGCGGGGGCGGGCGGCGATCACGACGGACCGTGCCAGAATGGTCGTCCCGGGTGAGAGATCGGGATCCCGGTGAGCACGGTACGACTCACAGGGGCTGAGGGCGGCAGCGGGCCGGGCGATACGACGCCTGGTACGCGCAAGACGGCTTGGAGGCCATGTGGACGTCTCACCGGAGCTCTGGGTGGCGACCATCGCGGCATTCATCGGGATCATCTGCATCGACCTGGTGATCGTCGACCGAAGGCCCCACCCGTTCACCGCGAAGGAGGCGACGCGCTGGGTCATCTTCTACGTGACCCTCGCCCTGGCCTTCGCCGCCGCCGTCGGGGTGGCATTCGGCTCGCAGTATGCGGCGCAGTTCCTCGCCGGGTACGTGACCGAGTACTCCCTGAGCGTGGACAACCTGTTCGTCTTCATGGTGATCATGTCGTCGTTCGCCGTCCCGGAGGTGTTCCGGCACCGCGTGCTGCTCGTCGGTGTGGTCATCGCCCTGATCCTGCGGTTCATCCTGATCGTCCTGGGTGCGGCAGCGATCGAGAGGTTCGCGGCGACGTTCTTCGTCTTCGGCGCCTTCCTGATGTGGACCGCGGTCACAGTCTGGCGCTCCAACGACGTGGAGCCGGACCCCGATGGCAACGCCCTGATCAGGTTCGTGGAGCGCCACATCCCGAGCACTCGGGAGTACCACGGCCACCAGCTGACTGCGAGGGTCGACGGCCGCCGCGTGATCACGCCCATGGCGCTGGTCATGCTCGCGATCGGGACGACCGACCTGCTGTTCGCGCTCGACTCGATCCCGGCGGTCTTCGGCCTGACCCAGGAGGCCTATCTGGTCTTCACGGCCAACGCGTTCGCGCTCATGGGTCTGCGCCAGCTCTACTTCATGCTGCACGGGCTGCTCGACCGGCTGATCTACCTGTCCAGGGGGCTGGCCGTGATCCTGGGCTTCATCGCGGTGAAGCTCATCCTGCACGCCCTGCACGAGACGACCGACCTTCAGGTGCCCCAGATCTCGATCGTCGCCTCACTCGTGGTCATCTTCAGCGTCCTGACGATCACGGCCGTGGCCAGCCTCCTCGCCGTCCGACGGAACCCCGACCTTGCCCTGACCAGCCCGGAGCATCACGCCGAGGAGGAGGCAGCGGTCCATCAGGGCGAGGCGCTGGGCCACCTCCCACCCGAGCATCACGGGGGTTGACACCGCGGCGGGCCACGTCACGGCCACGGGCGGACGGTTCGGCCGCCTGTCCGGGTCGGGAACCCGCTCATGCACGCTGGCCTAGGATCGGACAGTGAGCTCGTCAGCGCCGTCTGGGTTCCTCGCGGAGCACAACCGCGATCGACTGACGGTCCGTGGCGCCCGCGAGCACAACCTCAAGGACGTCTCGGTCTCCATCCCACGGGACGCCCTGGTCGTCTTCACCGGGCTGTCCGGTTCCGGCAAGTCGAGCCTGGCATTCGACACGATCTTCGCCGAGGGCCAGCGCCGCTACGTCGAGTCGCTCAGCGCCTATGCGCGACAGTTCCTGGGCCAGATGGACAAGCCCGACGTGGACTTCATCGACGGACTCTCCCCGGCGGTCTCGATCGACCAGAAGTCCACCTCGCGCAATCCCCGTTCGACGGTCGGGACGATCACCGAGGTCTATGACTACCTGCGCCTGCTGTACGCGCGCATCGGCAAGCCCCACTGCCCCAAGTGCGGTCGTCCAGTCGGGCGACAGACACCGCAGCAGATCGTCGACCGCGTCCTGGAGCTGCCCGAGGGCACGAGGTTCCAGGTCCTGGCGCCCATCGTGCGCGAGCGCAAGGGCGAGCATTCCGAGCTCTTCCGCCAGCTCCAGGGCCAGGGCTTCGCCCGGGTCCGGGTCGACGGCCAGGTGCATCCGCTCACCGAGCCGCCAGTGCTGCGCAAGCAGGAGAAGCACACGGTCGACGTGGTCATCGACCGGCTGGTCGTGCGACCCTCCGTCCGGCGCCGGCTCACCGACTCCGTGGAGACGGCCCTGCGCCTGGCACAGGGTGTGGTGTGCCTGGAGTTCGTGGACGCCGCTGCCGACGATCCGGCGCGCGAGCGCCTGTACAGCGAGCACCTCGTCTGCCACTTCGACGGGGAGTCCTTCGAGGACCTCGAGCCCCGATCGTTCTCCTTCAACTCCCCGTTCGGCGCGTGCCCGACCTGCACCGGTCTGGGCACGAGGATGGAGGTCGATCCGGACCTGATCGTGGCGAACCCGGATCTGAGCCTGGCCGAGGGCGCCATCACCCCGTGGGGCAGCGGCCACCTGTCCGAGTACTTCGCGCGTGTGGTCCAGGCGTTGGCCGAGGAGTTCGGGGCGGGCGTGGACGTCGCGTTCCGGGACCTGCCGGCCCCATTGCAGGACGCCCTGCTCAACGGCCATGGGCATCAGGTGCACGTCCGCTACCGCAACCGGTTCGGCCGTGAGCGCGCGTACTCGACGGGATTCGAGGGAGCGATCCCGTTCGTGAAGCGTCGGCACGCCGAGGCCGACAGCGATGCGACCCGGGAGCGGTACGAGGGCTTCATGCGCGAGGTGCCCTGCCCGGCATGTCGAGGGGAGCGCCTCAAGCCTGCCTCGCTCGCGGTCACTGTGGGCGGTCGCAGCATCGCGGCCGTCGCCGACATGCCCATCGGGGAGGCCGCCGCATTCCTGGCCGACATGGAGCTCAGCGACCGGGATGCCCAGATCGCCTCGCGCGTGCTCAAGGAGGTCAACGCACGGCTGGCCTTCCTGATGGACGTCGGGCTGCACTACCTGACGCTCTCGCGGCCCTCGGGCACGCTGGCCGGTGGCGAGGCGCAGCGGATCAGGCTTGCGACCCAGATCGGATCGGGGCTGGTGGGCGTGCTCTACGTGCTCGACGAGCCGTCGATCGGGCTGCACCAGCGGGACAACCACCGCCTCATCGAGACCCTGGTCCGGCTCCGGGACCTCGGGAACACCCTCATCGTCGTCGAGCACGACGAGGATACGATCCGTACCGCCGACTGGGTCGTGGACATCGGCCCGGGTGCCGGCGAGCACGGCGGGCAGATCGTCGTCTCCGGGACGGTCGAGGACCTGCTGGCGTCCGCGGACTCGCTCACGGGTCAGTACCTGTCGGGGGCCCGGCGGATCGAGGTCCCGGGGACCCGCAGGTCGGTGGACCCCAAGCGCAGGCTCGTGGTCCAGGGGGCGCGGGAGCACAACCTGAAGGACGTGACGGCAGAGATCCCGCTGGGCTGCTTCGTGGCGATCACCGGGGTCAGCGGGTCGGGGAAGTCGACCCTGGTCAACGACGTCCTCTACCGGGTGCTCGCCCGCCAGCTCAACGGCGCCCGGGCGATCCCGGGGAGGCACCGTCGGGTGACCGGTCTGGAGCACCTGGACAAGGTCGTCCACGTGGACCAGAGCCCGATCGGACGGACCCCGCGATCCAATCCGGCCACGTACACCGGGGTCTTCGACCACATCCGCAAGCTGTTCGCCGCCACCCAGGAGGCCAAGGTCCGGGGCTACCTGCCGGGGCGCTTCTCGTTCAACGTCAAGGGTGGTCGGTGCGAGGCGTGCACCGGCGACGGCACCATCCGCATCGAGATGAACTTCCTGCCCGACGTCTACGTGCCCTGCGAGGTCTGCCACGGCGCCCGCTACAACCGCGAGACGCTGGAGGTCCACTTCAAGGGCAAGTCGATCGCAGACGTGCTGGACATGCCCATCGAGGCGGCGCTCGACTTCTTCAGCGCTGTGCCCGCCATCTCCCGGCACATGCAGACCCTGGTCGAGGTCGGTCTGGGCTACGTGCGCCTGGGTCAGCCTGCTACGACACTGTCCGGCGGGGAGGCCCAGCGGGTGAAGCTGGCCAGGGAGCTGCAGCGCCGCGCCACGGGCAGGACCATCTACGTCCTGGACGAGCCGACGACGGGCCTGCACTTCGAGGACGTCCGCAAGCTCCTCGGTGTGCTGCACAGCCTCGTCGAGAAGGGGAACTCCGTCATCGTCATCGAGCACAACCTCGATGTCATCAAGACCGCGGACTGGATCATCGACATGGGTCCCGAAGGTGGCACCGGGGGCGGTGAGGTCGTCGTGGCCGGCACTCCCGAGCAGGTGGCCGCGCACCCGCAGAGCCATACCGGGACATTCCTGCGCGTTCTCCTCGCCCCTGTGAGGGCCAGTGCGTAGGCTGCTCGGGCGGGCCGGGCGCCCAGCGTGAAGAGGTTGGGCCGAGACTCTGGAGGCGACATGGACGGATGTGGCGGGCTGTGCGTGCGCGGGCACGACGAGGACGTGGTGGACGGCGTCGGGGTGAGCCGGCGCGGGCTGCTGGTCGGGTCCGCCGGCGCGGTGGCGGTCGTCGCCCTCGCCGGCTGCTCCAGCGACGGACCCGGCGGGGGTCAGCCGACGCCGACGGTGCCGGCTTCGCCGGGCACCTCGCTGGCGTCCACAGCAGACATCCCCGTGGGGGGAGGCAAGGTCGTCACGACCCCCGAGGGCCCCTACGTGGTCACCCATCCCGACGACGAGCAGTTCCTGGTGTTCAGCGGGACGTGCACGCACCAGGGGAACACCGTCTCGGAGGTCAAGGAGAACGAGATCCACTGCAACTGGCACGGAAGTGTGTACGACGCCAGCACCGGCCAGGTCCTCGAAGGCCCGGCACCGCGGCCCCTGCCCTCGGTCGCCAGTCGTGTCGAGGGTGGGGAGGTAGTCCTGGCCTGACGTGACCGTCGCCGACTTCCGTCCGCGGCCGGGACAGATCCCGACCGACCCCGGCGTCTACCGATTCCGCGACGCCGACGGACGGGTCATCTACGTCGGGAAGGCCAAGAGCCTGCGCTCGCGCCTGTCGTCCTACTTCCAGGACGCCGGGGGGCTGCATCCGCGGACAGCGGCGATGGTCGCCACTGCGCGGTCCGTCGACTGGGTCGTCGTGACCACCGAGGTCGAGGCCCTCAGCCTGGAGTACGCGTGGATCAAGCAGTTCGATCCCCGGTTCAACGTCCGGTACCGCGACGACAAGTCGTACCCGTTCCTCGCGGTGACCGTGGGGGAGGAGTTCCCCCGGGCGATGGTGCTGCGCGGCGAGAAGAAGCCCGGCGTCCGGTACTTCGGCCCCTTCGCCCACGCCTGGGCCATCCGCGAGACCGTCGACCAGCTCCTGCGGGTGTTCCCGATGCGCACGTGCAGCCAAGGCGTGTTCCGGCGAGCGCACGCGTCGGGGAGGCCATGCCTGCTCGGATACATCGACAAGTGCGTGGCGCCCTGCGTGGGGTCCGTGACAGCCCAGGAGCACCGGCTGGTCGTCGAGGACTTCTGCTCGTTCATGGCCGGGGATGCCGCCGCCTTCGTCCGGGAGCGGCGCGCGGCCATGACAGCCGCGGCACGGGAACTGGACTTCGAGCGGGCGGCCCGGCTGCGCGATGACCTGCACGCCCTGGAGCGCGTGCTGGAGCGCAACGTCGTCGTCCTGGCCGACGGCACGGACCTTGACGTCTTCGGGATGGCGACCGACGAGCTCGAGGCGTCCGTGCGCGTCTTCCATGTGCGCGACGGCCGGATCCGCGGCGAGCGTGGTTCCATCGTGGAGCGGGTCGACGACGCGGACGACGGCCAGCTCATCGCTGCCCTCCTCGGCCAGCTCTACGCCGAGCCGGACATGGACGTCCCGCGAGGAGTCCTCGTACCCGCGCTGCCGGCCGACGCTGACGAGGTGGCCACCCTGCAGGCCTGGCTCGCCCAGCGGCGCGGCGGCGCCGTCAGGCTCTCGATACCCCGGCGCGGCGACCGCCGGGCGCTCCTGGAGACCGTGAGCCGCAACGCACAGCAGTCCTTGACCGCGCACAAGCTCCGGCGCTCCGGCGACCTCACGACCCGCAGCCAGGCGCTCACCGAGATCGCCGAGGCGCTGGACCTGCCCGGTGCCCCCCTGCGGATCGAGTGCTTCGACGTCTCCAACCTGGGCGGCGACGACGTCGTGGCCTCGATGGTGGTGTTCGAGGATGGGCTGCCCAGGCCCTCGGAGTACCGCAAGTTCGCCATCAGAGGTGTGGACGGCCAGAACGACGTCGCGGCCATCGCCGAGGTGGTCCGCCGCCGGTTCCGCCGGCTCCAGGCCGCTCGCGAGGAGCCTGTCACCGATCCGGATGCCGGCGCCACCGCCGCAGGCAGGGACTCGGGCGCCCTGCCCGGGGGACGCCATGAGCGATTCGCCTATCCGCCCTCCCTGGTCGTGATCGACGGCGGCCCCCCGCAGGTCTCGGCGGCGTTCTCGGAGCTCACAGCCCTGGGGATCGCCGACATCGCCGTCTGTGGCCTGGCCAAGCGCATGGAGGAGGTGTGGCTGCCCGACGACGAGGAGCCGGTGATCCTTCCCCGGACGAGCCAGGGCCTCTACCTGCTCCAACGCGTCCGCGACGAGGCCCATCGCACGGCCCTGCGCTACCAGCGCCAGAAGCGGGCGGCGCGGATGACCACCTCGGTCCTCGACGGGATACCCGGCCTGGGCCCGGTGCGCCGACGCGCCCTGCTCGCTCAGTTCGGCTCCGCGAAGCGCATGAGGGGCGCGACGGTCGAGGAGCTCACCGCCGTGCCCGGGATCGGTGCTGCCCTGGCCCAGACGATCATGGCCGCCCTCGCCGAGACGACCGCGGCATCCGTGGTCAACCTGACGACGGGGGAGATCATGGGCGACGATGTCCCGATGAACCCGGTGCCACCCACATGAGCGTCTCGCCGGTCTCTGGGCCTGCCGACGGGCTCGGGCAGCGCGATGCGCTCGAGCCTCTTGAGGGCCTCGAGCTGCTCGTCGTCTCGGGCATGTCGGGGGCGGGTCGCTCCAGTGCCGCCAGGGCCCTGGAGGACCTCGGCTGGTTCGTGATCGACAACCTCCCGCCCCGGCTGCTCGGTGCCACGTTGGACGTCCTCGCCTCCCGATCGGACGTCGAGCGGGTGGCCGTCGTGGTCGATGTGCGCGGCGGCGGGCTCTTCGACCAGCTCGAATCGGCCATCGCGGAGGTGTCCGCGCGCGGCATCGACATGAAGATCCTGTTCCTCGAGTCCGCCGACGAGGCCCTCGTCCGCCGATTCGAGTCGAACCGGCGACCTCACCCGCTGCAGGAGCGCGGCCGGCTGCTCGACGCGATCGCCCGCGAGCGTGCCCTGCTCGGGAACCTCCGGGCCACAGCGGACCTGGTGATCGACACGACCCACCGCAATGTCCACGACCTGCGCCGGGCGGTCACGGCCGCGTTCTCGTCGGACGAGCCGGTCCGCCTGCGCGCGACGGTCATGTCGTTCGGGTTCAAGTACGGCGTCCCCATGGACGCCGACTTCGTCGCGGACGTCCGCTTCCTGCCCAACCCCTTCTGGGTCGCCGAGCTCGAGCCGCTGCGGGGCACCGACGCGCCCGTGAACGACTTCGTGGTCGCCCAGCCGGGGGCGCCGGAGTTCCTCGACCTGATCGCGCGGACGATCGACCTGGCCACGGATGGCTACCTGCGGGAGGGCAAGAGGTTCGTGACCGTGGCCATCGGGTGCACCGGCGGCAAGCACCGCTCCGTCGCGATGGCCGAGAACCTGTCCGCCCGACTGGTCCACATAGGCCTGGAGGTCTCTGTCGTCCACCGCGACCTCGGGCGGGAGTGACCCCGTGGACGGTGGCGTGGGAGCGCGTCGGGACCTGGCCATGGGAACCGGCCCCCGGGTCGTCGCCCTCGGTGGCGGCCACGGCCTGGCGGCGACACTCGGAGCCCTTCGAGGGGTGACCGACCGGCTCATCGCCGTCGTCGGGATGGCCGACGACGGCGGCTCCAGCGGACGGCTCCGCAGGGATCTGGGCGTGCCGCCCCCTGGGGACCTGCGGATGGCCCTGGCGGCACTGTGCGGGGACGACGCCTGGGGCCGGACCTGGAGCCGCGTGGTCCAGCATCGGTTCGGCGGCGGGGACCTGCGCGGACATGCGGTCGGGAACCTGCTCATCACAGCCCTGTGGGAGCAGACCGGCGACCTCGTCGACGGCCTGGACTGGGTCGGTGCGCTGCTGGGGGCGCAGGGCCGTGTCCTGCCCGTGACCACGGCGGGACTGGAGATCGTGGCCCAGGTCCGGGATGCATCCGCCACCGAACCGCACGTGATCCGCGGGCAGAGTCGGGTCTCGGTGACGCAGGGCGAGGTCGTGGCGCTGGCCCTGGAGCCGGCCGACCCCGTCGCCTGCCCGGAGGCGGTGGCGGCCATCGACGCCGCGGACGCCCTGATCATGGGACCCGGTTCCTGGTACACGTCCGTGCTCGCCAGTCTGCTGGTGCCCGGCATCCGAGCCGCATTCTCGAGGGCGAGGGCCAACCGCATCCTCGTGCTCAACCTCGTCGCCCAGCCCGGTGAGACCAGCGGCTTCAGTCCCCAGGGTCACATCGAGGTCCTCTCACGCACCTTCCCCGAGATCCGCTTCGACATCGTCCTCGCCGATCCCGGGCACGTGCCGGACGTGGCGGCACTGGCCCGTGCGACCGACTCCCTGGGAGCCCAGCTCGTGCTGCGGCGGGTCTCGGACTCGCTCCTCGGCCCCGGGCATCACAATCGGGTTCTCCTGGGGCGGGCCTTCGCGGACCTGATCGGGGATGGAAGCATCCCTGCGTGGCGCTGAGGACAACATGACGGCCTCGAGCCGCGAGGGGGCCAGCGCCCCTCCGGGGCAATAACCGGTTTGCCCAAATGCTCCCCGGCCCCCGTGCGGCCATGGGAGTATTCCGGCATGGCGATGACGGCGGGCGTGAAGGACGAGCTGAGTCG
>CAZWXF010000079.1:0-13932 GCA_964638055.1 uncultured Bifidobacteriaceae bacterium | reverse complement strand
GACGGGCTCGACCGGCGGGGTCTCGACGGGCTCGACCGGCGGGGTCTCGACGGGCGGGGTCTCGACGGGCGGGGTCTCGACGGGCAGGGGCTGGACGTGCTTCGAGGCTCAGGCCGCCAGCTGTGGGGCCAGGCGGGCGGCGAGCTCGCGCAGGGCCCTCGTGCGCAGCTGACAGACCCGACTCTCGGTGATCCCGAGGAGCTTGCCGATCTGGGCCAGGGTGAGCCCATCGAAGTAGGCGTGCACCAGGATCGCGCGGTCCCGCTCGTTCAGGGTGCCCAGCGCGGCCCAGAGAGCATCCCGTTCGGCCTGCCGGTCCAGCGCATCACCGGGCAGCTCCGCGAACGGGTCAGCGAGCGTCTCCGCGATGGACAGGCTCTCCCCCGCCTGTCCGCAGGCCACGACCTCGTCGAGTGCCCACACGCGCATGCGGCTGGCCATCGCACGCGTCGTGCTCACATCGTCGGCGCTGACGCCGAGCTCGTCGGCCAGCTCCGCGGACGTCGGGGTGCGCCCCAGCCGCGACTGACAGCTCTCCGCGGCCGCGTCGAGGTCCCGGGCCCGCTTCCGCACGGAACGAGGCACCCAGTCCTCCGCGCGCGCCGCATCGAGGATCGCGCCGCGGATCCGCGTGACCGCGTACGTCTCGAACTTCAGGCCACGCTCTGGCTCGAAGCGCGCCACCGCATCCATCAACCCGATCACGCCGGACTGGATCAGGTCGGAGTAGTCAACGCTGCTGGGCATCGCGGCGCCGAGCCGAGATGCCACGTAGGTGACCAGTCCGGTGTAGTGGAGGACCAGTCGGTCCCGACCGTCGCGACTGCCATTCCTCCGGAATTCCAGCCAGAGGTCATCGACTGAGAGATCCTGAGCCTCGTCCTCCGTGCGGACGGTCGAGAGCAGCGTGGGCGGCATTGATTCTCCTGATCGGTGGGACTTCTCCAGATTACGTTCGCCGCGCGCAGCGCAATGCCCAGGGCCGTGACATGTCCCCTGGGTAGTCCCCTCAAGGATCAGCCACGCGATGCCGACAACCGGTCAGCCGCCTGGACGTGAAGATCCCTGTCAAGATCGCCAAGGTGATCCTGACCGGCCGGGGCCTACTGGTCTGCCTGGGCCCTCCCCGCGCCAGCGGCCCATCGTGCCGCGGATGCGGACAGAGCCTCCAGGGGACCGCGACGACGCGGTGAGCCCCACACCGTCGCCACGACCAGGGCCGTGCCCACTGTCCCCGCGAAGACCCAGAGCTCGGGCACGCCGTCGGTCTGGTCGCGGATCGCCGAGAGGGTCAGCACGTGCGCCGAGTACAGGGTCAGCGTCATGGCGCCGGCGGCCACCAGGGGCCGGGCGAAGCTGCCTGCCCGCGGCACGAGCAGGAGACAGACCCCGAGGATCAGCAGCGCGGTACCGGTGGTGTGCACCAGGTCCGGGGTCGTGCCGATGTGCGGGGCACGGATGCCCAGCCACCACCAGTCCGTGGCAGGAGGGGCGCCGAAGAAGCGGTTCAGGATGGCGTTGTCCAGTGCCCCCGTCGGCACGACTCCGCCCGGCAGGTCCGCGGCCACCCTCGCACGCCCGACGACCGCGAGCGTGACCTCGCCGGCGGCCCAGCCGGCCAGCGCCATGCCCCCACCGAGCACGGCGACAGCGCCCCCGACGGACGAGCGGCCCAGGGCAAGACGACCCACCGCCATGCCGGCGAACAGGTATGTCGACCACGTCAGCACGGGATAGGTCCCCGTCAGGAGCAGGACCCGTGCCGTCGCGAGCGGCTCGGCGAGGAGCTCGGCCCAGCGAGGGTTGTCCGCGATGACCTGGCCACCGGGAGCCCTCAGGATGTGGCTGATGATGGGAGTTGTCACGGCGGCGACCGCGGCCAGCACCGTCAGGCGTCCGGCGCCCCACCCCAGCACCGGGACGGCGACCAGGAAGAGCAGCCCGTAGTACGGGAGGATCACCAGGAGGGTCGTGTCGGTCTGTCCCAGGGCCAGGCCGACCATGGTCACGACCGCAGCCCGGGCTGCGACGGCTCTCCGGGCGCTCCAGAGCGCCGCGCCGTGCCGCGGCTGGACCCCGCCGCTCGCCAGGGAGATCCCCACCCCCGCCAGCACGGCGAACAGGGCGGCCGAGCGCCCGGCAGCCCACGCGTACACCACGGGGCCGGCCGGGTCGACTGCCAGGCGGACGAAATGGACCGCCATCATCCCGATGAGGGCCAGGCCGCGTGCCGCGTCCACGCCCGTGAGTCGTTGGCGCCGTGCTGCGGCCGTGGGTTCGGCCTGCATGACGCCCATCATCCGGCCATCGTGGCATCCGCAGCAGGCACCGGCCGGCATACCGACGTGACGCTTCGTGACCGGACCGCCCGGGCGACGTTGCACGCCTCGGCGGAGGGCGTCACGTGGGTGGGAATCGGGGACGTCTGCTGATCCGCTCCCCCACACGCGCCGCGCCGAAGGCCATCCACCGATCCCTCGGGAGAACAGGTGTGGGGGCGCCGGTTCCGCAGGCACGGCGATAATGCCGTACCCGCAGATGTTCCTGGGCTGCTGAGCATGGAGGTGGCATGTCCGAGCCGGAAGGCCCAGAGACCCAGGAGCGAACCCAGGCACCCGGGAATCCCACCCCTGGCGTGCGGGATCCGCACAGCCGGTCGGGCGTGCGGCTGCGTCGATGGATCGTCCCCGCGCTGCTGGTGATGGGGTGGCTCGTCGTGGGCGCCGTCGCGGGCCCGTTCGCCGCGCGGCTCGCCGAGGTCCAGCAGAACGACTCGGCCACGTACCTGCCCGCCGAGGCCGAGTCCACCCAGGTTGCGGCGCTGCAGCAGGGCTTCAACCCGTCCGACGCGGTGCCGGCGGTCATCCTCTACGAGTTCGACGCGCCCTTCGGACCCGAGGCGCTCGCCGCCGTCTCCGCCGACATCGACGTGATCAGGGCGATCCCCGGGGTCGAGCCGGACATCACCGGCCCGATCCCCAGCGAGGACAGCCAGGCCATCACTGTGATCGCCCAGGTGGTCATCCAGGACGACCTGGAGCCGGGTGCCGAGGTCCAGGCCATCCGCAGCGCGCTGGACAGCAGCGGCGCCCGGGCGCTCGGAGCCGACATCTACGTGACCGGCCCGGCCGGATTCCTGGCCGACTTCACGGAGGCCTTCGGCGAGATCGACGGCCTGCTGCTGCTCGTGGCGCTCTCGGTGGTCCTGCTCATCCTGCTGATCGTCTACCGCAGCCCGATCCTGCCGCTGCTCGTCCTGCTCTGCGCTGTGCTTGCGCTCAGTGCCGCATCACTGGTGGTCTACCTGCTCGCCGACGCAGAGGTCATCACCCTGAACGGGCAGTCGCAGGGCATCCTGTTCATCCTCGTCATCGGGGCTGCGACCGACTACTGCCTGCTGGTCGTCTCACGCTTCCGTGAGGAGCTGCGCCGCACCTCCTACCCGGCTGAGGCTATGGGCAGGACCCTGCGCGGGACGTGGGAGGCCGTCGTCGCCGCCGCCGGGACTGTCGCCCTGGCGGTGCTGACCCTGCTGCTCTCGGAGCTGAACGTGAGCCGCAGCATGGGCCCTGTCGGGGCGATCGGAGTCGTCTTCGCGATGATCGCCGCGCTGAGCTTCCTGCCGCCCGCCCTGGTGATGCTCGGCCGCCGTGCCTACTGGCCGGCCACACCCAAGCTCGACATGACCGATCCGCAGGCCCAGGTCCGTGGTTTCTGGGCCCGGGTCGCAGCCTTCGTCGACAGGCGCACGCGACTGGTGCTGGCCGGATCGCTGCTCGTGCTCGCCGCGCTCGCAGCCTTCCTGCCCACGTTCAAGGCCGATGGCGTGCCGTCGTCGGAGCTGTTCCTGACCGAGGTGGAGTCCACGGCGGGGCAGGAGGCCCTGGCCCGGCACTTCCCCGCCGGATCCGGCAGCGCGACGATCGTGATCGGCCCAGCCGAGGACATGGCGGCGATGGTGGCCGTGATCCAAGCCAACGACGGAGTCGCGTCCGTGTTCCCGTTCACGGCCGGAGCGCCGGGGCCGAACGCGCAACCCCTTGTGGTCGACGGGAACGTGCAGCTGCAGGTGACCCTGGTCGACACCGCCGACTCCCCGCAGGCCGAGGCGACGGTCGAGGAGCTGCGCGTCGAGCTCGACCAGGTCAGCGAGGAGGCCCTCGTCGGCGGGACCACGGCGACCGCCCTCGACACCAACACGGCCACCAGGCACGACCTGCGCGTGATCATCCCTGCCGTCCTGGTCGTGACCCTGTTCGTGCTGATGGTCCTGCTCCGCGCGATCGTCGCACCCGTGCTGCTGATCGCGACGGTCGTCCTGTCGTTCGCGGCGACGCTGGGACTGGCCTCGATCGTCTTCTACGGGATCATGGACCTGCCCGGAGCCGATGCCTCGGTGCCGCTCTACTCGTTCGTCTTCCTGGCTGCCCTCGGTGTCGACTACAACATCTTCCTCATGACCCGGGCCCGCGAGGAGACCATCACGTTCGGCAACCGGGCTGGCGTCCTGAGGGCTCTGGCCGTGACCGGCGGGGTGATCACGAGCGCCGGCCTGGTCCTCGCGGCGACCTTCAGCGCCCTGGCCATCCTCCCCCTGCTGTTCCTGTTCCAGATCGCCTTCATCGTCGCCACGGGAGTGCTGCTCGACACCGTCATCGTTCGTTCTCTGGTCGTCCCGTCCTGCGTGATCCTCCTCGGCGCACGCACGTGGTGGCCCAGCGCCCTGGCTCGACGTCCCTGACCTCGCAGCAGAGGGAGCCCTCGAAGCAGCCACGACCGGGCACGTCACGCGCGCGTCGTAGCGACCCTGCTGGGCCTCCCATGCAGCGGGCCGCAGCCGGTGACTGCGCGGCGGGGGCATGCGCGGTGCCATCATTCGCGATGTGGAGTGGCCAACGTGGAACGAGATCCTGTCCGAGCTGATCCGCATCGGGATCCGAGTCGGCCTGGCTCTGGCAGCCCTGCTCGTGGGTCGCTTCCTGGCGCACACGGTCCGACGGGTCGGGGTCCGCGCGCTCGACCGGACCGACCTGACCCCGTCGATGAACACGATCTTCGTCGCGGTGGCCTACTACGCGATCTGGCTCGTCGCCCTGATCGCCGCCCTGCTCCTGCTGGGCGTGCCCAGCGGGGTGGTGCTGACCAGCGTCGGGCTCGTCTTCCTCATCCTGGCGTTCTCCCTGCAGCAGTCGCTGCAGGACCTGGCTGCTGCCGTCGTGTTCATGCTGTTCAAGCCCTTCACGCTCGGTGACGTCATCGAGACGAAGGGCACCACCGGAACCGTCGAGGACATCGGCCCGTTCACCACCACGCTGGTCCGATGGGACGGGATGGTCATCATCCTGCCGAACTCACAGATCCAGGAGGCGGGGATCACCAACTACTCCACCAAGCCATCGCTCATGACCGACCTCAACGTGCGCATCCCGTTCGGTGCGGATGTCGACGAGGCGCGCCGCCTGATCCGGGAGGTCATGGCCGATGACGCGCGCGTCCAGGCTGAGCCGATCCCCCGCATCCCCGTTCTCGAGGAGGACGAGAGCTGGGTCGTGCTGAACGTGCGAGCGGGTGTCCTCCTGGGCGACTACTGGGACCTGCAGGACGCCCTGCGCGAGCGCATCCGCGTGCGCCTCGAGGAGCACGGCATGGCCGTGCCGTTCCCCCGCGCGGACGTCCACCTCGCCCCCAGCGCCGAGACCGGTCAGGATCCTGCCGAGGCGGCCTGACGCTCAGCCGAGCCACTGCTGCTGGCGTCCCGGGCAGCCGCATCAGGGCCAGTCCTTCGATGGTCAGGAGTGGACATGGGCGACGAGCACCTCCCACGGACGGCCCCGGACCTGGCGAGCTTCGGCGAGTTCATGGCCGCGATGAGCGGGGCGTTCCCGATGAAGTCCTACAGGTGGACCAGGGCCAAGGAGCGCTCCAGCAACTGGATCGCCGACCGGATACCCACGGGCACGCGCGGAGTCGACATCGGGGGAACCGAGTACCTGTGCCAGAGGCTCGCCGACAAGGGCTGCGACATCACGTACTACGACTTCACCCCGCCCAAGCAGTTCACCGGTCCGGCCGTCACCGACGACATGTTCAACGTGCTGCGCCACTTCGAGCGCCGCTCGCTGGACTTCATCACCACCCGCCACACCCTGGAGCACAGCTTCGTGCCCCTGTTCCAGCTGTGGGCCTACAACCAGATCCTCGCCGACGGCGGGCTGCTGCTCGTCACGGTTCCGGCCTACCACGACCGCTGGGTCTGGATGACGACGCACTTCCACTGCGTCCCGCCCGACAGCTGGCACATGCTCTTCCACCGGGCAGGCTTCGCCGTCGCCGAGTTCGAGATCGGCACCTGGAACCGCCAGCAGCCGGAGTTCGTCGAGCATCGGTTCCTGCTGCGTGTCGACTCCCGGGAGCTTCGTCTGCGCGGCCGACCCGCGCGCACGTTGCGGACGCCGGACGCGTCCCTGCCGGGCGGATGGGCGATCGTGAAACCGCAGGCTGATCCCGATCTGGACCCCGAGGAGGCTGCGGCCCGGGTCGTCGCGGAGCACCCTCCCACCGGCAGGGCCACGATGCGGCGCCCGTGGCGGTCGCGCTGGCTCCCCTGACCTCTCACCCGATCGATGCGCGGCCTGTGCGACCTGCGCAACTCCGCCGGCTACATCTCTGCCAGGTCCACGACGGCCGCCCCGAGCCTGCGGTCCGCCTCCGGCCACGTCTCCATGGAAGCGGCCGTGTCCGGATCGATCGGGCTGGGGCGACGTTGCGTCCACCGGCACCTGCTGAGATGGCCCCTCGTTCCACCCTCGGCTGCGACGAGGCATGCCCGGACCGAACGGGACGAATGGTGTCACGGGTGCCCGACCAGGGGGATGCCGCCGTCCGTGGAGGTCGACCGGGAACAGCCTGTCGCTGCGCACCCCGGCTCGGTCAGTGGCCGCCGCCGATCCAGGCCCGGAGCTGCTTGTAGACGGCTGAGTGGTACTGGAGGCTGGCGTGGTTCACGCCGCCGAGATGGATGCCGGCCGACGCGGGCGGGGACTGCGGCCCAGTCGCGTTCGACGGCTCCTGCTGTGCGGCCCGGGAGGCGGCGGCGGTTGGCCCGTCGGGTGCGACGCGCAGGCCCGACCGGTCCGACGCGCTGGCGTAGCGCACGAGTCCATCACCGACGAGCCAGCCGGCCGGATGGTGGCGATCGGAGGTGACCGTCGCGGCGATCCACCGGTGCTTCGGCATGGCAGCGTCCGCACGGGCGGGCGGCCCGTGGCGCAGGTCCCGGACGCCGACGCTCCGCGTGCCCAGGACCCTCGCATACGGCCTGGTCTCGGCCACGCCAGCCAGGACCAGCTCGGCCGCGTGGACCACCTTGGCCAGCGGTGCCCCGCCGTGCGGCGCGCCCAGGGAGATCACGAGGTCGACCAGGTCGACGCCGGACCGTCTGACCGGGTTGCGGTCCGGGGACCCAGAGCAGGCCTCCCGCGCCACGAGGCCCCCCATCGAGTGCCCGACGAGCGTGATCCGCTCCACGGCGACCGGCCACACGGCGACGAGGTCGTCCAGCAGCCGGGCCAGCGCCTCCCCGTTGACGGCGATGCCGGCGCCCGTGTTGTAGCGCACTTCCAGCACCGTCACCGGCAGTTCTGCCATCAGCTGCGCACCGAACGACTGCCCGGGCTCGGGTCCGCGGGGCCGCCAGCTCAGCTCGGTCTCGAAGAGTCCGTGGATCAGGACCACGACGTGGCTGCGGGCTGCGGGGAAGGCTCGGGCGACACCGGCGGGGTCCAGCGCGACGTCGCCCCCTGCGCTGCGGACCGCCATGCGGATCGCCAGCGCACGGCCGCGCTCGGCGATCCGGTCACCCCACAGGCCGTTCGCGACGGGCAGGACCGCCCTGCCCACGCCCGTCGCGCTGGGCGAGGCCGGCTCCCTGGATGTCGCGACGATCGCCTCGGCCACCCCGACCGGAGCCACACGCCCAACGATGCCGACGATCCCGTACAGCCCCGCGGCGATCGTCCGCGTGACCGCCGCCACACGCCGCGCCGGCTCCGGCAGGAACGTCTCGACACGGGCCGCCACGGCCAGGTGCGCCTCGCCGACGACCCCGACGAGGCCCGCGACGCCCTCCCCAGCAAGAACCCCTGCGGCCCGCACCTCGTCCCGGGCACGCGAGACGTCCGCCGGGTCCGGGCCGTCGGCGGGTGCGGCAGCGCCCACGGAGTCCCCGGTCATGGGTGCAGTCAACACTCCCGAGGCGCCACCTGCGCGGACGGCGCTGGCGCGTCCCGTGGCGCACACGGCCGCCACCGCGCGGACCGGTACCCGTCCGCGAGCTGCGGATCCACCACAGTCGGTCGGCCCGGGCCAGTCCTGACCGGCCCCGGGCCCTGCTTCCCCGCACCCTCCGTGGCCGACCGATCGGCCCTCAGTCAGGAGGCGGGGCCGAAGGTGGAGCACCACGCAGGCGACCGAGCCGCTCGGCGTTCCCACCCCGCACTACCGCCCACCCACGTCGCGAGACGAGGGCCAGGGCCCGAAGGACCGCTGCATACAGCACGACGGTCAGGTAGAGCCCGAGCTGCACCGTGGACAGGCTCGCTCCCAGCGCTGCGGTGACCAGCGCGAGGCTCGCCGCGATCAACGTGAATCCGGGCCAGAGCCAGACGGTCCAGCGGACCCGTCGCGGCAGCGTGCGAAGGTGGGCCCGCTGTCCGCGCGTCAGCGCCATCCACCATCGCAGGACGAGGGCAGGCAGGCCGAGCACGGCCAGGCCGGCCAGGACCAGAGCGAAGGCGTGGCGTCCGGCGGTCCCCACCAGCAACGCAGGGATGGGCGCCAGGAGCAGCCACCAGCCCACCCTGTTGACGACGGTCAGAGCGACCGCGTCGAGGTTGCGCCGGGCGATCCGGCCGTGGGGGTCGGCGCGCAGCGAGGCCGCGAGCATCCGCGAAGCATCGGCCGGCGAGCCAGCCCGCAGGTCGAGCACGGCCAGGTTGTTCAAGGCCGCCGAGGAGTCCGGGTCGATGCGCAGTGCCTCCCGGTAGGCGTTGCGGGCGGCGGCAGCGTCCCCCGCGGCGGCCAGCGCTGCCCCCACCTGCACGTGGGCGTCGGGGCTCTCAGGTGCCAGCCGCACGGCCTCTCGGGCGGCGCCCAGGTGGTTCTGGTCGGCCTCAGGCCTGGACGACTCGGCCCAGGCCCGGGCCAGTGCCAGGTGGTTGCGTGCGTTCAGCGGATCACGCTCGACGGCCCGGTGGGCCAGGCCGATCGCCTCGTCCACCCAGCCCATGTCGATGAGCACGAGAGCGGCCAGCCGCAGCGCGTAGGGATCGTCCGGGGTGGTGCTCAGCAGCGCGCGAGCCGCGCTGATCGCCGCCTCCCGCTCCCCCAGCGCCCGCAGGGTCCTGATCATCAGCGCCAGGGCCTGAGCATCCTGCGGCGCGGCGGCCAGCAGCGGCGCCAGGGCGGCACGGGCGGCCTCCCATCGGCCCGAGGCGACCAGCGCCTCGGCGATGGCGAGCCCCTCGTCGGGCGGGACGCTCACAGCAGCCGGTTCGTCCTCATGTAGTCGGCCAGGGCGCTGAACTCCCCCGCGTCATCACCGAAGAGCACCACGTTGCGGGCCGCGGAGAACCAGCGACCGGTCGAGGGGGTGATCCCGGTGAGGGCACGGGTCAGGTCCGCGGCGGTGATCTCCCGGTCCTCGGCTCCGGTCCGGACCGCGTCGGCCAGCGCGATCTCCGTCGCGGACTGCGCGACGTGGGCGAGGTCGGCGCCCGAGAAGCCACGGGCCTGCGCTGCGACCGCCACCAGGTCGATCCCTGCCTGTGCCGGCAGCCCGGACAGGCTGGCAGCCAGGATCTGCGCCCGTGCCGCGGCGTCCGGGGGCTCGACGAACACCGCCCTGTCGAACCGGCCCGGACGGCGCAGTGCCAGGTCCACATCCCAGGGGGCGTTCGTGGCACCGAGCAGGAACACTCCCTCGTTGTTGGTGCCCACCCCGTCGAGCTCGGTGAGCAGCTGGTTGACCACACCGCGCAGGGCCGCGCCGGAGGCTCCCAGGCGCGACCGGGAATGGCCCAGGGCATCGACCTCGTCGAGGAAGACGACACAGGGCGCCTGGGATCGCGCGTAGCCGAAGATCTCCGCGACGTTCGTCTCGCTGCCGCCGACCCACCTGCTCAGCACGTCGGGCAGTGAGACCTCGATGAACCGGGCGCCTAGCTCGCCAGCGATCGCGCGCGCCAGGTGCGTCTTGCCGCACCCGGGGGGCCCGTAGAGCAGCAGCCCACCGCGCAGGGACTTGCCGTACTTGGCACGCAGGCCAGGGTTGCGAAGGGGCGTCAGGAACCCGACCTCGATACGCTCCTTGGCGGCATCCAGGCCGGCAACGTCCACCAGGCGCAGTCGGGTCTCCACGGGGTCGTGCGCGAGTCCGGCCTGCAGGTCCTCCTCGGCTGCGCCCCAGTCGAAGTCCTCCTGTGGGGACGCCGACGTCGATGCCCCCGCCGGCCGCTCCCCCGCCTGACTTCGCCGGGATCCCTGCTTGCCCAGAGCCCTGCTCATCAGCTCGTGCAGCTCTGCCCGGTCGGGCTGGTTGGCCAGGAGGAAGCCCACGTGCGCGACGGCCTCCTGCCCGTGCCCGGCGCGCGTCAGGAGCTCGGCCAGGTGCTGGCGCAGCACCGGGTCATCGGGCTGGTGCTCCACCGCGCGACGCAGACTGTCGAGCAGCTCCTCGGCCTCCACCAAGCACTTCCTTCCCCATGTCCAGCGGGGCCGGTTCGGATTCCCGACACGGCACCCACGACACCCGCACACGCTACGCCCTCCGAGACACTCACCGCCGCGACGCCGTGTCGGCTCTGCCGACCCGCCACAGCCGGCCGGGATCCGCCTCGATGCGCCGAGCCCGGTGCCCGCCTGCCTCAGACAGCCAGCGGCCGGGCGGACGGCGGGATCGGCGCGGGCAGATTCGTGCTTCCCATGAGGTCGTGGTCGATCGCCGCGGCGCACGCGCGACCCTCGGCGATCGCCCACACGATGAGGGACTGGCCCCGGCCGGCGTCCCCACAGGCGAACACCCCCGGCACGGACGTGTGGTAGCGCTCGTCGCGGCGGATGTTGCCCCGCTCGTCCAGCGCCACGCCGAGCTGCGCCACGAGCGGTCCGCGCTCGGGACCCGTGAACCCCATGGCCAGCAGCACGAGATCGGCGGGAAGCTCGCGCTCGCTGCCGGGTACCTCCGCGAACCGGCCCTCGACGAACTCGACCTCCACCAGCTGGAGGGCGCGGACCCGTCCCTCGTCGTCGCCGAGGAAGGCCTTGGTGCTGACCGAGTAGATCCGGTCGCCGCCCTCCTCGTGGGCCGAGGACACGCGATAGATCATGGGATAGGTCGGCCACGGCATGGCGTCGGGACGCGTGTCGGGGGGGGTCGGCATGATCTCGAGCTGGGTGACGGAGGCCGCCCTCTGACGATGCGAGGTGCCCAGGCAGTCGGCCCCGGTGTCGCCACCGCCGATGATGACCACGTGGCGGCCCTCGGCGCTGATCGGGGTGCTCTCCAACGTCCCCTCGCACACCTGGTTGGACAGCGGCAGGAACTCCATGGCCTGGTGGATGCCGTCGAGCTCACGGCCGGGCACGGGGAGGTCGCGGGCCGCGGTGGCGCCGATGGCCAGCACGATCACGTCGTTGCGGTGGCGAAGGTCCGCCGCGGTGAGGTCGATGCCGACCTCGACACCGTTGCGGAACTTCACGCCCTCGGCCTCCATCTGCTCCAGGCGCCGGTCGACGTGGTGCTTCTCCATCTTGAACTCCGGGATGCCGTACCGCAGCAGGCCTCCGGCACGCGCGGCCCTCTCGTAGACCGAGACGGTGTGGCCGGCGCGCGCGAGCTGCTGTGCGACGGCAAGACCCGCCGGGCCGGACCCGACGACGGCCACGCGCTTGCCCGAGAGCCGCTCGGGCGCGGTCGGGACGACGAAGCCGGCATCCCACGCCCGGTCGATGATGGTGACCTCCACCTGCTTGATGGTCACGGGGTCGGCGTTGATCCCCAGGACACAGGCGGTCTCACAGGGCGCCGGGCAGAGCCGCCCAGTGAACTCGGGGAAGTTGTTCGTGGCGTGCAGGCGCTCGATCGCCTCCTGCCAGTCGTCGCGCCACACCAGGTCGTTCCACTCCGGGATGAGGTTCCCCAGCGGACAGCCCTGGTGGCAGAACGGGATGCCGCAGTCCATGCAGCGGCCCGCCTGCTTCTCCAGCCGATCCACGGGGAAGGGCTCGTAGACCTCCCGCCAGTCGCCCAGGCGCACCGGCACGGGGCGGCGCGTCGGCAGCTCACGGGGGGTCTTCAGGAAGCCCCTGGGGTCAGCCACGGCTCATCTCCTCCATCACAGCCTCGATCGGGTCGCGGCCGTTCGCGCGGGCCAGATCCTGGATGTCCAGGACCCTCCGGTAGTCGATCGGCATGATCTTGCTGAACCGGCTCATGCCGGCCTGCCCCTGGTCGAGGATCTCGGCAGCCACGGCCGATCCGGTCTCCTCCCCGTGACGGGCCAGGGCGCTGATCAGCCAGTCCTCGTCGGGCAGGTCCATGGTCTCGATCCGGACCATCTCGAGGTTGACCCGGCCGGGCCGCAGGTCCATCACGTAGGCGATGCCCCCTGACATGCCGGCGGCGAAGTTCCGTCCCGTCGGGCCGAGGACGACGACGCGGCCACCGGTCATGTACTCGCAGCCGTGGTCACCGACCCCCTCGACAACCATGGTCGCGCCCGAGTTGCGCACGCCGAAGCGCTCCCCCACCTGGCCGCGCAGGAAGAACTCGCCTCCTGTCGCGCCGTAGCCGATCACGTTGCCCGCGATGATCTGCTGCTCCGCGACGAAGGGCGCCGAACGGTCGGGGCGGACCACGATGCGCCCCCCGGACAGACCCTTGCCGACGTAGTCGTTGGCGTCGCCCTCCAGGCGCAGCGTCACGCCCCGGGGCAGGAACGCGCCGAAGGACTGGCCTGCCGAGCCGATCAGGGTCAGGTCGATCGTGCCGTCCGGCAGGCCGGCACCGCCATGCCGGCGGGTCACCTCGGCGCCGAGCATCGTGCCGACGGTCCGATTCACGTTTCGCACCGGCACCTGCGCGCGAACCGGCTCCCCGGACTCCAGCGCCGGCTGGCACAGCCGGATGAGCTCCTGGTCCAGCGCCCGCGCCAGGCCGTGGTCCTGCTCGACCGCGTGATGGCGCACCGTGTCGGCCGGCAGGTCCAGCGGGGTGAGGATCGGCGAGAGGTCCAACCCCGCGGCCTTCCAGTGGGTGATGGCTGCCTGGGTGTCGAGCATCTCGACGTGGCCGACGGCCTCCTCGATGCTGCGGAAGCCCAGGTGGGCCAGGTACTCGCGCACCTCCTCGGCGATGAACAGGAAGAAGTTCTCCACGAACTCCGGCTCGCCGCTGAAGCGCTCGCGGAGCACAGGGTTCTGGGTGGCCACGCCCACCGGGCAGGTGTCGAGGTGGCAGACCCGCATCATGATGCAGCCCATCACGACCAGCGGCGCGGTGGCGAACCCGAACTCCTCCGCCCCGAGCAGCGCCGCGATGACCACATCGCGGCCGGTCTTGAGCTGGCCGTCGGTCTGCACGACGACCCGGTCGCGCAACCGGTTGAGCATGAGGGTCTGCTGGGTCTCGGCCAGGCCGAGCTCCCACGGCGCTCCCGCGTGCTTGAGCGAGGTCAGCGGCGAGGCGCCCGTGCCGCCGTCGTGCCCCGAGATCAGGATGACGTCGGAGTGCGCCTTGGCCACCCCGGCCGCCACCGTCCCCACACCCATCTCCGCCACGAGCTTGACGTGGATGCGCGCGCGGTTGTTGGCGTTCTTGAGGTCGTGGATGAGCTGGGCCAGGTCCTCGATCGAGTAGATGTCGTGGTGCGGCGG
>CAZWXF010000078.1:0-13941 GCA_964638055.1 uncultured Bifidobacteriaceae bacterium | reverse complement strand
GGGCGCAGGCCCAGCCCCCGCGAACCAGGTGGCTCCACGGATCGAGGCTTAGGGCCGAGCTCGACCCGGGATCTCACGCTGCGTGATGTGACGTTCCTCACTCAGGGGTGGTCCAAGGGACGGGCACTGCCGATCCGATGCTCAGAAGTTGGACAGGACGCTGGTGAGGACCCGCTCGATGCTCGCCGGATCCGTGGCCTCGTAGTAGTGCCCACGCGCGGCGTCGGCGATCGCCTTGAGCGCCACAGGGTCGGCGCCGGAGCCGTAGCCGATGGGGAAGACGCGGATGCTCGTGTCCGGGGTCTCCCCGTGGAGCTGGTCGAGGAGGCTGTTGAGGTCGTTGTCGGCGGGATTCTCGTTCTTGCCGTCGGTGAGTATCACGATGGCGTTGATCCGCTCCGGGTCGAGATCGGCGAGCATCGCCGTCTGGGCCGCCCGCAGGGTCGCGTAGAGCCCGGTCCCGCCGCTGGGCACGAGGCTGTCGATGCGGGCGCGCAGGGGCGCCAGGTTCGTCGACGCCGGGCCGACGGCGCGCAGCTCCTGCCAGGGTTCCCCGTTGGCACCGAGGTTGGTCGAGAACGACCAGAGGCCCACCTCGTCGTCGGCGGCCAGACCGTCCAACGAGGCCGAGACTGCCCTCTGGGCGAGCGCGAGCTTCGAGGCTCCGGAGACCTCCTCGCCCATCGAGCCCGACACGTCCATGACGAACAGGACGTGCGCGCGCTTGCGCAGCTCGTCCCAGGACCTCTCGATCTCGGCGAGGACCTTCGGGGCGGGGGGATCCAGCACGGAGACGGCACCCTGGGGGAGCAGGCCGTTGGCCTGGGTGTGGGCGTCGCCCGGCTCGTTGCGGAAGCTGCGGAAGCCGGCTGCCTGGAAGGTCGCCTGCTGTGCCGGCTCCTGCAGCCACGTGAGCATGGCCGCCGCCGCACTGCGCTGCCGATCGTTGACCCAGCCCGCGTCCAGGGGCAGCCACGGATGGTCGGACATGAACGTCCCGTCGGACGGATACACGGCCACGAGTGGGATGGCCGGCTTGGCCCCCTGGCCGAGCGTGCGGGGGTCCCCGCTCGGGTTGCCCAGGTTGTAGTCCAGGACGGACTTCTCCTCCAGCGTCACCGCCGAGACGTACGTGAGGCCGCGCCCGTCCGCAGCCTCCTGGCTCATGTTCGCCAGGAACGTCAGCGACGTGTCGCCGTAGTGGACGATCGAGGACTCGAGGTCGCGGACGAAGGCGCGGGTCTTCGCATCGCGCACCTGGGCGATGGTGAGGTCCGTGGAGACCCCGGTGGCTGCGAAGAAGCTGGCGATGGTCGCGTCGAGACCGAACGTGGACACGTGCGGATTCATCTTGCCCAGCTTGAACTGACCCCATTCCGGATGCCCGGCGCTGGCCCAGCCCTTCGGGTTCCGGGCCAGCTCGGCCAGGTCGGTCCAGCCGATCGGCTTGTCCGGCCACCCCAGGGCCTGCGCCATGGGCTGGGGCATCGCGATGACCAGCGGGCTCTGGATCAGCGACGGCCGATCTGCCGGGACGATCGACGGCTGGTCGCGATCGCTGGCCCTCGCCTCGGCGAGCACCGCCCAGTTTCGGGACGCCGGCGCCCAGACCACGGGACGTGTCCCATGGACCGAATCGTTCCATCCCTCGACCAGGGCATCGGCGGCCACGCCGCTGGCGATCGTGGTGACCTTGGTCTGGACGCACTGGCCGTCGACCTGCGGGTCGGTCTCGTCGTACCGATCCGACAGCTGGGAGAGCACGGCCGACTTGTCGGGGGACGCAGCGATGCTGACCTGCACGCAGTCGGCGTCATCTGGTCGGGCGCCGGTCGCCCCGACCGAGTCGCCGGAGGCGATCAGTCGTACCACGACGATCAGGACGAGGCCGAACGCCGCTGCGACGACAAGGGGCAGGGCAGAACGACGGGACATGGCTTTCCTCTCCAGCTTCGCCCGGTCGGGGAATCCCCTCGTGACGGATGACCAGTGCCGCGCCCACGTCGTGACGTTCCCCCAGAGCCGAGCCCGGTCGAAGCGGCGGATCAATGCTAACCGGGCGAACGGGCGCCCATTACCACATCAGCAGCCCATCACGCTAGGCGGTGGACACCCTGGAGGCGAGATCGCCTCGCCCGACCGGACCGGGGCCGTCATCGGGGCCGGGTGTCGAGCCGGCCCCCGCCTCGCCAGCCCCCGCACCTCCGCGCCGCTCATGAGGTGACGCTGGACCGAGGGTGCGACCAAGCGTGCGCACCGATGGGGCTGTCCCGGCCTCGATGGTTCGGCGCCTGATGTAGTTTCGGGCGGGTGGACGGGTCGGCGGCCTGCGAGCGGGTCGGCGGCATCGCCGTCGATGCGCGCCGTGAGGTCTCTTGATGGGCGCCGGCCACGCTCACGGATCCCTGAGCGCTGGCGGGCGGCACCGCTCGCGGCTGCTGGTCGTGCTGGCCCTCACATCCGCGGTGATGGTGGCCGAGGTCTTCGGGGCGTGGCTGTCGGGGAGCCTCGCCCTGCTGGCCGATGCCGGGCACATGTTCACCGACGTCGCCGGCGTGGGGCTGGCGGTCCTCGCCGTCACGCTGGCCGCCCGGCCGGCGACCGCCCAGCGGACGTTCGGTTACTACCGGCTCGAGATCCTCGCGGCGGTGGGCAACGCGGTGCTGCTGTTCGGGATCGCAGCGTTCGTCCTGGTCAAGGCGTGGCAGCGCTGGAACGACCCCACGGACGTCGAGGGCGGCATCATGCTGGTGTTCGCCGCGGTCGGCCTGGCCGCGAACCTGATCGGCCTGCTGATCCTGCGCTCGGGGGCGAAGGAGTCGCTGAACGTCAAGGGCGCCTACCTGGAGGTCCTCGGCGACCTGCTCGGCTCGCTGGCGGTGGTCGTGGCCGCAGCGGTGATCGCAGTGACCGGGTGGCTGCGCGCCGACCCACTGGCCTCGGCCCTGGTGGCGCTGATGATCCTGCCCCGCACATGGGTGCTCCTGCGGGAGGCCGTCGACGTGCTGCTGGAGGGCACGCCGCGGGGCATCGACCTGGCGCAGGTCCGGGCGCACATCCTCGAGACGCCCGGCGTCGTGGATGCCCACGACCTGCATGCCTGGACCATCACCTCCGGGATGCCGGTCCTCTCGGTGCACGTCGCCGTCGACGAGGCGACCCTCGCCGGCGGTACCGGTCCGGTCCTCGTCGCGCTGGCGCGGTGCCTCGAGGAGCACTTCGACGTGGAGCACTCCACCATCCAGATCGAGCCCGGCGGGATGCCCCACGGGCACGCCGTCCACCGCTGACCCGGAGCCCTTCGGCAGGCACGACCAGCCGATGACCTGCGCGATCAGGCGGGGACGCCCTCCACCTGACGCAGCCGGGCGGCATCGCCGGGCGCCACGTCGCTGGCCAGCACGATCGACCCCCGGGTCAGCAACGGGCGGATGCAGGCCCAGAGCAGGAGCTCGTCGGGGACGTCCCCGACGCCCAGCCAGGAGCGCGTGCCCCCGGTGGTCCCGGGCGTGCTTGGGCCAGCCCCCGCGACCCCGAGGGACTCCGCCAGCCCGCCCCAGTTCACGAGCTCCCGGCCGATCCGCAGGGCCGCTTCGGCATCTGCGCCCGGCTCCGGGCTGAAGACGTCCGGGTACGCCCGTGCCTCCACTCCGACGTCGAGCAGGCCTGCCGCGACACCGCCGGGGATCGGCAGCCCGAACGCGTCGCACGACGACACCAGCACATCGTCGGCGGGACTCGCCGTCACGTCACTCAGGGCGGCGTCGTCCGGTCCCACGACACGAGCAGCAACTCGCTCGGAGGCTGAGCGCTCCACGCGCGCGCCCACGGCAAGCGCACCCAGCGTCCAAACCGGCATCTGCCAGTGCAGGGGCAGGTCGACCGAGACCGTCGCGCCCGGGGTGAGGCCGAGTCCATCACGAAGCAGACCGGCCGCCTTCGCGACGCCGTTGGCCAGCGAGATCGCCGACAGTTCGATGCGGGCCTCCGGCCCGGCGTAGTGGGTCACCACGGGACGGCTGCCATCGGGCTGGCGGATCAGCAGCGTGTAGGGGTTCACTTGCGAACCGCGACGTAGTCGCTGGCCGACGCCTTCCCGGTCACCACGATCCGCCAGCGCCCGGACTTCGAAGCGGGGAGCGCCAGGCGCGCACGCCCCTCCTGGGTCAGCCCGGAGGCCGCGATCGTGTACTTCTTCTTCCCCTTCGCCTTGAACTGCACGTCGAAGGGCACGCCGGCCGGGATCGCGCGCCACTTCCCGTCGGCGTACTTGCCCTTGACCTTCGCCGAGATCGTGAGCTGCCGCTTGGCCCGAACCGGCTCCGGGCTGGCGTTGGCCCGGGAGACCTTGCGCGCGGTGGTCAGCCCGCTGTCCAGGCGCATCCCAGCCGGCGCCCAGGGCTCACCGGTGAGCATCCGGCTGGCTGCCCCCAGGACGACGTCGGCCAGAGCGCCGGTGGATGCCGGGGTGTTGGCCGAGCTGAGTCCGGGCCGCGTGGCGAGGTAGGAGAGGGTCGCTGGCGACGGGCTGGCCGGATTGCTCACCAGCACCGGCGCACCTGCGGACGCGGCCACCGCGGATGTGGCGAGCACCTGGTTCGAGGGCAGAACCATGACCGATGCCGGCTGCCCCGGATGGGCGTCGGCCAACGCTCGCGCAGCCGCGACCGGATCTGCCAGTGCGACGGCCGATCCGGCCACCTGACTGGCGGGCGCGATGGCCAGTGGGATTGCGTGCGCCGCGGCCAGGGCGGCAGCGGCCACAGCCTGGATAGGCGAGCCGACCGTGTCGACGGCCAGTGGCGTGCCCTTGTATCCCATCCTGGCTGCCACCGCACGGGCGGTACCGGCGGCGTCCGCTCCCGAGAGCCGGGTCACCTTCGCGCCGAGCTTCCCCAGGCTCGTCGCCACGGCCGCGGAGATGACGTCCGTGCCCCCCACGACGATGATCTGCTGCGCTGCGCGTCGGCGGATCTCCGACGAGACCGTCGGAGGCAGGGAGCCTCCTGGAGTCACCAGGAGAGGAGCCCGCAGCTTTCGCGCCAGGGGTACGGCGCTCAGGCTTGCGGCCAGCGCCGCCGGCCCCGCATCGGAGTAGCCGCTGACGACCACCGTCTTGGACGTGGGAGCGATGATCCGGCCCCACAGGACCGAGCTCTCCGCGGGACTGGCTCCGATCACGCGGCTGGCATTGCCGCACGGGCCCCAGGCACCACCCGGCGCCGGGGTGATCGAGAGGGTCGCGGACGTGGCGGGGACGGGTGTGCCGTCGTCGGCGGTCCCCGTCATGCGGATCGTGTAGTTGGTGGGCAGAACGGCCTTTCCGTGGCTGTCGCGCAGATCCCAGGTGAAGGGGATCGAGCCTGCGGCCGCCCGGCCGGCGAAGCTTCGAACCGGCACGTCGGAGCAGGGGCTCAGCACGTCCGCGCGCCAGGTCACGGTCCGGTTGGTGTGGGCGTTGACCGCGACGGAGGAGCGTTGCCCGATCTGGAACGAGGCTACCGGCGGTGATGGGGCTGAGATCACAACCTTCGAGTAGCCGGCCGCCAGCCGCCGGATGTCGGGAAGCTCGGCCTGCAGGTTGGTTCCGGGGCAGGCCGTGTAGTTCACCATCTGATGGCTGCTGAGCGCCGGCAGGGTCGCAACGGCTCCCTTGTTGTACCGGGTGGCCTTGATGTACCCGGCCGAGATCAGCTTCTCGGTGGCCCCCGGGTTGACCCCCGACAGGGAGAGCTTCCACGCGAAGAGTCGGGCCATGGAGTCCTTGATCGCCGCCATCTCGGCAGACGAGGGCTTGAACGACTGGAAATTGCCCAGGGCGACGAGTGCGAAGGAGTGCTCGTTGAACCCGGCGGTGTGCCCGCCCAGGACCGCCCGGTCCATTCCGCCCGCGCGACCCTCGTAGAGACGTCCGAAGCGATCGACGACGAAGTTGTAGTCAATGTCGGAATGGCCGAGTGACTTGGTGTGATAGGCGTAGATCGCGCGCACCTGAGCGGCCGCCTCGGCCTGGGAGTACTTCGAGGACGAGGCCGTGTGGTGCACGAAGCCGACTCGGATGTTGTTGGTGTACCACGGCGCCCGGTTGCGCCAGCTCTCGTCGGCCCCCCACTGCGCCCGGGTGATGATCGGGGGCATTGCCACTGTCGGGGCCGCGGCCGGGACCGTGGTGGAGGTCGTGGTCGCAGCGGTGCTCGTCAGGGAGGCCTGGCGGACTGTTCCCGCGGTCGTGGCCGCCGCCCCCCCTGCACGGGCATCGCCTGCCCCCGTGGGCGAGGTCACGGATGTCAGCTTGGTCCCCTTGGGGAGCCGGCCCTGTGGAGTGTCGATGCGGACCTGAGCCTGCGTGGCTCCGACCGTCATGAGGGGATCGGTGCCGACGTTCGCCATCTTGGCCTCGGCGCTGCCGGGATCAGGACCGTGACCTTCGCCGGCCGACAGCTCGTTCCAGTCGCTCCAGCCGTCGGCCTGCTTCACGCGCACCTGGATCTCCGTGCCGTCCGGGAAGGGCGCGTCGGCCGTCACCGCCACGAGGGCGGCGGGGTCAGTGAGCTTGAGGGTCGCGGCCGCGGCGGGGCGCAGCCGCGGGGGCTCACCCACGCCCATCGCCGACACCCCGGAGTGGTGCGGTGCGGGGGCTCCGGCCAGGACCTTCGCGTCGATGCCCTTCAGGGCGCGTGTGCGGACCTTCGGGACAGGCCTCCGGGTCGCGGTCTCGGCGCCGGCCTGCGTCACCGCAGCGTCGGAAGTCCCCCCGGCCGGCGCCACGCCGGAGGCGGGCGGCCCGCTCGGCGCTGGCACGCTCGGGCCCTGCGGGGATCCTGGGGGCGGGGACCCGGCGGGTCCTGTGAAGCTCGCCGCGAGCAGCACGGCTACGATGGCGAGGACGGTTGGCATCAGGCCTCCCACCCGGGGCGAGCCCGGAGTTGGTCGCTGAGGGTGCTGGACTGGCTCAGTATGTGGTTGAGGTCACCACAAATCGCCATCGAATGGTGACGTTGCGTAGTCGAACGCGCAGTTTACGCGTAATTAATCCACTGGTCACGTACCCTTATCGGGTGTCGGGTCGCCGTTTCCTGCGAGCGCTGGGCGCGACGGCCTCCGGTGGCGTGCTCGCCGTGACCGTTGCCGCCGGCTCGGTGACCTTGGCCGCGAATCACCTCACGAGCAACGTGACGAAGATCGACATCTCCGAGCAGGTGGGCGAGCGATCCGTCGACTTCGGCGACCTCTCCAGCGGCCCCGTGACGTTCCTGCTCATGGGATCCGACTCCCGGTCGGGCGCGGGGAACCGCGGCTACGGCTCCTTCGACGGCGCCAGGTCCGACACGACGATGCTCGTCCACGTCTATCCCGACCGGGATTCGGCAGTCGTGGTGAGCATCCCTCGCGACACCGTCATGGACCTGCCCTCCTGCAAGGACAGCGCGGGCAGGACGATCCCCGGGACGCGTGCCCGCTTCAACACCGCGTTCGAGAACGGTGGTCCGGGGTGCACGGTCAAGGCGGTCGAGGCCATGAGTGGCCTGCAGGTCGACCACTTCGTCGTCCTGGACTTCAACGGCTTCAAGCGGGCGGTCGACGCCCTCGGTGGTGTCGAGGTGTGCCTGACCCGGCCGCTGGTGGACCGCCAGTCGAAGGTGGACCTGCCGGCGGGCCGCACGCGGGTCTACGGTGACGACGCGCTGGCCTTCGTCAGGGTCCGGCACAACATCGGTGACGGCTCGGACATCAGCAGGATCGGTCGGCAGCAGCTGTTCCTCTCCTCGCTGATCCAGGAGGTCAGCACCTCCGGACTGATGACCGATCCCACGCGGCTGTGGCGCGTGCTCAACGAGTCGACCAAGGCCCTCGCCATGGACCCGGGCCTCGCGGACGCCAAGGCGCTGCTCGCCCTGGGCAACAGCCTGCGAGGGCTGTCGCCGTCGAACATCTCTTTCGTGACGCTGCCGTGGCAGCCGAGCGGGGATGGCGCGACCGTCGTGGTGAACCAGGCCAGCGCCAAGAAGATCTGGCACGCCCTGGCCACCGAGAGCCCGTGGCCCGAGCCGCCGACCACCGGGGTCGACGGCCAAGCGCTGGCGGTGGCCCCCTCCGCGGTGACCGTGAGCGTCCGCAACGCCTCGGGCACGCAGGGGGAGGGCTCCCGGGCCATGCGCGAGCTGCGAGCCCAGGGCTTCCGGATCGCGACCGTCGGCAGCGCGAGCACGACGCGTGCCACGACGGTGATCCGCCACACGTCGGCACAGCTCGAGGCGGCCAGGACCCTGCAGGCTGCCGTCCCGGGGGCTCGGCTCAAGGAGGTCGCCGGCACCACGGCGGTGCTCGACCTGCGGCTGGGCAGCGACTTCACCCACGTGTCGCCGATCGTGATGAAGAAGAGGGCCACCTCGGCGAACGCTCCGTCGGGCACACCCACGACGGCCGACCAGGACATCTGCACCGGCTGATCGCGATCAGCTCCCCTGCCGTCCGCCCCCTACCTGTGCGCCTGCTCGTGAAGCTTCCCGTGGCCGCCCTCGTGGCGGCGGCCACGATCGCGGCGTGCGGAACGGGCGACGCCGAGGTCGTGTCGGAGCGCACGACGCTGGGTGATGCGGTGATGGCGCTGTACCTGAATCCGCAGGAGCAGGAGTTCGCCGCGGGGATCAACAAGGGGATCGTGGTGCTGGTGGACGCAGACGGCAGTGCGCGGGAGGCCCAGACCGCAGGCATGGATCAGGGCAAGGTCGATTTCGCCGGCGGTGAACTGTACTACATGGACCTCAAGCGCGGCTACTTCACCGGCCGGACCTCCACGACGATCGCTCCGGGGGCGACGACCGATCAGATCGAGGGCCTGCTGCGGGTCTCGGACGACTATGTGGGGGTCTACAACGAGGGAGGCGACCCGGCAGGCGAGTACCGGTACCAGGTCCTGCACACCACGCGGACTCCACCCGCGGCGCGGTTGGGGCGGGTGCATGGCTACTTCCGGGCGAGGGCGTTTCTCCATATCCCGATTGCCGGCTGCGCGACGCCCGGGCACTGCACCTCGCCGCGTTGCCGTCGCTCGCCGGGCCACCAGCCCGACTCACTCCGCCGCCTTGCGATGCACAGCACCGAACGCCGCTCGCAACGTCAGTGGATATGGAGACACACCCTAGGGAATCGCTGATCATCGGGGTGTATGCGCGCTGACCAGCGACGGGCTCGACCGACCTGGGCTCGTCCGGCGTGGTCTCGACGGGCTCGACCGACGTGGGCTCGTCCGGCGTGGTCTCGACGGGCTCGACCGACGTGGTCTCGTCCGGCGTGGGCTCGACCGACGAGGGCTCGACCGACGAGGGCTCGACCGACGTGGGCTCGACCGGCGTGGGCTCGTCCAGCCCGGTCCGTCGGTCGAGCTTGTCGAGACCAGGACGCATGGCCGGCCAGTTGTCCCGGTTGTGGCAGCGCCGGGCGTCGCGCTCGATACCCACATCCACGGCGAGGCCAGCGACATCCGCCGGGCTGGGCAGCGATCCTGGCAACAGGTCCCAGCGCCTCAGTGAGCGCCTGTTGCAGACGGACAAGTGCCCGCTCGGGCTCCGGGCGCACCGCCCCCGCCCCGAGCGCTGCGGACCCGCCCGGCCGCGGTCCGAGATCACGTCGATATCGTGTGCGCGCCGCCAGCCGAGGCGGATCCGAGAGCCGTGCCGAGGAGGCCCCACATGGACAAGCGCGTGGCCAGCGCTGCGCAGGCCGTGGCAGACATCCGGGACGGCGCGACGCTGGCCGTCGGGGGGTTCGGCCTCTGCGGGATCCCCAGCGCCCTCATCGATGCCCTGTTGGAGGCGGGCACGACAGACCTGGACGTGGTGAGCAACAACTGCGGCGTCGACGACTGGGGACTGGGACTGCTGCTGGCCGAGCGGCGCATCCGGCGGATGACCTCCAGCTACGTGGGGGAGAACAAGGAGTTCGAGCGGCAGTTCCTCTCCGGAGAGCTGGAGGTCGAGCTGACGCCTCAGGGAACGCTGGCCGAACGGCTGCGGGCCGGCGGTGCCGGCATCCCGGCCTTCTTCACCCCGGCCGGCGTGGGCACGCAGGTCGCCGAGGGCGGGCTGCCCTGGCGCTACGACGGCTCGGGCGGCATCGCGCTCGCCTCCCCCGCCAAGGAGACGCGAGAGTTCGACGGGCGCGCCTACGTCATGGAGCGCGGCATCCGCACGGACTTCGCGCTCGTCCGTGCCTCTCACGCGGACTGGCACGGCAATGCGATCTTCGATTCCAGCACGCGCAACTTCAACCCGCTCGCCGCGATGGCCGGGGCCATCACCATCCTCGAGGCCGAGCACGTGGTACCCCCCGGCGACCTGGATCCGGCGAGCATCCACCTACCCGGCATCTTCGTCCAGCGCGTCGTCACGCTCACCCCGTCCGAGGTGGGCGCCAAGCGGATCGAGCGGCGCACGGTGCGCCAGGGGGTGTCGGCATGACCCTGACCCGGCAGGAGCTCGCAGCGCGCGTGGCACGCGAGCTCAACGACGGCGAGTACGTGAACCTCGGGATCGGCCTGCCGACCCTGGTGCCCAACTACCTGCCCGAGGGCATCGAGGTCGTGCTCCAGAGCGAGAACGGCATCCTCGGCGTGGGCCCCTACCCGACCGAGGAGCAGGTCGACCCGGACCTGATCAACGCCGGCAAGGAGACCGTGACGGTCCTGCCCGGCGCGAGCTACTTCGACTCCGCCCTCTCCTTCGGGATGATCCGGGGCGGGCACGTCGATGCCGCGATCCTGGGGGCGATGCAGGTCTCGGCCACCGGTGACCTGGCCAACTGGATGATCCCCGGGAAGATGGTCAAGGGGATGGGCGGGGCGATGGACCTGGTCCACGGGGCGAAGCGGGTGATCGTCATGATGGAGCACGTCGCCCGCGACGGCACGCACAAGATCGTCGAGGAGTGCACGCTCCCACTCACCGGGATCGGCGTGGTCCAGCGCATCATCACCGACCTCGCCGTGCTCGACGTCACCGGCGAAGGGCTGGTCCTGCGCGAGTGTGCGCCCGGGGTCACTGCCGACGAGGTCGTGGCGGCGACGGGGCCCAAGATCGTCAACGCGACGTCCTGAGCGCCTCCCGTGCCTCGGCAGGGCAGAATCGCTGATGGCGGGCGTGAGAATCGGAGGTGGGACCATGGGCCGGGCTAAGGCGTTCCGGGACCGCGCATCGTACGCGCTGGGGCATCGGGTGGCGACCCTGGGCACTCGGATGGCTGGTCGCCCGGTGGCCGAGGGCGAGATCGAGCCGAGGGTCGAGTCCATGGACGCCTCGGTCCTCATGCGCGCGGGCTGGCAGGCCCCGCCCATCGACGCGATCTTCTACTTCCCCGACACATCGGCGAAGATCTACCAGATCGAGCAGTGGCTGCCCGTGATCGCGGCCCACAGCGGGGACCTCACATTCGGCATCGTGACGCGATCGAAGTCGGCATGGCTCGCCCTGATGGCCATGGACCTGCCGGCGCCGAGCTTCCTCGCGGGACCCTTCCCGTCCCTCATGGGGCTCTACCGCGTGCTTCAGCCGAAGGCGATCATCTATCCGAACAACGGGCTGCGGAACTTCCAGTCGTTGATCTGGGCCGAGGCGGTCCACATCCACGTCAACCATGGCGAGTCCGACAAGGTCTCCATGGTGTCCAACCAGGCCAAGGCCTACGACCGGATCTTCGTGGCCGGCCAGGCCGCGGTGCGCCGCCACCGGGCCGCGCTCGTGGACTTCGACGAGTTCCGCCTCATCCGCGTGGGCCGTCCGCAGCTCGACCTGAACCCGATCCCCAGTCTCCCGGCCAGCTCGCGGCGGACGTTGCTGTACGCCCCGACATGGGAGGGGGAGGACGAGGCCAACAACTTCACTTCGCTGGACAAGTACGGGGTCGCGATCGTCAGAGCCCTCCTCGCCACGCGCGGTGCCCGCGTCGTCTACAAACCGCATCCCCGTGTGGTGACCAGCCTGATCGCCCCCATCGCCAAGGCTCACGCCCGGATCGTGGAGCTGATCGCCGCAGCTGCGGCGTCGGACCCCGGAGCTGGACACGTGTACCTGCCAGGTGGGGACATCCTGGCCATCTTCCCCCGCGTCGACCTGCTCGTCAGCGACATCTCCAGCGTGGGCCTGGACTTCCTCTACGCCAGGGTGGAGGCCCCGATCATCCTCACCGACCGGCGGACCGACCGCGCGGTCCTCCTGCGCGACGCGCCCATCGCCGGTGGCGCCCATGTGGTGGACGAAGGCAGCCTCGCAACGATCGAGGCGGACATCGCCGCCGTGCTGGACAACGACCCCTTCCGGGAGCAGCGCCAGTCGCTGCGGCGGTTCTACTTCGACGACGTCCTGCCCGGCGAGAGCACACGCAAGTTCCACGAGGCCCTGCTGACCGCCATCGCCGATCACCTGGCCGGCGTGTCGCGGATGCGGGCACTCGCGGCAGCGACGCCGACCGCCGACGATACCTCCTCCCGGTCGACCGCCGAGACGTTCACCACGAGCTGAAGCTGGTCCCCCGATCGGGGCGGCCACCGGATACTCCGGACAAACCCTTCCCAAGGCGGCACTAAGGCAGCCTCCGCGGACCGGCACTTGGCGCCTGCCACAATGCCGCGTCAGTCATAGTCACCCATGGTCACGTGGGTTCTGCCCGCGTGACCTTCGCCAGAGACGGAGAGCGCATGTCCCAGATCCAGGTCACGATCCTTGCCGCCGGCATGGGCACGCGGCTGGGCCGTCCCTTCCCCAAGCCGCTCACCCGGCTCGCGGACGGGCGCACGATCATGGAGCAGCAGGTGGCGAACATCCGGGCCGTGTTCGGCTCCGATGTGCGGGTCACCATCGTGGTCGGCTTCAAGCTGGACCTGGTGATGGAGCACCAGCCCGATGCGGTGTTCGTCTACAACGAGAACTTCGACCAGACCAACACGTCCAAGTCGCTGCTCAAGGCCCTGCGGGCCTCGCACGACGGCTCGGTCATCTGGATGAACGGCGACGTGGTCTTCGACCCGAGCATCCTCGAGCGCCTGACGCCCTTCGTCGTCTCGGGCCGCTCCGCGGTCGCCGTCAACACGTCAGCCGTGGCCGAGGAGGAGGTCAAGTACACCGTCGATGACCAGGGCTACGTCAAGGAGCTCTCCAAGACGGTCGTCGGCGGCCTGGGCGAGGCTGTCGGGATCAATCTGATCGGGGGCAAGGACAAGGCCGCGCTCATCCGCCGGCTGTCCGAGTGCGCCGATCAGGACTACTTCGAGCGGGGCCTGGAGTTGGCCATCGCGCAGGACGGCGTGCAGGTCACGCCGGTGGACATCTCCGACCTTTTCGCGGTGGAGGTGGACTTCGAGGGCGACTTGGAGCGGGCGAACGCCCGCTAGCCCCTGATGACTGGAGGTCACGTGGCAGTGTCACGACGATACGGCGGAACAACGCTCTTGATCGCCGGGGCGCTGCTCGGCGCCTCCCTCGGTGCGGCAGCTCCGGGTTGGGGCGCGGCCAAGGTCCCGGGCCCCGGGATGGAGTACGAGTGGGAGACCGGGACGGCGGGGGCCGTGACAGACGGGGACACCCTCGCAGTCAAGATCACCAAGTCCAACTCCGGATACAAGGGCACCCAGAAGGTCCGCACGATCGGCGTCCAGGCCCCCGAGGTGGCCCATTCGGGCAAGAAGGCCCAGTGCGGCTCGGCTCAGGCGAAGGCCGCGCTCCAGAAGCTCGCGCCCACCGGGACCCCGATCCAGCTGCGCGCACTGGCGGGGACGTCCTACGACGACTACTCCGGCGGCCGGATCGTGCGCTCGATCTACGCCCAGGACAGCGAGGGCAACTGGTTCGACACAGCCCGGCAGCTGGTCAGTGACGGCACGCTGCTGTGGTTCCCGCTCAGCGACACGTCCTCGCGCAAGCCCGAATGGGCGCACAACCTGGAGTACCG
>CAZWXF010000077.1:0-14197 GCA_964638055.1 uncultured Bifidobacteriaceae bacterium | reverse complement strand
GAGCCCGCGCCGGTCGAGCCCGTCGAGCCCGCGCCGGTCGAGCCCGTCGAGACCAAGCGTAAGTGGGGGAGGTTCACGCGGGCAGCGAGCGTGCGGGGGGTCGGGCTGGCAGCGCGTGCGGAAGCGTCCGGGCGGGCGGGCGCAGGTGCGGGGGCAGTCCCCCGCCGACGCAGGACGTCAGTCCCGCGCTGCCGCCGCGATGGCGGCGAACTCGGCGATCGTCAGGGCCTCGCCCCGGGCTGTCGGAGCCACCCGCGCTGATCGCAGCACCGCCTCGGCCCGGGAGGACGACCCGGCCCATCCGGCCAGTGCAGACCGCAGCATCTTGCGCCGCTGGCTGAAGGCGGCGTCCACGACCGCGAACACCTCGTCGCGCTCCACATCGAGCCGCGGGGGCGGACGGCGCACGATCCGCACGAGGCCGGAGTCGACGTTCGGCTCGGGCCAGAACACCGCCCGTGACACCACGCCCGCACCCGAGACCTCCCCGAACCACGCGGCCTTCGCCGATGGCACGCCATAGACGCGGCTGCCCGGCGGGGCGGCCAGTCGCTGGGCGACCTCGAGCTGGACCATGACGGTCGCCGAGCGGAGGCTGGGGAACGTCGCCAGCAGGTGCAGCAGGACCGGCACGCTCACGTTGTAGGGCAGGTTCGCGACCAGGGCCGTGGGGGCAGGGCCGGGAAGCTGCGCCACCCGCAGCGCGTCGGCGGTCACCACTCGGAGGCGTGAAGGTCCACCCTGCTCGGTCACGGTCAACGGCAGGCGGCCGGCGAGCACGGCATCGATCTCGACCGCCACCACCTGGTCCACCGCGCCCAGGAGGGCCAGCGTGAGCGACCCCAGTCCCGGGCCGACCTCGAGCACCACGTCGTCCGGCACCACCTGGGCCACCCGGACGATGCGCCGGACGGTGTTGGCATCGTGGACGAAGTTCTGGCCGAGCGTCTTGGTCGGACGAAGCCCGAGCTCGGCGGCCAGCTCGCGGATCCGCCCGGCACCCAGCAGGCGCGGCCCCGTCGGCTCGCCGGTCGCAGCGAGAGGCGGCTCGACCGGCGCCCCGTCGGAATCCGCGACGGGACTCACCACGCCCCGAAGGCGCGCTGCGTGTTCGCCATCAGGTCCGCGCACAGCTCCGGCAGGTCCTGCCCCCTCAGGTCGGCCAGCGACCGGACCGTCAGCGGCACGAGATAGCTCGCGTTGACCTGGCCGCGATGCGGCGTGGGGGTCAGGTAGGGGGCGTCGGTCTCGACCAGGAGGAGCTCCCGCGGCACGATCGGCGCCGCCTCGTGGAGGTTCCGCGCATTGCCGAACGTGACGGTCCCGGCGAACGACAGGTACCACCCATGCTCGGTGGCGAGCCTGGCCATGGCCGCGTCACCGGAGAAGCAGTGGAAGACCACCACGTCCGGCAGGCCCGCCCCGCGTCGTTCCTGGAGCAGCACGCGGATGACATCGTCGTGGGCGTCGCGGTCGTGGATCACCAGGGCCCGGCCCAGCCGGCGGGCCATGTCGATGTGCCGACGGAACGACTCCTCCTGGATCGGCCAGTCGACCTCGTCCCGGGTCCGGAAATGGTCCAGCCCGGTCTCGCCGATCCCGCGCACGCGCGGCTCCCCCGAGGCCAGCGCCTCGACGGTGGCCAGCGCGTCGTCGAGCTGCCCTCGTCGGGCCAGTCGCGGGGCGTCGTTGGGATGGATCCCGATGGCGGCGACGATCCCGTCATGCTCCTGGGCCATCCGGACCGCCGGCTCGAGGTCCGGCAGCGAGCACCCGACCTGGACGATCCGCGTGACGTTCACCGATCGGGCAGCCTCCAGCGCCTGCGAGGCCGACAGCTCCTCCTGGCCCGCCCCCCGCATGTCGATGTGGCAGTGCGAGTCGATCACCGGCCCCGGCAGGGGCTCAGGGAGGGGCGGACGCCGTCTGGGGCCGGGCACCTGGGCGCCTCAGGCGGTCTCGTCGGCGAGGCGCGGGAAGAGCGGCGCCCCCTTGGTGACGCGCACCCCGGCGGGCAGCTGCCCCCATCGGGCGACGGCCTCGATCGTCTGCGAGCCGATCGGGCCCAGGCCCTCCGCGGCGCCGATGGACTCCCACAGCAGGCCCATCGCGCGGGGCATCACCGCGTTGTGCAGGACGGCGATCGCGCGCAACGCCTCGCAGGTGACGTAGAGGACCGTGGCGAGCCGCTCCCGGGCGATCGGGTCGTCCGCGCGCTTGGCCAGCGCCCACGGCTGCTGCTCGGTCACGTAGAGGTTCACCGCGTCCACGAACGCCTTGACAGCCCCGATCCCGTCGGCGAAGTCCAGCTTCGAGTACCCGTCATCGGCATCCTGGACGGCGCTGAACAGGTCGTCGGCCAGTGCGAGGTCTGCGTTGGCGAAGGGACCGGGCTCGGGCAGCACGCCGTCGAAGTACTTGCCGACCATCGCGGTCGCCCGCGAGCCGAGGTTGCCCAGGCCGTTGGCGAGCTCCGAGGTGTACCGAGCGGTCATGTCCTCCCACGAGAACGACCCGTCCTGGCCGAACTGGATCGCGCGCAGGAAGTAGTACCGGAACGCGTCGACGCCGAAGTGGTCGATGACCTGGCTGGGGGCGATCCCGGTCAGGCGGCTCTTGCTCATCTTCTCGCCCCCGACGAGCAGCCAGCCGTGGGCAAAGACCTGCTTGGGCAGGGGGAGGCCGGCCGCCATGAGCATCGCCGGCCAGATGACTCCGTGGAAGCGCAGGATGTCCTTGCCCACCAGGTGGATGTCAGCGGGCCACGTCGAGGCGAACCTCGCTGCCCCTTCCAGCGGCGGCCGATCGCCCAGGCCGACGGCCGTGGCGTAGTTGAGCAGGGCGTCGAACCAGACGTACACGACCTGGCGATCGTCCCAGGGGACGGGGATGCCCCAGTCGAAGGTCGACCGCGAGATCGAGAGGTCCTGCAGCCCACCGCGGATGAAGGAGACGACCTCGTTGCGGGCGCTGGCCGGCGCCACCGCGGTTGCGTTGACCTCGTAGTGCTCGATCAGGGCGTCCTGGAACGCCGAGAGCCGAAAGAACCAGTTGGTCTCCGAGAGGTTCTCGACGGGTCTCAGGTGGATCGGGCACAGCTGCTTGCCCTCGTCCTCCCCCGTGCCGGGCACGAGCTCGCCCGGCAGCTTGAACTCCTCGCAGCCCACACAGTACGGACCCTCGTAGTCCCCGGAGTAGATGTACCCGGCGTCGCGCAGCTTCGTCAGGAAGTTCCCCACGCGCAGCTCATGGCGGCGCTGCGTGGTCCGGATGAAGTCGTCGTTGGCTACGTCCAGCGTCCGCAGGACTGGCTCCCAGTGCTCGGCGACGAGCTTGTCCGCCCACTCCTGGGGCGAGACCCCGGCCGCCTGCGCGGTGCGCATCACCTTCTCGCCGTGCTCGTCGGTGCCCGTGAGGAACCAGACCGCCTCGCCCCGCTGCCGATGCCACCTGGCGATCGTGTCGGCCGCGACCGTGGTGTAGGCGTGCCCGATGTGCGGGGCGTCGTTGACGTAGTAGATCGGCGTCGTGACGTAGAACGCCTTGCCGGACGGGCTCATGCGCCGATTCTAGGCGGGGCACCCGCATGGCCCCGAGGCTCGAAGGCCCCATCGTCCGGTCGGATCGGCGTCGGGCACTATGGAGCGATGGCCGTGACCGGGCAGGACCATCCGGTGGGAGCGGGAACGCTGGTCCTGGCCGGAACCCCGCTGGGGAATCCCCAGGATGCCTCGCCCCGCCTGGCCGCCCTGCTGGCATCGGCGGACCTCGTCGCGGCCGAGGACACGCGCCGGCTGCGGCGTCTGATGGCCGACCTCAGGGTTCAGCGTGACGGGCCGGTCATCTCCTTCTACGAGGGCGTGGAGCAGGCACGGATGCCCCGGCTCCTGGCCGCCCTGGCCGAGGGGGCGGTCGTGGCGCTGGTCACCGACGCGGGGATGCCCTCGGTGAGCGACCCCGGCTTCCGCGCGGCGCGGGCCGCCATCGACGCCGGGCATCGGGTGACCTCGCTGCCGGGGCCCTCGGCGGTGACGACCGCCCTGGCAGTCAGCGGGCTGCCGTGCGAGCGCTTCTGCTTCGACGGGTTCCTCCCGCGCGGGACCGCTGCGCGGCGGAGACGCCTGGCGGACCTCTCCGGGGAGGTCCGCACCCAGGTCTTCTTCGAGGCCCCGCACCGGTTGGCCGCGACACTGGCGGACATGGCAGCGGCGTTCGGCGCCGACCGTCCAGCGGCTGTGTGTCGCGAGCTGTCCAAGACGTACGAGGAGGTCCGTCGCGGGTGCCTGGGCGATCTGGCCGACTGGGCCGGGACAGGCGTGCGAGGGGAGATCACCATCGTCGTGGCCGGCGCAGCACCCGCTCCTGCCGGTGAGGTCGATCCCGCGGACCTGGCCGCCGCCGTGGCAGCACTGGAAGCCTCCGGGCAGGAGCGCAGGGAGGCGATGGCAGCCGTCGCCCGCGCCCGGGGGGTCCCCAGGCGGGTCGTCTACGACGCGGTGGTCCGGGGGACCTGACGCTCCAGCGTGGAGCCCGCGAGCCCACTGCCCCGACCTGGAGCGATCGAGACCAATCACGATCGAGTGTGGGCCCGGAGCTCCCCGGGACGTCAGGAGATCCGGGCCCTGGAGCCGGTGGCTCAGATCCAGGTCGGGAACCACATGCGCCGATGCCACTGGTCGTAGGTCAGCGTCTCACCGGTCCAGATGGGCATGAAGTACCAGGCGGCGACGACGACGAGGACGAGGAGCGCGCCCGCGGCGATCAGTCCCCACCTGCGCCGCGCGGGCCCGCTGTCAGACCCCCCGGGCAGACTGGCCAGCGACATCGAGAGCATCCCGCACAGGAAGGGGACCATCACGACTGTGTAGAAGGTGAAGATCGTGCGGTCGTGGTACAGCAGCCACGGCAGCCAGCCCGCGAGGTAGCCGACCATCAGGGCGCCGTTGCGCCAGTCCCGCCCGGCCACCGCCCGCCAGCCGTTGTGGGCCACGGCCAGCAGGCCCGCCCACCAGATCGCCGGGTTGCCGAGTGCCAGGACAGCCGAGGAGCACTTGTCCGCGCCGCAGGTCAGCCCGTCGGAGGTGTAGGCGAAGAGCGTGGGCCGGGACATGACCAGCCAGGACCAGGCGCTGGACTCGTACGAGTGCGGCGAGTGCAGGTTGACGTGGAACTGCCAGGCCGCGCGGTGGTACTCGATGAGTGAGCGCAACGCGTCGGGGACGTACCACGCGCCCGGGTGCGTCGCGGCCCAGGTGCGGTCGTATGCCGAGTCGCTGAGGAACCAGCCCGCCCAGGTGAGCACGTACACGGCGACGCCCACGCCCACGAGGGAGAACAACGCGGGGAGGCAGTCACGGATCACGGCTGCCTGCCATGGCCTCGCTGTGCCCAGCTCACGGCGGGCCTGGACGTCCCAGAACAGGGTGAGGGCCAGGAACGCCGCGACGAACCACAGCCCGCTCCACTTCACCCCGCAGGCCAGGCCGAGGGCGACGCCCGCCGCGATGCGCCACCAGCGCACGCCGAAGCCCGGGCCGAACCGGGCAGGGGGAGGGTGCGCACCAGCGCCGTACCGGTCGAGACGCCGTCTTGCGGCGTCTCGGTCCAGCAGCAGCAGGCCGAACGCCGCGACGACGAGGAAGGCGAGGCTGATGTCCAGCAATGCCGAGCGGCTCATCACGATATGGACGCCGTCCAGGGCCAGCAGCAGACCGGCGATGGTGCCGACCACGTTGGAGCGGGTCAGCCGGCGCATGATCCGGGCCAGCAGCAGGACGGTCAGCGTCCCCAGCACCGCCGGGCCGAACCGCCACCCGAACGGCGTCAGGCCGAAGATCCACTCCCCCGACGCGATCACCCACTTGCCCACCGGCGGGTGGACGACGAACGCGGGCGAGTCCTTGAAGATCGCCAGCTCCCGCCACGGGATGCCGCTGTCGAGGATCTGGTCGTTGGCGTCGTCGACGACGTCACGCTCGTACCCGAACCGCAGCAGGGCCAGCGCCTGCTTGACATAGTGCTGCTCGTCGAAGATCACCTCGTGCGGCCGGCCGAGGTCCACGATCCGCACCCAGGCCGCCAGCAGGGTCACCGCGATGGGGCCAGCCCAGCCCCGCCAGGCCCCGGTGGGCATCGGGCGATGCAGCACGCGGCGTGCCGGGCGAGGAGCGGAGGCGACAGGTTCCTCGACCAGCAGGGTCACCTCGGGAATGCTAGGCCCGGGCTCGGCCACCGCCCGCGCAGCTGGAGGTCCCTTCATCGGTCGGATCTGCCGGGCTGCTGCGTGTCTGGCTGCTTCAGAAGCCCACCGTCGCATGGGCGTCGGGCGACGAGATCGCCAGCACTGCGTCGAACCCGCGACGCAGGTGCTCCACGAACACGTCAGGATCGGGGATCGCCCGGGTATCGATGTTGACGCCCACGAAGCCGGTCCCGTTGTAGGTCATCAGGGCCACGTTCGCAGCTGCCCCTCCCTTGGGCGCGAAGGGGACGATGCTCTCCACCAGCGCACCCGCGGCATACAGCGCGATCGGCGGGCCCGGGACGTTGGTGACCGCCAGGTCGCAACCCTTCATCATCCCTGCCGAGACCGAGGTCGTCACGGCTTGGGGCAGGGCGCTGAGCAGGCGCATGATGGTGTCGCTGATGGCCAGCGCCGGCTCGGTCCGGGCCTGCAGGAGCACCGGCGAGAGCTTCTTCATCCGCGCGGACGGGTCGCCGGAGTCGATCGGCAGGGGGAAGCGGGCCGGTACCCAGCGATTGCCCGCGACGTTGTCCTCGGAGGAGCGCATGTTGACCGGCATGTTCACCCGGACCTTGTCGGCCGGGGCGTTGTGCGCCTCGTGATAGGTCGCGACTCCGCCGGCGACTGCCGCCATGTAGGCGTCGTTCAGCGTCGATCCTGCCTGCTTGGCACTGGCCTTGAGGGCGGCGAAGGGGACCTGGATCACCGCGACCTCGGCCGAGAGCGACCGCCCTGTCATCAGGGGGCTCAACGGCACCGAGGCGGGCGCCAGGAGGCGACCCATCGACTGGGCGAACTCCCCGCCCGCGGCGGCAGTTCCCATCAGGTCGCTCGCCGCATGGGTGGACAGCTCGATCGCTCCGGACGCCAGAGCCCTGCCGCGCCGCGCGACGGCGTGGGTCGCGTACCTGGCGCCGTGGACCAGTCGACCTGACACGCCGAGCACCTCGCCCGTGGGCTCCGCGGGCATGGGCCCGAGGTCGCTGGCGGGATCCCGGGTCAGGTCGAACAGGCTCGCCGCCATCGCGATGCCGCCCACGCCGTCGGTGATCGAGTGATGCATCTTCATGATCACAGCGCTGCGCGCGCCGTCGAACCCCTGGACGACCGCCACCTCCCAGAGCGGGCGGTCCTTGTCGAAGTCCTGCTCGGCCATCTGCTCGGCGATCCGCAGGACGGGACGGACCGTGCCGTCAGCGGGCACGTGGTACCGCTTGACGTGGTAGCGCATGTCGAAGTGCGGATCGACCTCCCACCGCGGGGGAACCAGGGAGATCGGGTTGCCGATGACCCGCTGCCGCAGCCTCGGGACCGCCAGGGACATCCGTGTCACGCGGTCCAGGAGGACGTCGGAGTCGGGCTCCTGGTCCAGGACCACCATGGCGACGATCGGCGAGCGCAGGATCGGGTCCTGCTCGATGCCCCACATCACGGCATCGAAAGCGCCCATGCGGTCGATCTCGTCCTCGGACATCCCGGCCCCTCTCCTTGTACGTGCGCAGCCGCGGCGCCGACGTTAGTCGCACAAGGGTCGGGATGCCGGGCTCTCACACGATGGATCGCCGGGTCGGCTCCCAGGAGCGTCCGGTCTCAGTAGCTCGGCTTCTCCGGCTCGATCTGATCGACCCAGGCGACGATGCCACCACCGACGTGGACGGCGTCGGCGAACCCGGCAGCCTTGAGGATCGCCAGCACCTCGGCGGAGCGGACCCCGGTCTTGCAGTGCACGACGATCGGCTTGTCCTGCGGGAGCGCGGCTAGGGCCACCCCGGACATGAGATCGCCCTTCGGGATCAGGGTCGCTCCCGGGATCGAGACGATGCCCGCCTCCGCGGGCTCACGGACGTCGACGAGCATGAAGTCGCGCTCACCTGCCTCCCTCTGCTCGAGCATCGCGGCCAGGTCGGTCACCGAGATGGTCGAATCCCGCACGGCATCGGAGGCCTCCGCCGAGACAGTCCCGCAGAAGGCCTCGTAGTCGATGAGCTCGGTCACGGTCGGGTTCTCGCCGCACACCACGCAGCCAGGGTCCTTGTGCACCTTCACCGTGCGCAGGGTCATGTCCAGCGCGTCGTAGATCACCAGCCTGCCGAGGAGCGGCTCCCCCACACCTGTGATCAGCTTGATCGCCTCGGTCACCTGGATCGAGCCGATGGAGGCGCACAGGACGCCGAGCACTCCGCCCTCGGCGCACGAGGGGACCATGTCCGCCGGCGGCGGCTCGGGGTACAGGCAGCGGTAGCACGGGCCATGCTCGGCCCAGAAGACGCTGGCCTGCCCCTCGAAGCGGAAGATCGAGCCCCACACGTACGGCTTGCCCAGCAGCACGCATGCGTCGTTGACCAGGTACCGCGTGGCGAAGTTGTCCGTTCCGTCGACGATCAGGTCGTACTGCTCGATGACGTCAAGGGCGTTGCCGGAGTCCAACCGCTCGTGGTGCAGGACCACCCGGACCAGGGAGTTGAGCTCCCGGACCTGCTCCCTCGCGGAATGCGTCTTGGCGCGCCCGACGTCGGACTGGCCGTGGATGACCTGGCGCTGCAGGTTCGACATCTCCACGGTGTCGTCGTCGACGATCCCGAGCGTGCCGATCCCCGCTGCGGCCAGGTACAGCAGTGCGGGAGATCCCAGGCCCCCCGCCCCGACGACCAGCACCTTCGCAGCCTTCAGGCGCCGCTGCCCAGGCGAGGCGACGTCGGGGATGATCAGGTGTCGCGAGTACCGCCGCACCTCGTCGACGGTCAGGGTCTGGACGGGCTCGACGAGCGGGGGAAGCGTGGCCATGCGTTCCCTTCGTGGAGGTCCCCCGAGCGCATCGGGGGGACGAGGTGCCGTTGCGCACCCGAGCATGCCGCACCGGGACGCACCTGGGCGCCCCCAGGCCGGCCGGGGTGCTCGGGGCCGCCGACGACGTGCTGCGGGGGTCGGTGTGACCGGACTCGATGGCGTCAGATGCCGCGCCACTGACCGGCCGTCAGTCGGCGCAGCGACTCCACGAGGCAGTCCAGGTCCTCACGCGTGTTGTACATGGCCAGCGACGCGCGGACCGTGGCCTCCACGCCGAAGCGCCGAAGGATCGGCTGGGCGCAGTGGTGCCCGGCGCGCACGGCGATCCCGTCCCTGTCCAGCGCCTGCCCCACCTCCTCGGCGGTGTGGCCGTCGATGACGAACGACAGGACCGCCGCCTTGGTCCTGGCCGTGCCGATCAGGTGCAGGCCCTTGATCGCCAGCAGTCCCGCAGTGCCGTGCTCGAGCAGGTCATGCTCGTACGCGGTGATGCTGTCGATGCCCACCGCGGACACGTAGTCCAGGGCGGCGCCCAGGCCCACCGCATCTGCGATGTTGCCGGTCCCCGCCTCGAACCGGTCCGGCGGCGACTGGTAGACCGTCCGTTCGAAGGTGACGTCGGCGATCATGTTGCCGCCGCCCTGCCAGGGCGGGGTGACCGCCCAGGCATCGGCCTTGCCGTGGACGACGCCGATGCCGGTGGGCGCGAAGACCTTGTGACCGGAGAACACCAGGAAGTCGGCGTCGAGGGCCTGGACGTCGACGCGCATGTGCAGCACGGACTGGGCGGCGTCGACCAGGGTGGCGGCTCCGTGCCTGCGGGCGATGGAGACCATGTCGGCCACCGGCGTGACGGTGCCCAGCGCGTTGGAGACCTGGGTCATCGCGACCATCCTCGTGCGTGGCGTGATCAGGCTCTCGAACTCGGACAGGATGATCTGCCCGTCGCCGTCGACCGGCGCCACCTTGAGCGTGGCCCCGACCTGCTGGCAGAGCTGCTGCCACGGCACGATGTTCGCGTGGTGCTCCAGGTGCGTCACCAGCACCTCGTCACCGGCCCCCACGTGCGCGACCCCCCAGCTCCTGGCGACGAGGTTGATGGCCTCCGTGGCGCCCCGCACGAAGACGATCTCGCTGGCCGAGCTGGCGTTGATGAAGCGCCGCACCTTCTCCCGAGCGCCCTCGTAGGCGTCCGTCGCACGCGCCGCCAGAGCGTGCGCCCCCCGGTGGATGTTGGAGTTCTCGTGCTCGTAGAAGTGGCTCAGGCGATCGATGACCGCTTGCGGCTTCTGCGTGGTCGCCCCGTTGTCCAGCCAGACCAGCGGCCGGCCGTTGACCCGCTCGGACAGGATCGGGAAGTCCCGCCGGATCGCGTACGGGTCGAACGGGCGGGCCGCCACGGATGTCCCGGCAAGGCTGGGAAGCATCTCAGGGTGGAACTCGAGGATCCCCAGGGATGCTGCCGACGAGGTGACGGGCAGGCCCGCACCCATGTCCACTCCGGGCGGGTCGCCGATCGGTGCCCTCAGGCTGCCCGTGGGCAGGTCCTGGACGAGCGGAGTGGGCGTCAGCCCGGCGGCAGACGCGGGCGCCGAGGAGGCACCCGGTGGCTCCGGCACGGCCGGCGCCGAGGGCACGCCGAACCCTCCCAGCAGGGACAGGGGCAGGTCGGCGAGCTCACCCATGGACAACGGGTCCGGCAGATCCGCGTCGCTCGAGGTCATCGCCGGCGCGCTGTCGATGCCGGTCGTGAGGGTCTCCGGACCCGCCACGGTCTGGAACAGGGCGTTGGCCAGGGAAGTCAGCTCGGCGACGTCGATCGGCGACTCACTTGTAGTCATGGTAGTAGCCGACGTCGACGCCATCGAGGAGAGCGATGGCATCGTCGGTCAACGCCGCCGCCGAGCAGTACAGCGAGATCAGGTACGTCGCGACCGCGAGGTCGTTGATCCCCATGAACCGCACGGACAGGCTCGGCGTCACCTCCCCGGGCAATCCCGGCTGGAACAGCCCGACGATCCCCTGCTTGTCCTGCCCGGTCCTGATCAGCAGGATGCTCGACTGGCCACCCCTCCCCTTGGCGTCGGCACCTTCGACGGGAACCTTGTCGCTGGGCACGATGGGCAGGCCGCGCCACGTCAGGAACTGGGAGCCGAACAGGTTCACCGTCGCCGGCGGCACACCCCGTCGGGTGCACTCCCGACCGATGGCCGCGACGGTGCGCGGGTGGGCCAGGAAGAACGAGGGCTGCTTCCAGACCTTGGTGATGAGCTCGTCCAGGTCATCGGGCGTAGGCGGGCCGGTGCGGCTGATGATCTTCTGGCTCGGCACGACCTGATGGATCAGCCCGTACTCAGGGTTGTTGATGAGCTCGCGCTCCTGGCGCTCCTTGACCTTCTCGATCGTCAGGCGAAGCTGCTCGCGGATCTGGTCGTGCGGGCTGCGATAGAGGTCCGAGATCCGGGTATGCACCCCCAGCACGGTCGTCAGTGCGGAGAGCGTGAACTCGCGCGGGTTGTCCTCGTAGTCGACGAACGACTGCGGCAGCCGGGAGGTGTCGTTGGGGCTGCACTCGACGCCACCCTCGGCGGACGCAGGCTTGACCCGGTTCACGCGGAAGACGCCGGCCTCGACCGGCTGCCACGCGAGCATGTTCACCAGCCACCGCGGGGTGATCGCGTCCCACTGGGGCGGCGTCTTGGTGGTGTTGCTGAGCTGGCGTGCAGCTGCCCCCGAGAGGGTGACGCCGGTTGGATCGTCAGTCATGCCGTCCACTCTCTCTGTGCTCTGCAGAAGGCTCTGTGCTCTGCAGAAGGGAATCCGGTGACCTGCCGTCGTGCTGGCTCGGGCACTACTGGCTCAGATCCGCGAAGAGGATCGTCGAGAGGTAGCGCTCGCCGGAGGAGGGGACGATCACCACGATCGTCTTCCCGGCGTTCTCGGGGCGCTGGGCCAGGACCGTGGCGGCCCAGATCGCCGCACCCGAGGAGATGCCGACGAGCAGTCCCTCCTCCGCAGCGGCGCGCCGGGCGGTGGTCAGGGCGTCGGGTGCCGCCACCTGCACGATCTCGTCGTAGATCGACGTGTCCAGGATCGGCGGCACGAACCCTGCCCCGATGCCCTGGATCGGATGAGGCCCCTTGGCCCCGCCGGAGAGCACCGGCGAGGCAGCAGGCTCGACGGCGACGATCTGCACACCCGGCTTGCGCTCCTTGAGGACCTGCCCGACGCCGGTGATCGTTCCGCCGGTCCCCACCCCGGACACCACGATGTCGACGGTGCCGTCGGTATCGTTCCAGATCTCCTCGGCCGTGGTCGTGCGATGGATCTCGGGGTTCGCCGGGTTCTCGAACTGCTGGGGCATCACGTAGTTCGGATTGTCGAAGGCGAGCTCCTTGGCCTTGGCGATCGCCCCGCCCATCCCCTCCGGGCCAGGGGTGAGCACCAGCTCGGCGCCGTACGCCTTGAGCAGCAGCCGGCGTTCCTTGCTCATCGTCTCCGGCATGGTCAGGACGACCCTGATCCCCTTGGCGGCGGCGATCATCGCCAGGGCGATGCCCGTGTTGCCGCTCGTCGGCTCCACGAGGACGGTCTCCGGACCGATCTCCCCGGCCGCGATCGCGGCGTCGATCATGGAGGCTCCGATCCGGTCCTTGACCGACGAGGCAGGGTTGAAGAACTCCAGCTTCGCCAGCACCGTGGCCCCCGCGCCGTCCGTCACCCGGTTCAACCGGACCAGGGGCGTGTTGCCGATCAGCTCTGTCACATCTGTTGCTACGCGCATGGTCAACCTCGCGGAACGGGCCGGGAGAGACCGATCCATCCCGGCATGTTTGGCATGTTCGATCGGCATGATAGGGAATGGCGGATGCCGGGCTTCCACCGCCCCCCGGCGACCCCGATCCCCCGCAGGCCCCCACCCTCCGGTCGAGCCCGTCGAGACGTGCGCCGGTCGAGCCCGTCGAGACCGAGCCCATCGAGACCAAGCCCGCCGAGACCTACTCAGCGACAGGTCGTGGGCGGCAGCGCCGAGGGCCCTGAGGGCCCCGGGATCCTCTTGGGAGGGTCTCGCCGACACGGACGGTCACATACGGGGGTCCAGCAGACGCTCACTCTGGGTGGAGCTGAGGGGACTCGAACCCCTGACCCCCTCGATGCGAACGAGGTGCGCTACCAGCTGCGCTACAGCCCCAAGTGGACCGGCCAAGGCTACCCCAGACCGGACGACCACTTCCATCGCCGCCCTCGGGGCCCTCTTGTCCTGGACGCCGAGGAATCGCGGTCCCTGCGCGCCCTACTCGTTGGCCGCTCGGCGAAAGGGTTCCTCGATCGGCCCGCGCCGCCACCTCACCGCCTGGCCGCGCAGGTACGTGTCGTCACGGTCATCGAGCGCCGCCGCCCTCTGCTCCGCGCGCACCCGCTCACGCTCCGCGGCATCCCGATCCGCCTGGCGCTCGGCACGCTGCCTCTCGCGCTGGGCGCGCTCCAGCATCGCGGCCGCGGTCCAGGCGGGGGCCGCAGAGCTCACCTGAGTGTCGTCCTGCGCCGTTCGCAGGTAGGCGGGCAACGGTGTCGCCCGGGGCAGCCACGTGCCAGGCGAGAGGGCGTCGACCTGCGGCGCATCGGCCTGGGGCTGCGCGACCGCGGATTCGCGGCCCTGACGCCTGCGCTCCTGCCGCTGGCGATTCCGCCGAGCCACGACGACCTGGCGGTGGGCGACGAGGAAGAAGGCGACGATCACGAGCGTGGGAGCCGCCAGGACCGGCCAGGGCAGAAGTCCGAGCACGACGGTGGCGATCACGCCCGCAGTCGAGAGCAGCAGCAGGAGCAGCATCACGCGGCGCTTCGCCGCGCCGGAGACCCGGCGGCGCTCATGCCGCCGCCGGCGAGCCGGCTGTCCGTGCACCTGCACCGGCTGATCCTCCCCCCCGGGGGCGCCACCATCGCCTTCGGCGAGGTCGCTCGAGCCGCCGTGGCTCGGCTCGCCTGCCACCTCCGCCGCACGCGCGGGCAGGGGTATCCCCAGCAGTGACGTGCGCTCGCTCAGACGCAGGAACGCACGTTCGGTCCAGCCCCGCGCGGGCCGCTCGGACCTGCGATGGTCGTGCCGTCGCAGCCACATGGGCACGAGGACGGCAGCCCAGACCGCGATGATGACCAGGTAGA
>CAZWXF010000076.1:0-14217 GCA_964638055.1 uncultured Bifidobacteriaceae bacterium | reverse complement strand
GGCACGGGTCTCGACGGGCTCTGGACGGGCTTGGTCTCGACGGGCTCGACCGGCGGGGACTCGACTGGCTCGACCGGCGGGGACTCGGCGGGCTCGACCGGCGGTGGCTCGACCTGCCGGCTCAGCGCGTGGCGGACTCCAGCAGGTACAGGAAAGAGGAGTACTCCCGTCCCATGGCACGGGTCATCCCCACCTCGCACGTGCGGTTCGAGGACAGGCACACGTCGAAGGTGCGGTCCCCGATCTCGGCGGCCTGCTCGACGCTGGCGGTGTCCACGAGGGAGGGGTGGAGCATGCCCCGGTCACCCGCCATCCCGCAGCAGGTGTCGTAGATGGGCACGGTGACCTCGTCGGCCAGCGCCCCTGCGATGTCCACGAGGGCCTGGGTCAGGCCCATGTGACGAGCCGAGCAGGTGTCATGGACGAGCGCCGAGCCGACCTTCTGGCGCACCTGGAGCCGGGGAAGCAGCTCGGCGCGGGCCCACTCGACCGAGTCGACGACCCTCATCCGACCATGCCGAGCGGCTGCCCTGTCCTCGAGGTACGGCACCACCTCATGCCTCAGTCCGTAGGCGCAGGAGGATGCGTCCACGACGATGGGCAGCTCCCCCGAGTCCGTCCACTTCCAGAGCAGGTCGACCACCTTGTTGGCCATGTACGTGTTGCCCCGGTCGTAGCCCTTCGAGTGCCAGACGGTCCCGCAGCACGTCCCCGGCACGTCCGGGGGGATCCACACCGGGACGCCGGCCCGCATCGAGAGGGCCACGAACACCGACGGCAGCGCGGGCCGATCAGCCAGCGACTCGGGGTTGCCGAAGATCCGGTTGATGCAGGCCGGGAAGTAGACCGCGCGAGCGCCCTCGCGCGCGGTCTCCGGCAGCTTGCCCGGCGCGGCCTTGGGCAGCTCGGGCAGCCAGGTCGGCAGGACGTCATGGCTCACCACGACCCGGCCGGTCTCGGTGACCCCGCTGACGAGGGCGTCCGTACCCGAGACCTTGCGCGTGCGGTGGGCCGTCCGCACCGCGACGCGGCCCATCCGCTCCATCGCGCGGTAGCGCCGGGCGATGATCAGGGCCACGCGCTCCGCGGGCTCGTTGTGTGCCTTGACCCGGAACTCCTTCATCAGGTCGCCGGTGTTGATGGACACCGGGCAGGCGATGGCGCACATGCCGTCGCCGGCGCAGGTCTCCACCGCGTCGAAGGAGTACGTCCGGGCCAGCGACTCGGCCACCGGGGAGCCGGAGGGCTGGCGCATCATCTCCCGGCGCACGGCGATGCGCTGGCGTGGAGTGGTCGTCACACGGCGGCTGGGGCAGACGCTCTCGCAGAACCCGCACTCGATGCAGCGATCGGCGACCGACTCGATGGTCGGCGCGGACTTCAGGTGATCCAGGTGCGAGTCGGGATCGTCGGAGAGGACCACCCCCGGGGAGAGGATCCCGTGCGGGTCTATCACGAGCTTGACCGCCCGCATGAGATCGGTCACCGCCCGGCCCCACTCCTGCTCCACGAACGGCGCGATGTTGCGACCCGTGCCGTGCTCGGCCTTGAGCGAGCCCGCGAAGTCGATCGTGATCATGTCCACCACGTCGCGCAGGAACCCGTCGAAGTGCCGGATGTCGACGTCCTGGCGAAGCTGGGGCGTGATGAGGAAGTGCAGGTTCCCGGCCGAGGCGTGACCGAAGATGACGCCCTCGTACTTGTGCTTGGCGAACAGCGCCTGCAGCGCCAGGGCCCCCTCGGCCAGCCTCTCGGGCGGGAAGCAGACGTCCTCGAGGATGAACGACGAGCCGGTCGGGCGCGCCCCGCCCACGCTGGCCAGCAGCCCGTTGCGGATCACCCAGTACGCGGCGGCCTTGCGCGGGTCCCGCGTGAAGTCGGTCGGCTCCAGCAGGGTCAGCCCGGAGAGCACGTCGATCGCCACAGCCTCGGACCGCGCCGAGTCCTCCGGTGAGGGATCGCGGAACTCCACGAGCAGCGCGGTCGCCGCAGCGGGCAGGTGGTGCCACCGGTCGGGGACGCCGGGCCTGCCCTGGACCGCCCTGATCGAGGCCCGGTCCAGCAGCTCGACGGCCGCCGCACCGGCGGCCACGAACGGGGCCACCGCGTCACAGGCCGCACGCATGTCCGGAAAGATCATCAGCGAGGTCAGCAGGTGCTTGTCGTCGGGCACCGTGTCGAACACGGCCTCGGCGATGAAGCCGAGCGTTCCTTCCGACCCGATCATCAGCCGCTGCAGGATCTCGACGGGCGTCCGGCCATCCAGGAAGGCCTTCATCGTGTAGCCGGTCGTGTTCTTGATCCGGTACTTGGAACGGATGAGCTCGCCGACCTGAGGATCGGCCAGGATCGCGTCGCGGATCTCGGTGAGCCCGGCCACGATCTCCGGTTCGGCCTGCGCCAGGGCCTCGTCGGCGCCTGCGGCACCGGTGTCCACGACGGTGCCCGACGGCAGCACGATCTTCAGTGAGCGCACGGTCTGGTAGGAGTCCTCGACGGTGCCGCAGCACATCCCGCTGGCGTTGTTGGCGATCACCCCGCCGATGGACGCCGCTGTCTTCGAGCCGGGGTCCGGCCCGAGCCGGTACCCGTACGGCTTGAGCGCGGCGTTGGCCCGGCTCAGGATGGTGCCGGGCAGGCTGCGCAGGACCCGCCCGCCGTCCTCGACGGTGCAGCCGATCCAGTTGCGCAGCACCTCGACGAGGATCCCGTCACCCTGCGCCTGACCGGAGAGGCTCGTCCCGGCCGCCCGGAAGGTGATCGGGATGGCGTTGAGGTGGGCGTAGGCGAACAGCAGCTGGATGTCCTCGACGGTCCGGGCCAGCACGACGACCTTCGGGAACAGTCGGTAGGGGCTGGCGTCGGTCGCGAACCGGATCAGGTCGATGGGCCGGCTCAGGATGATCTGCTCGTCGCCGAGGTGGTTGACCAGGTCTCGGAGCAGCACCTTGGGAGTCCCCTCGGCGACCTCGTCCGGCGCCGCGTCAGCGGTCGTCTCGGGATCGCTGACCCGGTAGGCCTCGTAGGGGGCGTCGAAGAGCTTTCGCATGAACCGAAGGCTGCCACGATCGGGGTCCCCTGTCAGGCGCCGCGACGCCCCACGCTCAGCGCATCCACGCCGCGGTGTCCGGCGGCAGCCGCAGGCCGCCGCGAACGGGCCGGACACTCGGATGGCTGGCCAGCAGCAGGTGGCCTGCTGGGACGTCCGCAGGCCGCCTACCCATGTTCACCGCCACGAGGACCGCGTCGGCGCCCTCGCCGCGTCGCAGCACCAGGCAGTCTGCCCCCGGGTCGCTGACCCATTCGAGATCGCCTTCGCCGAGCGCCGGCTCGGTCCGGCGCAGCGCCAGAGCCGACCGTGTGAGCCGCAGTGTCGACCCCTCGTCGTCGGCCTGCGCCTCGACGCTCAATGAGCCCCAGCCGCCAGGGATGGGCAACCAGGCGCCGTCGTCGGCGTTGAACCCGGCAGACGGCCCGCAGCGGCTCCACGGGATGGGCACGCGGCAGCCGTCGCGGTACCCGTCACGGCCGTGGGTCCGGGCGAATGCGGGATCCTGGCGGTCGGCGGGGGCGATGTCGAGGACCTCGGGGAGTCCGAGCTCCTGGCCCTGGTACAGGTACGCCGACCCGGGCAGGCCCAGCATGAGCAGCATCGCCGCACGAGCCCGGGCCAGCCCTACGTCATCGTCAGGGACCACGCCGGGCGGCGCCGACATGCTCGAGTCGGTCGCGGCTGTCCCGGCGGGCCGCTGCCCGAAGCGGGTCCGGACCCGGGGGACGTCGTGGTTCTCCAGGACCCAGGTGCTGGCCGCGCCGACCGCTCCGACGGCCCGCAGCGACCCGTCGATCGTGTCGCGCATGGCCTCGGCCTGCCACGGGCACCGCAGGAAGTCGAAGTTGAACGCCGTGTGCAGCTCGTCCGGGCGCAGGTACTGGGCCAGTCGCTCCGGCGACCCGACCCAGACCTCGCCGACGAAGGCCCGAGGCGGCTGGTACTCGTCGGCCACCGCCCGCCACCGCCGCCAGACCTCGTGGACCCCCGGCTGGTCCCACTGCGGCTCGTCCAGCGGGGGCCCCGCGAGGAGGCCGATCTCGCGCTGGCCGCTGTCGGGGTACCCCGACGCCTTGACCAGGCCTTGGGCCACGTCGATGCGGCAGCCGTCCACGCCCCGGTCGAACCAGAACCGCAGCACGTCCTCGTACTCCGCCCAGATGTCTGGGTGCTCCCAGTTCACATCCGGCTGGCGGGGATCGAACAGGTGCAGGTAGTACCAGCCCGTGGGGACGCCTCCCCCGTCGCGGATCGGCTCCCAGGCGGACCCCCCGAACACGCTGCGCCAGTCGTTGGGTGGCAGGGCACCACCCGATGCTCCGGGCAGGCAGTGGTACCGCGCCCAGGCCGCCGACCCGGGCGGGGAGGCCAGCGCCTCCTGGAAGAATCGGTGCTCGTCGGAGGTGTGGTTGGGCACGATGTCGACGATGACCCGGATACCGAGGGCGTGAGCGTCGCCGACGAGCCGTTCGACCGCCGCCAGGTCGCCGAAGATCGGGTCGATGACGCGGAAGTCGGTGACGTCGTAGCCACCGTCCACCTGCGGCGAGAGGTACCACGGGGAGATCCAGATGGCGTCCACACCGAGGTTCGCCAGGTAGCCCAGCCGCGAGCGGATCCCCGCGATGTCGCCCAACCCGTCCCCGTCATCATCGGCGAACGACTTCGGATAGATCTGGTAGATCACCGCGCTGCGCCACCACTGACTCCCGGTCTGGGTCACGGCCCCATCCTGCTCGCGGGTATCGTCGCCGGCATGGGCAGCACGTCGACTCCGTTCGAGCGGTTCGGGGGGCACCCATTCTTCGACGACCTCGTCGGCCGCTTCTACGCCCTCGTGGCCGATGATCCGGTCCTGCGCCCGCTCTATCCCGAGCACGACCTCGCGCCGGCAGCGCGACGCCTCCAGATGTTCCTCGAGCAGTACTGGGGCGGCCCCACGACGTACTCGGAGGAGCGTGGGCACCCGCGGCTGCGGATGCGCCATGCCTCGTTCCGGGTGGACGCGGCGGCCCACGACGCGTGGGTCTCGCACATGCGCCAAGCCCTCGACGAGTCCTCGACGGCCTTCGGCATGGACCCCGCCGACGAGGCCGAGCTCTGGGAGTACCTCAGCCGCGCCGCCCTGGCGATGGTGAACACGTTCCCCGTGCCCGATCGGGGCGGCCTCACGTGACACGCGGCGCCCCGCACCTCAGCGGGCCGGTGGCGGGGGAGGCAGGGTGCCCGGGGGCAGGGGATTGCCGTCGGGCCCATAGTTGACGGGCCTGGCCAGGACCGGCACGACCACACTGTTGCGGTCGAAGGCCATCTTGAGCCGCTCCCGCAGCTCGCGGGTCAGGGGGATCTGCTGGCTCGCCTTGGCCTTGACCACGATCCGCACGTACATCGCCTCGCCGGAGACCGAGTCGACTCCGGCGAACTCGGGGCGCCCGATCATCCGCGTCCGGGTCTCGGGATCATTGATCATGTCGTCGGCGACCCCGCGGACGATCGTGCGGATCTTCGCCAGGTCGGCGTTGTAGGACACCGGGATCACAGCCGAGGCCATCGTCCAGCCCTGGGACTGGTTGGCAACCCGCAGGATCTCGCCGTTGCGGACGTACCAGACCACCCCTGACATGTCCCGAATCCGGGTGACCCGCAGGGTGACCTCCTCGACGGTCCCGACCACCGGACCGACGTCCACGAGGTCGCCGACGCCGTACTGGTCCTCGATGATCATGAAGAAGCCCGAGAGGTAGTCCTTGACCAGGGTCTGGGCGCCGAAGCCCAGAGCAACGCCGGCGATGCCAGCGCTCGCGATGATCGGGGCGATGTTGATCCCCAGCTCGGTGAGCAGCAGCAGTGTGGCCAGCCCCCAGATCACCAGGACGCAGAAGTTCTGAAGGAGCTGACCGACCGCCCTCGCCCGCTGTTCGCGCCGCTGGGAGAGCAGCATCGCCTGGATCTCGACGGTCTCCTGCGGTGTGTCGGTCATGGCGTTGGCCCTGTTGCGGCCCGAGGCGATCCAGCGCTTGACGGCCTGGTTGATCAGGCGCCGACACACGATGTGGGCGACGATCGCGATGGCCAGGATGATGGCGACGTTCAGCGGCGTGCCGAGCAGCGACTGGTACCAGGCGGTGCTGGCCTCATCGGCTGTGGGAATCACCCTTGCAGCCTATGAGATGTCACTGACACGAGCCCGTGTGCCCGAATAGCCTTGGCCGGCATGGCCCCCCGTGATCGAGCCGAAGCCCCGGGCGCGAACGATGCAGACGGCGCGTCCGCCCCGGACCGGGAGGAACCGGGTCCCGAGCTCGTCGAGCTGGCCCAGGCCTATGGTGTGGCGGTCGAGTACTGGGCCCAGGACGGCAGCCACAAGCGGGTGTCCGCCGCGACGCTCCGCGCGGTCCTGGGTGCGCTGGGTGTGCGGACCGCGACCCCCAAGGACCTCTGGGACGGCCTGATGAACCGACGCCTCGCGCAGTGGCGCCGCATGCTGCCCCCCGTGTTCGTCGCCCGCAGCGGCCGGGGCGACCAGTGCTGGGTGCATGTGCCCCATGGCCAGCCGGTCCGGATGTGGGTCGACCTCGAGCAGGGCGGGGAGGCCTGGTTCCTCCACCAGGTGGACCGCTGGGTGGAGCCCCGCCACGTCGACGGCCATCTCGTCGGCGAGGCGACCTTCGCGATCCCGCCCGATCTCCCCCTGGGCTGGCACACGCTCTGGGCCCGCAGCGAGGGCGACGACGGTGTGGTCCGGGAGTCCAGCTGCCCGCTGGTCGTGACCCCCGACAGGCTGGCGTCTGCCGCCCTGGCCCCGGGACGCCAGTGGGGGATGATGACGCAGGTCTACGCGATGCGCTCCCGACAGTCCTGGGGAGCCGGGGACCTGGCCGACCTGGCCATGCTGGCCACGTGGAGCGCCCGCACCGGCGGCGCCGACTTCGTCCTGGTCAATCCCCTGCATGCCGCCTCCCCCATGCCCCCGATGGAGCCATCGCCGTACCTTCCGGTGACCAGGCGATTCGCCAACCCGATCTACCTGCGGCCCGAGTCGATCACCGAGTACGATGATCTGCCCCAGGACGACAAAGACCACATCGAGGCCCTCGCAGCGCCCGTCCGGTCCCTTGACCTGACCGCTGACCTCATCGACAGGGACCTGATCTGGGCGGCCAAGTCAGCCGCCCTCGAGATCATCTTCGCCGCGCCGAGGGCACCTGAGAGGCAGGCCCGATTCGCCGCCTTCGTGGCCCGTGAGGGCACCGGACTGGAGGACTTCGCCACCTGGTGCGCGCTGGTGGAGGAGCACGGATCCGACGAGGCCGCGTGGCCTGCGGGGCTGACCGATCCGGGCTCGGTGCGGGTCGCCGAGGAGCGAGTGCGGCTCTCCTCTCGGGTGCGCTGGCACGAGTGGCTGCAGTGGCAGCTGGACGAGGAGCTCCTGGCCACCCAGGAAGCCGCCGTCGCCGCCGGGATGCGCTCGGGGATCGTCCACGACCTGGCCGTCGGGGTGCACCCGCTCGGTTCGGACACGTGGGCCCTGCGCGACGTGCTGGCCCGGGGTGTCAGCGTGGGCGCCCCGCCGGACATGTACAACCAGCTCGGTCAGAACTGGTCGCAGCCGCCGTGGCGCCCCGACGACCTGGCCGAGGCCGGGTTCGGTCCCTGGCGGGACCTGCTGCGCACGATCCTGCGTCACTCCGGCGGCATCCGGGTGGATCACGTCCTCGGGCTGTTCCGCCTGTGGTGGGTGCCAGACGGCATGCCCGCCAGCGAGGGCACCTACGTCCAGTGCGACCATGACGCGCTCGTCGGGATCCTGGCCCTCGAGGTGCAGCGGGCGGGGGCCTGGGTGGTCGGGGAGGATCTGGGCACCGTCGAGCCCTGGGTGCAGGAGTACCTGCTCGCGCGGGGGATCCTGGGCACGACGATCCTGTGGTTCGAGCGGGACAGGACCGTCACCCCCGAAATGCCCTTGAACCCCGAGCTGTGGCGTCCCAACTGCCTTGCGACCGTCACGGTCCACGACCTGCCGCCGACCGCCGCCTATCTGGCCGGGGAGCATGTCCGCATCCGCGACGAGCTCGGCCTGCTCACGCGGCCCGCCGATGAGGAGCGGGCCGACAGCGACGTCGTCGTGCAGCAGTGGCGCGAGCTGTGCATCGAGCACGGGTGGCTGGCGCGGGACGGCACGGACGACGATCTCATCGTCGCGCTGCACCGGGCCCTGCGGGCCTCCCCGTCCGTCCTGCTCGGCCTCGCGCTGACCGACGCCGTGGGCGACAGGGTCGCCCAGAACCAGCCTGGCACCTACAAGGAGTACCCGAACTGGCGGATCCCCCTGACCGACGGCCAGGGCAGGGCGGTGCTCCTGGAGGACCTGGCCTCCCAGCCGCTTCTCTCCCGCCTCGTCGAGGCGGTGGCCCCAGGGCGCGAGGGCTGATCACGACTCGCTCGGCTCAACGCGGCCACCTCAGCGTGCTGCCCTGGCGCGGGACTGTCCCGATTCAGCTGTTCGCGGCAGCAGCGTCGCGCGCCCGGCAGCGCAGGGCGCGCTCGACGCCGTCGCGACCCTCGGTGACGATGCGACGAAGGCCCGCGGCAAGGTCCGGCCTGTCCAGGAACTCGTTGGACGCGACCACCGTCTGGTCCTCGATGAGCAGGGCCGGGTACAGGTAGGTCGCGACCATCCCCGCCATCTCCGAGCTCCGGGTGCTCCACACCTGCGGCGCGACCTCGAAGTACCGCTCCCGGTAGGGGCGCAGGAGCTCGACCTGCTCGGCGATGAGCAGTCCGGAGATGTTGGCCTCGACCAGCGCATTGGGCAGGCTGCTGTCGGCCACCGCAGCGTGCCAGGCAGCCTCCTTGGCGTGCTCGGTCGGCCGGGAGGCCCGAGCTGCCGTCGCGTGGCGCAGGCCGGTCGCGGTGTTGTCGCGGTCGAGCTCGGCCGAGATCTGCGCCTCGCCCGCACGACCCACCTCGACGAGGCGGTGCAGCAGCGTCCAGCGAAGCTCGGTGTCCACGACCAGGCCCTCGATGCCCCGCCCGCCGGCGAGCAGACCGGCCAGCAGGTCCAGCTGCTCGTCCGACTGCGCGACCGCCGCCAGCGCCCTGGCGTACTGGAGCTGATGATCGCTTCCAGGTGCCGCCGTCAGCGCCGCGGCGTGCACCGCACCTGCGAAGGCTGCCCGGTAGCGCGAACGGTTGCCTGGTGCGGCATACGAATCGATCGCCGTGCGCACCTGCTGGAGCACCTTCTGGACCGCCCCGATGTCCGTCTCCGTCGGGAGCCCGCCGATGGCCAGCTCCACGAACTCGCCGGCCGACATCTCCGCATCGCGGGTCATGTCCCAGGCGGCACCCCAGACCAGCGTCCTTGCCAGGGAGTCCTCGAAGCGTCCGATGTGCCCGATGGCCGTGGCCATCGACCGTGGGTCGAGGCGGACCTTGGCGAAGGTGAGGTCGTCGTCGTTGACGAGCAGCAGGTCGGCCGCCCGCACTCCGATCAGGTCGGGGATCCCGGTGCTCGGCCCGACGACGTCCAGCTCGACCTGATCGCGGCGAACCAGCCGATCCGACACCCGGTCGAACAGGCCGACGCGCAGTCGATGCCCCCGCAGCACGGCAGGGACGCCCACGGGGCTCGCGGGGGCCTCCTGCAGGACACTCACGGACGCGTACGTGCCGTCCGGGGCCAGCTCGACCTGCGGTCGCAGCAGGTTCACCCCTTCCGTCTGGAGCCACTGGCTCGTCCACTGGGTCAGGTCACGTCCGGACGTCCGCTCGAGCTCCACCAGGAGGTCGCGCAGCTCCGTGTTGTCCCAGGCATGGGCGGCGAAGTACGACCGCAGGCCGGCGAGGAACTCCTCCTCCCCCACCCAGGCCACCAGCTGCCGGAGGGCGGACGCGCCCTTGGCGTAGGTGATGCCGTCGAAGTTGAGCTTCACGGCCTCCAGGTCGGGCATGGCCGTGGCGATCGGATGGGTCGAGGGGAGCTGGTCCTGGCGATAGGCCCAGGTCTTGCGCAGGTTCGAGAACGTGGTCCACGCCTGGGGGGCGATCCCGGAGGCGACCATCGCGTAGTGGGACGCCCACTCGGCGAAGGACTCGTTGAGCCAGAGGTCGTCCCACCACCGCATGGTGACGAGGTCCCCGAACCACATGTGGGCAAGCTCGTGCAGGATCGTGTTCGCGCGCTGCTCGTAGGCGACCTCGGTGACGCGGCTGCGGAAGACGTAGTCCTCCATGATCGTCACGCAGCCGGCGTTCTCCATCGCCCCCGCGTTGAACTCGGGGACGAAGATCTGGTCGTACTTGCCGAACGGGTAGGCGTGTCCGAACGCCGACTCGAAGAACGCGAAGCCCGCCTTGGTCTCGGCCAGGATTCGATCGGCGTCGAGGTGCGCGGCCATCGACGCCCGGCAGAGCACCCCCAGCGGATAGGTCCCGAGCGGACCCTCGTACTCGTCGCGCACCGCGTGGTAGGGCCCTGCGACGAGGGCGCAGACGTAGGTCGAGACGCGCGGCGTGGCCGGGAAGTCCCATCGCGCCGCGCCGGGCTCCAGTGAGATCGGGGTCGGCGTCGCAGCGTTGGAGACGACCTGCCAGTGATCCGGGGCGACGACGTGCAGGGTGAAGGTCGCTTTGAGGTCGGGCTGGTCGAAGCACGCGTAGACCCTCTGGGCGTCCGCGGTCTCGAACTGCGAGTAGAGGTACACCTCCTGGTCGACGGGGTCGACCATGCGATGCAGACCCTCCCCCGTGAGCGAGTAGGCGCACCGTGCGACGACGACCAGAGTGTTCTGCACGGCCAGGCCGGTCACAGGGAGCCGTTGCCCGGTGTAGCCGCGGAGGTCCAGAGGGGCGCCGTTGAGGCTGGCGCTGATCAGCTCCGGAGCGACGATGTCGATCCAGGTGCTCCCACCGGCCTCGTGGGCGGCGAAGCGGACCGTGCTGGTCGACCGGAACCGATCCGGGGAGCCCGTCACCACGAGCTCGACGTCGTAGGAGTCCACGCTGAGGAGGGCAGCACGCGTGGCAGCCTCGTCGCGGGTCAGGGCGGGATGTGCCACGAACGCTCCAAGCGTGATGAGGGCGCTGGACGAGGGGTTCCCGGGATTGTTACACGGCTGCACCGGACGCGTTCGCCCGCCTCAGGGCTCCAGGGCGGCGCGCAGCTCGCTCAGGCGCGCGGGGTCCGGTGCCGGCCATCCGTTCGTGGGCCAGTCGGGGCCCGGGCCAGCGGTCACCCCGAGCATCCCGGGCGGGCTGGGCGATGCGCCGGACACCCGATACGCGCGGGCGGAGACATGGAGCTCGCGGACTCCCGTGCTCGTCACCAGGTCCGCCACGTGCGCGGACGTGATCCCGCCGCCGGCGATGACCACGGCACCGGCGGGAGCCCGGCGCACGAGCTCAGCCAGCGTCGCCGATCCGGCGATGGCGCTGGGCGCGCCGCCGCTGGTCAGCACCCGGGCACAACCCAGCTCGAAGGCGGTGGTCACCGCCGCCACGACATCCGGGGCGACATCCACTCCACGATGGAACGTCACCGGCAGTCCCGCCGCGAGGTCCACGAGCTCCGCGGTGAGCTCCCGGTCGACCTCCCCGGAGGGGGTCAGGGCTCCGGTGACGATCCCGTCAGCCCCGCACCCGACAGCGGCGGAGATGTCACGGCGCATCACGCGGCGCTCGTCGGCGTCGAACACGAAGCCGCCGCCGCGCGGGCGCACCATGACGTTCACCGGGACGCCCAGGGGCCCGGCCAGCTCGAGCGCGGTCGCGATGGTGCCCACAGAAGGCGTGGTACCGCCCTGGGGGTCGTTCTCGCAGAGCTCGATGCGATCCGCGCCGCCCGCCAGGGCCAGTCGGACAGCACCGATCGAGGTTGACAGCACCTCGATGAGGGGTCGGGTGGGACTCACCGACCCAGCATCGGCCAGACTGGGTGCCCATGCGGGTTCATGTGGCTTCTGATCATGCCGGACACGAGTTGAAGTCCATGCTCAGCGAGTACCTGCGCAACGCGGGCCACGATGTCGTGGACCACGGGGCGCACGAGTACGACCCAGGTGACGACTACCCGCAGTTCTGCATCGCCGCGGCCCGTGCTGTTGTCGCAGAGCCCGGAAGCCTCGGAATCGTCCTGGGCGGCTCCGGGAACGGCGAGCAGATCGCGGCCAACAAGGTGCGCGGCGTCCGCGCTGCCCTGGCCTGGTCCCGGGAGACCGCTCGCCTGGCTCGGATGCACAACGACGCGAACGTCGTGGGGATCGGCGCCCGGCAGCACACTGTGGCGGAGGCCTTCGAGATCGTCGGGGAGTTCCTGTCGACGCCCTTCTCGGGTGAAGCGCGCCACCAGCGACGAATCGACCAGGTCAGCGAGCACGAGGCCGCGGCACTGCCCTGATTGGCACTGCCCCGATTCGTCAGCTCACCAGCAGCCCGTGACGCTGGCCGCCACCTTGTCCAGCGCCTGGCGCGTCTGCGCCCGCGAGTACTTGGTGGGCCGATCGTTGACGACCGCGACGAAGATCCGCGTCTTCTGGTCCGCCGCCGTGGCGTAGCCAGCCAGCGCGATGGAGTCGGCCAGAGTGCCGGTCTTGGCCTGGACCCGCCCCACGGCACACTTGGCCGGCCTCTTGTTGAAGCGCTGGACGCCAGCTTTGAGCGATCCCGTCTTCCCGGCCACCGGCAGGTAGGCGCGCAGCCCCGCGAGCTCCGGGTGGACCGGCGAGAGACCCAGCGCGAGGGCGGCGGTCAGCTCGGCGGCCGTCACGCGCCCGGTGAGGGAGAGCCCACTGCCGTCCACCACTCGGGCGCCTGTCAGCGGTATCCCGAGGGAGCGCAGCGTCTCCGCGACCGCGGTTCGGGCCCCTGCCCACGTGCCGGGGCGTCCGGTGGCCACCGCGACGTGGCGGAAGAGCATCTCCGCGGCGTCGTTGTCGGAGACCAGCAGAGCGCGGGAGACGGCCTGACCCACGGTGTGGCCGGGGATGGCCGCGACGGCCGGCGCACCCCTGGGCGCCACCTTCTCGCCGCCGTAGCTGGCCTTCACCCCCTCCTTGGCCAGAGCGTTGGCGAAGTACCGGCCCGCGTCTGCGGTCGCGTCACGCACCTTCCGATCGTCGCGGGCGAAGGCCCCCACGGGGCGCACCTCGGAGGGCAGCCAGGCGTTCTTCCAGCCCATCGACTGGCCGGGTCCGCTGAACAGGGAGTCGTCAGCCCGGACCACGAACGAGCTCACCCCGCCCTGGACATACCGAGCCTGGGAGGTCCGAAGCGCCGCGGCGGTCGCCTTGGCGAGGGTGCGCAGATCCTTGCTGGTGAGCAGCGGATCGCCACCGGCGACCAGGACGAGCTCGCCCGGGGCGGACCCCAGGCGGACCGTGGTCGGCAGCCGGTGGTCCGGGCCCATGGTCGTGAGGACGGCGACCGCGGTCAGAAGCTTGGTGGTGGAGGCGCCCCGCAGGCTCGCGCCAGCACGTCGCTGGTAGGCGTACGTGTGCGTGGAGGGATCGAAGACGGTCATCGTGACGTGCTTGCCCAGCACCTTCGACTTCGTCCGCGAGGCCAGGACTGAGGCGATGCGAGCATCGGCCCGAGAGGTCGAGACGTCCACGACGGGCCCCCGCGCCACGGCGACGTTCGTGACCTGCGTATCGGGAGCCGCGGCCGCGAGGTCGGGCGGCTGCCCGCCCACCGCGGTGGCAGCCAGGAGGACGGCCACCATCCCCGCCACCACGCCGGCTCGCATGGACGACAGGCTACTGACGATCCCCGCTTCGACCACCTTGCGGTTCGGCTAAGGCGCCGTCCACCCGCCGGTCGAGCAGCCCGTGGACGCCGAGGCCCGCGTCGAGACCCCGCCGGTCGAGCCTGTCGAGACCAAGGGCCCACCCGACGAGACGACACCGCCCGTCGGCCTGCCCAAGGGCCCACCCATCGAGACCCCGCCGGTCGAGCCTGTCGAGATGACCGCCTTGGCGCGACCGCTCAGGCCGATTCAGGCCGACCGGAGCAGGTCGTCAGTCCAGCACGTGGGTGATCAGGCCGTCGAGGAGCTTCGGTTCGAACCAGGTCGACTTGGGCGGCATGATCCCGCCGGCGTCGGCGACGTCGAGCAGCTGGCCCACGCCTGTCGGGAAGAGCGTGATGGCGAGGTCCCAGCGACCCGC
>CAZWXF010000075.1:0-14346 GCA_964638055.1 uncultured Bifidobacteriaceae bacterium | reverse complement strand
AGCGAGGTGCCATGTCCGGGCGTCGCGCAGCAGGCAAACGGGGTAGGGAGACACGCCCCTGCGTCGCCGCCGACCTACCAGTCCAGCCACACCGCCATCAGCCCGGCGGCCTCCTTGACGACGTAGCGCGCTCCCAGCTTCGTACCTGGCCCCCGTTGGGTCGGGGCCGGATGCGGCTGAAGCCCCGCGGCCGTGAGCAGGGCACTGGCCCGGGCGACGTGCGCCGGGTCGGTGACCACGGTCACCGAGTGGATCCCCTCCGGGACCGAGATGGTGGCCACGGCCTCGACGGACTCCGCGGTGCTCGCACCGAAGGGGACCGCGATGATCTGCGACCGTTCCAGGCCCTCGGCCACGAGGGCTTCCTTGCCCGCCTGCGCCTCGGAGGTCACATCGCCGGTGTTGAACCCGCCAACGGTCACGATCGTGTCTGCGATGCCCGCGTCGAAGAGTGCCCGGGCGTGCTCCAAGCGGTTGGCGAGCACGGGGCTCGGCGTTCCCTGGTACTGGGCCGCCCCCAGGACGAGGATCGCGTCCGTGTGCGTCAGGTCATCGACCCGTGCCATGCGCTGGACCTGCGCGACGGCCACCAGCGGCATCGCCAGGATCGCCGCGGCCAGCACCCCGATGAGCGCCAGGAAGCGGCGATCGACGTGCCGGCGACGCAGGCCGGCGCGCGGCTCCCAGCGGACCAGCTCGGCCGACGTGGACATGGCAGGCAATTCTCCCACCCGTCCGGGCATTTCCCGGACAGCCGGCGACCCAGGGCTTCGGGTGTCGCGGCGAGAAGCCAGGGCCTGTCTGATGGGTCCGCTGGGGCGAGCGGCTCGGCGTGGGAGGTGGTCGCAAGGAGGAGGAGGCAGGCGCACCTGGAGGGTGCGTCGACCGACGAGGACGCCGCGAACGCCCGCACGGGGCCGCGCAGCCCAGCGGTCGATCCATCAGAGAGGTCCTAGGATCGCGGCATGGCGGGGCGGCTGCGACCAGAGGACGTGGCCGCGGTTCGTCAGCGGGTTCCCATCGCCGAGGTGATCGGTCAGACGGTGACCCTGCGAACAGCCGGAGCCGGCTCCCTCAAGGGGCTCTGCCCGTTCCATGAGGAGCGCTCCCCGAGCTTCCACGTGACGCCCGCACGGGGTCTCTACTACTGCTTCGGCTGCGGCGAGGGCGGCGACGTCGTGGACTTCCTCATGAAGTTCGAGCACCTGACCTTCGTCGAGGCGGTCGAGAAGCTCGCCGTGCGGGCCGGGGTCACGCTTCGCTACGAGGACGGCGGCACGCCCGAGCGACGTGGCCCCAACCGGACCCGGCTGGCACTGGCCAACCAGGCGGCCGCGGACTTCTACCGGACCCAGCTGACCCAGGCCGCGGCCGAGCCCGGGCGCCGGTTCCTCTCCGAGCGGGGATTCGACGATTCCGCTGCTGCCCAGTTCGGCGTGGGATGGGCCCCCAGGTCCTGGGATGGGCTGCGCGATCATCTGCGCGAGAGGGGCTTCGCCGACGCGGAGATGATCGCCGCGGGGCTGGTGAGCTCGGGCCAGCGGGGTGTCTACGACCGCTTCCGGGGTCGACTCGTCTGGCCGATCCGCGACGCCGCCGGCGACGTCCTGGGGTTCGGCGCTCGCAAGCTGTTGGCTGACGACGAGGGGCCCAAGTACCTCAACACGCCGGAGACACCGCTCTACCACAAGTCGGCCGTCCTCTACGGGATCGACCTGGCCCGGCGGGAGATCGCCCGGGCCCGACAGGTCGTCGTCGTCGAGGGCTACACCGACGTGATGGCCGCCCACATGTCCGGGGTCACGACGGCTGTGGCCACGTGCGGGACAGCCTTCGGGTCCGAGCATGCCTCGATCCTGCGCCGCTACCTCGTGGACGACGAGGTCCTCGTGGGCGAGGTCATCTTCACCTTCGACGGCGACGAGGCCGGCCAAAGAGCGGCGCTGCGCGCGTTCGATTGGGACCAGAAGTTCGTGTCGCAGACCTTCGTCGCCGTGTCACCGGACGGGATGGACCCGTGCGAGCTGCGCCTGGCCCGGGGTGAGGCGGCCGTGCGCGACCTCGTGGCCACCCGGACCCCGCTGTTCGCCTTCGCCATCCGCTCCGCCCTGGCCGGCCACGACCTTGCCACGGCGGAGGGTCGGGTGGCCGCCCTGCGGCGGGCGGCGCCCATCGTGGCACGGGTTCGTGACTCCGCCCTGCGCCCGGAGTACGTCCGTCTTCTGGCCGGCTGGGTGGGCCTGCCCGAGGGCCAGGTGCGCGAGGCGGTGGCCGAATCCGGGCGGACGCCGGCCGGCAGCGCGGCGTCGCAGGCTCGGGGTGCGCGACGAGGCGCGCCGAGCGACCGGCAGCCAGGGGTCGACTCCGGGTCCCAGGCGGGTCACGGGGGACCTGGTCGGCCTGGCCCGAGCCGCGGTACTGCTGCTTCGGGCCGGTCGCATTCCGAGCTGTTCGTGCAGCGCGAGGCGCTCAAGGGTGCGCTGCAGGCTCCCGAGCTGCTGGGGCAGTGGTACGACAGCGTGACCTCGGCCTGCTTCCAGCACCCCGGCTACGCACTCGTGCACGAGGCGGTGGTCGCAGCGGGCGGCCCGTCTGACGACGTCACCGGGATGGCCTGGATCGACGAGGTGCTCGCCTGCTGCCAGGACGACTCGGTGCGCGCCCTCGTGCGCGAGCTGGCCGTCGAATCACTGGTGACAGCCGGCGACGTGGCCGCGCGCTATGTGACGTCCATCGTGGCCCGGCTGCTCGCCGACGATGCCGGGCGCCGACTTGCCGAGCTCAAGCGCGAGCTGGGGAGCCTTGACGCCGTCAGCGACGCTGACCGCGCGACCGCCATCCTGGCCGACCTCATGGAGCTGGAGGGCTACCGTCGCCAGCTCGCCCGGGTCGGTTCCGAGGCGCTGTGACCGAACCGATGCAGAGGTGGCCATGAATCCGTCCCGCTGGCGTCTGGACCCGCGGGTGACACGGCTGCTCGACGACGCCCCGGGGGAGCGGCTGCTCGCGTGGGGCGAGCTGTCCGGCGGTCAGGTGGTCGCCTGCACGACCTGGGCGCTGCATTCCGAGGCAACCGGGCGGGTGGCCTGGGAGGACGTCGTGCAGGCCTCGTGGGCCGACGACGCGCTCGAGGTCACGTTCGGTCCAGCCACCTCGCGCCGCCGTGTCACCCTGGAGTTCGACCAGCCGGCCCAGGTCCCGGCGGTCGTGCGAGAGCGGATCGAGTGGACGGTCCTGGCCACGCAGCACGTCGACCTCGCGCTGCCCGACGGCCGACGCGGCAGCGCGCGGATCAGCGCCCGTCGCTCGCCGCGCTCGGGGGAGGTCGCCTGGTCGGTGGTCTTCGACGGCGGCGTCGACGCCCGGGACCCCGCGTGGCGGTCGGCAGCGGATCAGTCCGTGTCCGACCTGCGGTCCTCGCTCGGGCTGTGATCCGGGCGCGCCGCGCGCGTTTCGACCCCCGTCACCACGATTGCTATCCTGTGCGGGCTCGTCGATCCCCCATAGCTCAATCGGCAGAGCGCCCGGCTGTTAACCGGTAGGTTGAAAGTTCGAGTCTTTCTGGGGGAGCGCCAGTCCACGTCAGAGGCCGGTTCCCAGTCGGGGGCCGGCCTCTGGCACCAACGCGGCCGGTGCCGACAGCCCGTCGGGCCCACTTCTGCCCTGAGGAGCGGGTCGGCCGCAGTGCCACACTGGGCCACCATGACCCGAAAGCCGCCTATGGAGCCCGGCCCCGACCACCGCAGCGCCCAGACGGAATCGACCGTGCAGCCGGCGGTCGCGTAGGACTCGGGGTGATGCACGAGCCGGCACATCCGCACATCCGCTCGTTCCATCCCCGGCGCAGCCGGATCACGCCCTCGGCGCAGTCCGCGCTCCTGCGACTCCTGCCCGTCCTGGGCGTCGAGGTCGACGACATCCCGCGCCATCCGAGGGGCCTGTTCGACCCCGCCCTGCCCGTGATCCTGGAGATCGGGCCGGGCATGGGGGAGGCGACCGTGGCGATGGCGGCCGAACGCCCGGACCTGGGGATACTCGCGGTCGACGTGCACACCCCGGGCATCGGCGCCCTGCTGGCCGGTGTCGAGCGAGACGGCCTGTCCAACGTGCGAGTCACCGTGGGCGATGCCGTCGAGGTGATGGCTCGGGTGGCGCCGGGAAGCCTGGCGGGCATCCGTGCATACTTCCCCGATCCCTGGCCCAAGGTCCGGCACCGCAAGCGCCGCCTGGTGCAGCCGGCGTTCGTCTCGCGCGCTGCAGAGCTCATGGCCCCGGGCGGGACGCTGCACCTGGCCACCGACGTCGCGGACTACGCGGAGCAGATGCTGGCCGCCTGTCTGGCCGACCCCCGGCTGGAATGCCCCGGCCTGCGGGATCGGCCTGCATGGCGGCCTCAGACGAAGTACGAGGAGCGCGGCTGGGCAGCGGGTCGGCCGAGCCGCGACATCATCGCTACCAAGCGCCCCGGGTGGCCCTGAAGGGTCGAGGCGTCATGTCGCCCGCACGACCTTGACGTTGAACATGCCCCCGCCCAGCGGACCCATGGCCCGGACCCAGAGCGCCAGCCACATCTCCATGCCGCGCGCAGCGCTCAGTCCGCCCAGGTCCACGATGTCGCGCCAGCCGGCAGCCTGCAGCAGCTCGGTCACCACCTCCTTGGCCGCGGAGTCGTCGCCGCAGAGGAACACGGTGGTGGGCTCGGGAAGGCGCTCGGGATGCAGCATCAGCGGGGCCGCCATCATGTTGAGGCACTTCACCACTCGAGCCTCGGGCGCGGCCCGTTGGACCTGCTCCGCCAGCGAGTCGGTGTCCTTGACGAACAGGCTCGGCGGGAATCCCCGGGAGAAGTCCAGCGGGTTGGTCACGTCGATGACGACCTTGCCGGCGAAGCGCTCCGGGCCTGCGGCCGTAACGACGTCGAGGCTGCCCAGCCCGTTCAGCGCGTTGACGATCAGGTCGCCCGATCCCACGGCCGACGTCATGTCGGTCACGTCGACTCCGGGCGTCGCCGCGACCCAGTCACCGAAGGTCCCGGCCGATCCGGGCAGGTCCCGGTCGAGGGTGGCCTGCGGGTCCCGTGTCCCGATGACCACCCGATGGCCGGCGGCGGCAAGGTCTCCTGCCAGGGTGCGTCCCACCGTGCCGGTCCCGAGGACAGCGATGTGCATGGGTGCCTCCTTCCGAGGCGAACCGCCCGGTCCACCCGACGGCCTGAGCATGGCACCGACTCGGAACTGGGGCATACGGCCGGCAGGGCCGCCCGGCAACGGCTGGGGCGTGCGCCCGGCGACATCGTCCCGAAGCAGTCAGAGGGCTTGATCATCCGCGCGTCGCCAGCGCTGGCTACCTACGATCGAAGCGCCGGGCGTGGCTGTGCGACTGGCGAATCGAGGAGGTTCCACCGTGAGCGTCGAGAACGATCTGGCGAGGATCAAGGGCATCGGCGTCAAGCACGCGGAGATGCTCAAGAGCATCGGCGTGGACTCGATCAAGGAGCTGCGACATCGCAACGCCGAGAGCCTCAAGGAGATGATCGAGTCCCGGCACGGGTCGGTCGTCGGCCTGTCCGTGGCCCAGGTCGAGGACTGGATCAAGCAGGCGAAGGAGTTCCGCGTCTGACGAGCGCCCCAGCGCTGGCGGGACGGCGTCACATGTCACCCCGATGGCGGTTTCTGAGCCGACATCGGGGCAGGTCGCGTTCCTAGACTCCGAACGCGACCATAAGGAGGTCTTTGGATGACCGAGCGCCGACTCACCCCAGCGGATGCCTGCTGGCTCTACAGTGACTTCGAGGGCAATCATCAGATCGTCTCCTCGTTGATGTGGACCGATCGAGAGGTGGACCCAGCCGAGTACCGCCGCATCGTCAAGGAGCGGATGGTCGACCAGTACCCGGTCTTCAGCCAGCGCATCCGAAAGTCGCGCAACCCGCTGCTCCTGCCGCATTGGGAGGATGATCCGGACTTCGACCTCGACTACCACGTCGACGTCATCCAGCTGCCGGAGCCCGGCGACCGCGCGGCGCTCGAGGCCCTGGTCTCCGAGCAGCGCAGCGTGCTGCTCGACCCGGACAAGCCGCTCTGGCGCTTCCACCTGATCCAGGGCTACAACGGCGGTTCCGCCATCCACGCCCGGATCCAGCACGCCATCGCCGACGGCTGGGCGCTGGTCCGCGTCATCATGTCGCTGGCCGACGAGGCCGTCGATGCCCCGCCGGTTCCGATCAAGGAGCGCGAGCCCAAGACCAGCAAGCTCGACACGGCCAAGACAGTGGTCGGCGCGGTCGTCGACAGCGTGACGGAGACGGCGCAGAAGGCAGTCGGGGCGGTGGTCGGGGCGGCGTCGGACCCCTCGTCGATCCCCAGCATGCTGTCCGCCACTGCCGAGGACGCGCTCTCCATCGTCCCCGACCCCGGCCGACTGCTGGAGTTCGGCAGCGCGCTGCCGGGTCTGGTGACGGAGGGGGCGCAGTCCGTGCCGGGCCTGGTCGTGGAGCAGGCCGCCCCGGTCACGGGGGGTGCCTCGACTGCGGTGGGTGCGGCCGGGGATGCCATCGACTTCCTCAACTCCCCCAAGCCGGGCAAGACGATCCTGCACGGGAAGGTCTCGGGCAAGAAGAAGATCGCGTGGATCGATCCGATCCCGCTGCAGCCGATCAAGGACGCGGGCCGGGTCTTCGGGGCGACGATCAACGACATGCTCCTGGCCGCGACGACCAACTCGCTGCGCAGGTACCTGCTGGACAAGAACGCGCTCGACGTGGAGTACCTCCTGGTCGCCGTGCCCGTCAGCCTGCGCAAGCCGACCGATCCGCTGCCCCGCGACCTCGGCAACAAGTTCGGGCTCATCAACGTGCTGCTGCCCGTGGGCATCGAGGACGCCGTGGAGCAGGTCGAGTTCATCAAGGAGCAGATCGACGAGATCAAGAAGTCGCAGATCCCGATCGTGTCGTTCGGTCTGGCATCGGTGCTCTCCCTCACGGGACCGGACGTCGAACAGCTGGTCCACAAGATCACCCAGGACCAGTCGGCGGGTGTGGTCACCAACGTGCCTGGGCCGCGCGGTCCGCTCACCCTGGCCGGGGCGAACGTCATCGGTGCGTGGGGCATGGGAGGGGTCGGCGGGAACATGAACCTCACCGTCGCGATCTTCAGCATGAACGGCGAGATCAACTTCGCGATCGGGGCCGACACGGCCATCACCGGCGACCCCGAGCGCATCCTGTCCACGTTCACCGACTCGATCGATGAGCTGCTCCAGCGGGCAGGGATCAGCGCGACGGTCGGCTGACGAGGCCGCAACCAGCACAACAGGTCGAGAGGTCCTCGTGCTCCCGGTGGATCGGGCGGCACGGGGACCTCTCGTCGTGGGGGCACTGCGCGCGTCGCTTGGGAGCGGGGCAGGATGACGACGTGACACAGACCGCCCCTTCGCCCAGCACGTCCCAGCCCGCGGCACGATCGGCCGGCCCCCTCCCGGCTGGGGCGTCGGACCCTGCCCCAGAGGCCGGCCACGAGCCGACCATCACAGGCCACGGGGGCGAGCTCGCAGTGGCCGCCGCCCTGGCCCATGGGGTCACCACGATGTTCACCCTTTCCGGAGCCCACGTCTTCCCCCTCTACGACGCGGCCGTGGGCGGCTCCGACGCGGTCGAGGACGCACCCCACGCCACGGCGGCGCAGCACGGGGGCCCGATGCGCCTGGTCGACGTCCGGCACGAGCAGACGGCGGTCTTCGCGGCCGAGGGAATGGCCAAGCTGACCCGTGTCCCGGGGCTGGCCGTGCTGACCGCGGGGCCGGGGGTCACCAACGGCGTCAGCGCGATCACGTCGGCCAGGCTCAACGGCAGCCCGCTGCTGGTCATCGGCGGGCGCGCGCCGGACAGCCGATGGGGGTCGGGGGCCCTCCAGGAGCTGGACCACCCGCCGATCCTCGCGCCCGTGACCAAGGCCGCCTCCACCGTCCGCGACCTGGCCGGCATCAGTGGCGCTGTGGACGGCGCGCTGCGGCTGGCCTCGGCCCCGCACCGGGGACCGGTCTTCCTCGACATCCCCATGGACGTCCTGTTCGACGACGGGGATGCCCCGGCGCCCTTGGGTACCCGGGACCGCGGGGCCGACACCGACCCCGGCGATCTGGCCCGGATCGCCGCGCTGCTCGGTGCGGCTCGTCATCCAGTCCTGGTGATCGGCGGGGACGTGTGGATGGACGGTGCCGAAGTGGCCGCGCGGCGGCTCGTCGAGGAGACGGGCCTGCCGGTCATCGCCAACGGGATGGGCCGCGGGATATTGCCTGCGGGGCACCCCCAGCTCGTCACGAGGGCGCGAGGGAAGGCCTTCGCCGGGGCGGACCTGGTGATCGTGGTAGGGGCGCCGCTGGACTTCCGGCTCGGGTACGGGGCCTTCGGGGCAGAGCGTGGTGGCCCGGCGAAGGTGGTCCACGTCGCAGACTCGCCCGGTCAGCTGGCCTCCCACGTGCCCCTGACGGCCTCGGCCTCGGGCGACCTCACCGCGGTCCTCGGTGGGCTCCTCGAAGCGGTCGCCGCCCTCCCTGGTCGGCTCGACGTCACTGCCTGGACAAGGGGCCTGGCCGCAGAGGCCTCGGCAGCCGTGGCCGCGGACCGCGCGGATCTCGAGTCGGCCGCCGCGCTGATCCATCCCGCACGTGTCTACGGGGAGCTCGTCCCCCGGCTGGCCGACGACGCTGTCGTGATCGGCGACGGCGGGGACTTCGTGTCGTTCGCCGGTCGCTACGTCGAGCCTCGGCAGCCCGGATGCTGGCTCGACCCGGGGCCCTACGGCTGCCTGGGCACGGGTCCCGGGTACGCCATGGCTGCGCGGCTGGCGCGGCCCTCCTCGCAGGTCGTCCTGCTCCTCGGGGACGGCGCCGCGGGGTTCAGCCTCATGGATGTCGACTCGCTGGTCCGCCACGACCTGCCCGTCGTGATGGTGGTCGGGAACAACTCCGGCTGGGGCCTGGAGAAGTTCCCGATGCAGCTGCTCTTCGGCTACGACGTCGCCGCGGGCCTGCGCCCGACGCGCTACGACGAGGTGGTCACGGCCCTGGGCGGGGCGGGGGAGACGGTCACGGCGCCCGGCCAGATCGGAGCCGCCCTGGACCGGGCCTTCGCCTCGGGCGTGCCGTACCTGGTCAACGTCCTGACCGATCCCGACGTGGCCTATCCCCGCAGCACCACCGGAATCTGAGCTCGACACGGCCGGGGCGCACCGCTCCCTCTGGACGTCGCCGGCCACCGGTCGTAGCGTTCTGTGCATGGCCTGGCGTCGTCTGATCGCTCTGGCCGTCCTGATGCTCCCCCTGGCGGCCTGCACCTCGCAGGGCGGGTCGCCGGGCCCCACACCCACGCCTGAACCGGAGCCGCAGCCCACGCAGACCGCTACGGTCACTCCCACGGCCAGTGCGATGGGCGGTACGCAGTGCGAGCCCTTCGGATCCGTCGACGAGGTTCGCTCGAGCGATCCCCTCGCGCTCTCGGCGCTCACGGGTGCGTCGATGCGCGTGGGCCGCCATGACTGCTACGAGCGGTTCGTCTTCGAGATGCGTGGGTCGGGTGAGCCCCCCGGATGGACTGTCGCCTATCGCGACCCGATGACGGGCCAGGGGTCGGGCGAACCGGTGGAGCTGCTCGGTGACGCGGACCTGGAGGTCTTCGTCGGCGTCTGGACCGTGACCGACTTCGAGGGCCGGCCGGACGAGTGGCCGCCGTTCACGGGGCCGGATGACTTCGTCACCGACGGGTTCGTGGCCTTGAAGGAGGCTCGCAACTTCTACGCCTTCGAGGGTCAGACCCAGCTGGGAATCGGCGTGGACCGCGAGCGCCCCTTCCGGGTCTTCTGGCTGGGAGACCCCGAGCGGCTCGTGGTCGACATCTACACCGGTCAGCCCCTCCCCTCCTCGGGGGGGTAGCGCGACCCCACGCGCCGATCGGGGGGTCGACGGCCCACGGCCGCGCCAACATCCCGGGGGCCTAGTGGTTCGCCACGGCCACATCCGTGGGAGTACGTTGTCGAGGCAGGTGAAGCCCTGCCCCACTCAGAGGAGATCCCATGGCCTTTGGACTCATCCTCGCCTTCCCCGCGGAAGTCGGCGAGGCCCAGTACGACGCGGTCAACGCCCACCTCGGCGTCGACCCCCGCTCCGGCGAGGGCGGCTTGCCCGGAGGCCTGCTCAGCCACACGGCGGGCATGTCCGAGGAGGGGTGGGTGGTCTCGGAGGTGTGGGAGACAAAGGAGGCTCAGGCCGCCTTCATGGCAACGGCCCTCGGCGCGGCCTTCGCAGCAACCCAACTCCCCGCGCCCACCCGGATCACGTGGTTCGAGATCGTGGCCAACCGGCATCGGCCCTGACCCCGGTCCTCCGGACTGACCCCGGTCCGTCCGCGGGCCCGACTCGCTGGCCGCTCTCACGCTCCGATCGGGTTCAGGGCAGAGCTGGAGAGCCCGTCGAACCAGCGTCGCAGCACCGGGAGCGAGCCCGTGCTGTGCATCGCGGAGATGTGGTCCAGCCCGTCTACCTCGTCGTCGAAGTCCTGGAGGTGCTCGTACCGGGTCACGAACTGCTGCGTCTGCTCCGGGGGAGTCCGCACGGTCGCCGCCTCCCCAGTCGCCCGGCTCGAGGTCCTGCGGATCGGTCTCGACGGGCTCGACCGGCGTGGTCGGGGCGCCGGCAGCTGCCTCGGCGTGGGCGTGTGCGGTGCGGGTGACCACGAGCATGGCCTCGTAGGGCCCGTCGACAGCACGATCTGTGCCTCACTCGACGCCGGCGTGACCCTCGACGAGATCGGGAGGTTATCGGCCCGTTGCCAGGTGCCCAGAGTCGGTTCGTTCGGATGGCGAGCTGCAGCCTGGCCGGGGCAAGCCAGGAGTCGCCGTTGCAGGCGAAAGCGATCTGGATCCGCCTGCGTCGGGGTGGTCCGCGGGCGACCTGGTTCTGGCGCGACGATCGGCCGGCGCAGGTCGAGCACCGGCCCACGGTCGTCGGGGACCAGCCCACGGCCCCGGAGGACCAGCCCACGGTCGTGGGGGACCAGCCCACGACCTCCGTGGACGAACCCCCTGTCCGCGAGGCCGGACAGGCCGTGCCATCGCTCCGCGCGATGGCGCTGCCCGGCGTTGGCGCCGGCTTGGTGGCTGGCCTGTTCCCCCTGGCCATCTTGGTGGTCGGGGAGGGGATCGACGCATCCGTCCGCACGTCCGATGCGTTCGCCCTGGCATTCGGCCTGGCGATCGAGACCGCCATCCTCGCTGCGGGCCTGGTCGCCGGGGTCCTCGCTGCCGTGACGATGCCGCGACGGTGGTGGCCCGCGGCCCTCGGCTCCGCCCTGCTCGCGATGGTGGTGGCGGGGCTCGTGGCCTGGGTGGTGCTGACGGCCAACAGGTTCGGGCTTCTCGAGCACTCCAGTGGTGCATCGGGACTCCTGGGTGCCCGAGCCAGCCGCATCATCCTGGTGCGTCCGGCCGCGGAGGCGGCACTTCCCTGCGCGCTGGCCGTTGCGATCGTGGCCAGCCTGCGGCTACTCCTGCCCCGCCCCGCGCCGAGCCCCGCGCGCCGCCCAACCCCCGGCCGGTCGGCCCTCACGGGTCTGGCGGCGGCGGTCCTGGCTTCCGTCCTACTCGTGCCCACCCTGGTGCGCGTGGGGCAGTTGACAGAGCCGGTGCTGGCGACCGACGCGTTGGAGCTCACGGTTCCGGTGGGCTGGGAGGGGAGCCTTGACGCGGGGTCCGGGGGAGTCGTCCTCGAGACGACCGCGATGGATGTCCGGATCCTGATCGTGCCCTCAGCAGTGGCCGCGGCGTCGCTGGGGACCGGGGCGATCGTCGTCGGTGGCGTCGAGGCGCCCGTGGTGCTCGTCCAGGACCGTGGCCCGGAGCGAATCGTCGTCTTCGATGCTCGGACTCCCAGCGGCGTCCAGCGGATCACGGTCGTGGGCTCACCGGAGGCGCTCACGCGCAGGACCACCGAACTCGAATCCCTGTTCGCAGCCATCCGCTGGCTGCTCCCCGACTGATCCCAGAATCCCGGCAAGGGGCACGCCGACATGGGCGGGGCGAGTGCTTCGCCGACCCATGCCGTCTCAGCGAGCCTGGACCTTCAGGCCTCAGGCATCGAATGTCTCCATCCGCTCCACCGGGATGCAGTCCTCGATCCGGCAGTCGTCGATGACGCCGAGGTGGTCGCGCGTGAATGCCTCCTCGAAGCCCGCTGCATCTGCCACGTTGTCGAACGGCCCGTAGAACGCGGCAATGGGCCGGTTGTCCGCGGCGTGCCAGCGGACGTACACGAGGTGCTGGTGGCCCTGCTTGGGTTGGAAGACCCGCCGCCTACTCATCCTGCGCCCCCTCGAACCGCCCGAGGCCGCTCAACGCAGCGCAGGTTCGACGAGGCACGGGACTCCCAGCCTGCCGCGACTGGGCCGTCGCCCGCAGGGGTATCCGGAGCGCTGCCATCTCATCATGCTCCCCACGCAGGACGGACGCGTGGAACGTGCTCGACATGCTGCACCCTCCTCTGTCTGGTCGGGGTGGACATGTTCAGGATGCTGCTGGACGTCCTTCGTCGGGGGGTTCGTGGGCTGCCCAGCAACTACACCATTCCACGTGTCCGGGCAGAGGGGAAGGGCCCTGCGGTGGACACTTCTCAGGCACGCGCCCAGGAGCGGGATCTTCGCTGCGGTGGGCATATCGACCGGGCCTGCGCGTCCCCCACCGGCTCCGCTCAGCGCTTCGCCCTCCTCCCGGAGCTGAAGCCCAGTCACCGGTGAGCGGTGCGAGGCCCACCCAGGTGCAGGCGTACGCCTGGCGTGCTGGCGTCGCCAGGGCCCCTCGCCCAGATGCACGAGGGCTCAAGGACATCCGGTCGCCGAGCTCGTCAAGGTCTGTGAGGCCCATCGCGGGTCAGCTACCAGGAAGGATCACACCCGGCCCGCACAGCTCCTCAGATGTGGTCGCCAGACTCACCAGGCCTCCGTCAGGGAAATGGCGGCCATCACCCCTTTGCGCGAGCCTTGGGCCGCGGTACAACCGAGGTATGGAGGTCGGACACATGACCACGGGACCCGATGGGAAGGGCCAGCGAAGCGCGGGCCCGGCGGTGAATGCCGTCCGAGCCCGTTTGGCCGACCAGGTCGAGGAGATCGAACGGCAAGCGACCCAGGCTCGAAGCGCGGACCCGGAGGCGGTTCACCAGATGCGCGTCGCGCTGCGCCGCCTGCGCAGCGCCCTGGCCACCTTCCGGCCGCTGGTCGACCGGGATCAGACCGACCCCCTTCGCGAGGAGATGCGGTGGATCGCAAGCGAGCTCGGTGTGGTCCGCGACCTCCACGTGACTCATGAGCGGTTTCGGGAGATCCTCGCCGATCAGCCGCAGGAGCTCGTGATCGGGCCCGTCCAGGAGCGCATCGATGAGCACATGCTCCAGGAGCTCCGAGCTGGCGAGGCTCAGCTCGCCGAGGCGATGCTCACCCAGCGCTACGTGGACCTCATCGAGGCCCTCCAACGGCTCGCCGAGCGCCCGCCCTGGGTCGCGGCTGCGCACGGGGCGGGCGACGACGTCCTGCGCCAGTGCGTGCGGAAGGACGTGAAACGGTTGAGCCGAGCCGTCAGCTCGATGGTCGACGCACCACCCGAGCAGCGTCCCGAAAGGCTCCACGAGGTTCGCAAGGCGGCCAAGCGGGCCCGGTACGCGGCCGAGACCGTCGAGCCAAGGCTCGGCCGGGACGCAGCCCGCTTCGCTGTTGCTGCCAAGACGATCCAGACCATCCTCGGCGATCACCATGATCGGGTGACCGAGATGCCGAAGCTCCGTGACATGGGCATCGCGGCGCACATCGACGGCGAGAGCGCCTTCACCTTCGGCCGCCTTCATGCCCACGAGGAGCACGACGCAGAGCGGCTCGAGGGTGCGTTCGACGCCGCGTGGCGCCGGGCATCGCGCAGGAAGCTGCGTCGCTGGTTGCGCTGAACCGTCCGTCGAAGCGGTCGTGTCACCCGCGGGTCGGAGGTTGTGACGGATGGCGGGAACGCTGACTGCTGCCCCCGTTCACGGGCGGACTCCAGTCCTGCCCCGGTCCGCGCACTGGTCACTCAGCGCACCGGACCTGGCAGTTCGCGGCGCCTTCCTGCACAGGGTCGAGGGGGTGGCCACTCCCCTCGGACGTGCGGTCTGGGTCATAGCCCCCGGGCCCCAGCCCACGGTCGGCTGGCACGTGGGTGCGGCTTCGACTGATGGCCGGACATGAGGTGCGGTGACTGCACCCCGCCGTGCCACGATACGCCTCTGACGTGCTCGTTTGTAGGGCGACCGGGACTCGAACCCGGAACCAGACGG
>CAZWXF010000074.1:9822-14359 GCA_964638055.1 uncultured Bifidobacteriaceae bacterium | reverse complement strand
ACCAACACGGCCTTCGGGCGTCCGGAACGAGCCATACCCCACCCTACTACTTATCACCCGAACTTCCGGCGCAGGGCACTAGCGCAACACCACCGGGACACCTGCCCAGCCGCCGACCGGCGGCGCCTGGCGTCGGGCGGGGCGGTCCGGAGCCGGATCGATCCATGTGGTGGCGTCCAGCAGCTCTTCGGTGATCACTCGCAGCGCCATCAGACTCAGCGAGCGAGCAGGGCACGCGTGCGGTCCGATGCCGAACACCAGCGTCGCCGGGGCGTTGGCAACCGGGTCAAATCGATCGGGGGGAGCGAACACCAGCGGGTCGCGGTTCGCTGCCGTCCAGTTCAGCAGGACCTGCCCGTCCTGGGGGATGGTCTCGCCGCCGAGCTCCACGTCACGGGTTGCCCTGCGGCGGTTGGAGACGAACGGGTCGTCCATGCGCAGGATCTCCTCCACCGCGGCTTCCAGCTCGCCGTGAGCACGGGCCGCGGCGAGTGCGCGGATCTCCTGCTGCACCGCGGGCGTGGTCGCCAGGTAGTGGACGATGACGCCGACGGACGCGGCGAGCGAGCCGAGGTCCCCCGCCGTCCAGTTGCGCAGGATCGAGACGATCTCCTCCTGTTTCAGCGGCCGGCCATGCACGGTCTCGTGCATCAGCTCGCCGGTGACATCCGTGACCGGAAGGCCGCGCCGCTCCTCGAGCAGAGTGCGGATGATGTGGTCGAACCGCTCGGCAACCGCGGCCGTGCGGCGACGATCCCCCGACCTGGTCGCCGCCTGGTTGTCCTGCATCCACACGACCAGGTCCTCCTCCAACCCCGGCGGCCAACCGAGCCAGGCGGACATCGATCGCACGGCGAACGGCACCCCGACCCCGGCGATGGTTCTGACAGTCGTGCCGCGAGCCAGACCAGCGACGATCGAGGCCGCCACCGCCCGACTCCGGGGCTCTTCGCTCGCCACCCGCTCTGGCGTGAGGTACCGCTCGACGATCTCCCGGTAGGCGGAATGCTCCGCACCGTCGAGGCTGTTGGGGATGGCGCGGCGCGAGGTGACCGCGCTGGAGTACGTCTGCGGATCCGTGGCGGCTGCCACCGCTTCGGCGTGCCCCAGGATCACCCAGGATCCGCCGACCCGCGCCACCGGACACCTGGATCGCATCGCGTCATAGGCGGAGCGTTGGTCCTCCCAGACGACCGCGCCGCCTATCTCGACCGGATCTCCCACGGTCACGGACTCCTCTCCCGCTCGCCTGCAACACCATCCTCCAGGCCGTCCGGGGGCCGCGTCGACCATGCGCGCGGCTCAGCCGGGCGCAAACGGCGCGCTGACAGGTCAGCCATGTTCTCAGGCACTCGCTGCCGGCCCTGAAACCTCTCGGCGGGCGGCGGGGAGCGCCCTGGCCGTCAGGCACTCCCGGTCGGCCCTGCAGCGAGTCGGCGGGTCGGGGGTGCTGCCCGAACGCCTGGGGCGGGTGCTCGGCCTTCAGGGCGTCGGGCTGGGACTTGGAGGACCACATCGGCTGCCGCGGTGCTACGTTCGCCAACGCACGGTCGTCCGTCCGTCGGTCTGGAGGGCATCCATGAGCAAGTACCTTGTCGGCTACTTCGTCGGGAGCCTGTCCTCGACGTCGATCAACCGGATCCTCTCGAAGGCCCTGGTCCGCCTCGCGCCCGAGGACCTGGAGTTCGTCGAGATCCCCATCAGGGACCTGCCCCTCTACAGCCAGGACTACGACAAGGACTTCCCGCCCCCTGCTCAGCTGCTGAAGATCGCACTGGCCGATGTGGACGCCGTCCTGTTCGTCACGCCCGAGTTCAACCGGTCCATCCCCGGCCCCCTGAAGAACGCGATCGACTGGGCGTCGCGTCCCTGGGGCCAGAACTCGTTCGACCACATGCCGGCAGGGGTCATAGGGGCCTCGACCGGGCACATCGGCACGGCCGTCGGCCAGCAGAGCCTCCGGGCGGTGCTCAGCTTCGTCAACGCCAGGCAGATGACAGCTCCGGAGGCCTACATCCATTTCCAGGCGGACGTCTATCTCCCCGACGGCACGATCACCAACAAGGGCACGGAGGACTTCCTTCGCGCCTTCATGCAGGAGTTCCACGACCACGTCGTGCGGGTCCGAACGGTGCTGCCCCGCTGAGGGCGGAGGGGTGGAGCTGGTCGGGGCAGCCCGGTCGCGCGGCAGGCGGTCCGTGTAGGTGCCCATGCCCGAGTCAGGAGTCGTCCCGGCCGCCTTCGGCGGTTGCCCTCAGCCGCTCGCGGCCGTCCATGATGTCGCCCTGCTGGATCTCGATGGTGTCGTCTATGTCGGCCCGGGGGCTGTGCCCCACGCGGCGCAGGCGCTCGACTCGGCCTCATCGGTGCACGGCATGCGGTCGGTGTTCGTCACCAACAACGCGGCACGCCCGCCGGAGGCGGTAGCGGCGCACCTGGTGGAGCTGGGCGTCCGGGCTGAGCCCCGTGACGTGGTCACCTCGGCACAGGCGGGCGCCCGGATGCTGGCCGAGCGGCTGCCCGCGGGATCTCGGGTGCTGTGCATCGGAGGCGCGGGCGTGCCCGCCGCGCTGCGGGAACGCGGCCTGATGCCCGTCGAGTCGGCCGATGACGACCCGGTCGCCGTGATGCAGGGGTTCGGGCCGAAGGTGGGCTGGGAGCAGTTGGCCGAGGGAACGCTGGCCATCGAGCGAGGGGCGCTGTGGGTCGCCACGAACGTCGACGCGACGATCCCGAGCCCACGGGGACGGGTGCTGGGCAACGGCTCCCTCGTTGCGGCGCTGCGACATGCGACCGGAGCCGAGCCTCTCGTCGCGGGCAAGCCCCTGCCGCCGCTGATGCTGGAGTCGGTGGAGCGTGCCGGCGCGAGCAACCCGATCGTCGTCGGCGACCGCCTCGACACCGATATCGAAGGCGCGAACGCCACGGGCATCCCGTCACTGCTGGTGCTCACGGGTGTCACCGACTGGCCGGACCTGCTCGGCGTCGACCCGCGGTTCCGCCCCACGTATCTCGATGTGGACCTTCGCGGCCTGCTCAGGTCGCAGCCTGCTGTGACCGTCGAGAGAGTGGACGACACGCTGGTCGGGCAATGCGGTGAGGCAGTGGTGCGCGTGCCGGTCGGCCCCGCCCCGACGCCAGGCTCGAGCCCCCCCGACCAGTCCGTGGTCCGCCCGGAGGATCCGGGTTGGTGGCTGCCGGATCGGGCGCGGACCCCCGTGGTGGACGACTCGGGGGCCGAGGCGACCCTCAAGCTGGCTCGCGCCCTGATCGCGGTCTCCTGGGCAGCTGCCGACGCCGGCCAGGCCATCGTCGGTGCGGCCGAGATCATCGCCTGAACCCGCCCCGTCGAGCCCCGCCGGTCGAGCCCCGCCGGTCGAGCCCGTCGAGCCGCGCCGGTCGAGCCCGTCGAGCCCCGCCGGTCGAGCCCCGCCGGTCGAGCCCGTCGAGCCGCGCCGGTCGAGCCCGTCGAGACCAAGCCCCCCCATGCCCGCGGACTCCAGCACGCGGCGGCCTGCGATGAGCGCCTCGCTTGCCCAAGCTGCGGACCTGACCCTCGGCCCTGCACGCATCGGCGACGGCCTGAGGCCCGGGTCCCGACAAGCTCGACCAGCGGGCAGGGGTCCCGACACGCTCGACCGGCGACTCGGCGGGCCCGGGTCCCGACACGCTCGACCGAGCCGCGCCGGTCGAGCCCGTCGAGACCAAGCCCCCCCATGCCCGCGGACTCCAGCACGCGGCGGCCTGCGATGAGCGCCTCGCTTGCCCAAGCTGCGGACCTGACCCTCGGCCCTGCACGCATCGGCGACGGCCTGAGGCCCGGGTCCCGACAAGCTCGACCAGCGGGCAGGGGTCCCGACACGCTCGACCGAGCCGCGCCGGTCGAGCCCGTCGAGACCAAGCCACTCCAGCCGGTCAATACCCGAAACGGTCGGTCGAGTCAGTCGGTGCGGTCAGTAGCGTCCCGAGCCGATCGGTCGAGCCCGGCGAGACCTCCACCCCTGGCCTGACCACCGGAGCCAGCGGGTCCGTGTGCGTCGGACTCGGTGGGTGGGCGACCGCGTCCGCGTGCCAGCTGCGGCAGCAGGTCGTGGCGGTTGGCGATGAGCGCTTCGCGCTTCGCCCGACTCCAGTTCTGGATCTGCTTCTCGGCCCTGTACGCCTCGGCGATGCTGTCGTACCACCGGGCCCAGACCAGCTCCACGGGACGGCGTCTGCGGGTGTAGGCGGCGCCGCCCTCGTGGTTGTGCTGCCATATACGCTGCTCCAGGTCCCACGTCGAACCGACGTAGTACGAGCCATCGGAGCAGCACACCAGGTAGGTCCAGGGCATGGGGGCAAGCATCGAGGAACCGGCCGTCACCCGTGCATGGTCATCCACAGGGCAGGTGTCGGGATGGTCTCGACGAGCTCGACCGGCGGGGTCTCGACGAGCTCGACCGGCGGGGTCTCGACGGACTCGACCGGCGGGGTCTCGACGAGCTCGACCGGCGGGGTCTCGACGGACTCGACCGGCGGGGTCTCGACGGACTCGACC
>CAZWXF010000074.1:4870-9722 GCA_964638055.1 uncultured Bifidobacteriaceae bacterium | reverse complement strand
CTCGACCGGCGGGGTCTCGACGGACTCGACCGGCGGGGTCTCGACGGACTCGACCGGCGGGGTCTCGACGGACTCGACCGGAGGGTCAGGCCGTCGCCGCGCGGACCGCGTCGAGGAGGGCGGCAACGGCGTCCGACAGCGAGGTCCGGCTCGTGTCGATGACCAGGTCGTACCGCTCGGGCTCGCGGGGGTCAGGTGCCGAAGAGCGTCACGGTGGGCGCGTTCGGCGACGACTGGCCAGTGATCCCGCCGGACATCGGTCCTCCTTCGGTCGTGCGACACGCGTCGACAGCCGCCGGTATGGCGGCGGCCACGGTGGCGTCGGTTTGTGTGCCTCAAGAGCTTCGCGACCTCGGGCTGCTGCGAGGCCAACGCCAGGATCTCGTCGGGGAACAGGATCTGCCCCTATCCGGGTTCTGCCCGGTCCTGTGCTGCCACTCCCGCAACGCCACGTAGGGGTCGCTGTCGTCAGTGACGTAGTGGTGCAGCGATGCGACCGGGCTCATGGGGTCCTCCGGTGAGGGGTGGCCAGACGTGCACACCGCGATCGCAGCCCTCACGGTCTCAGGTGCCATGAGTTGCCAGGACGGCTCCGGCAGCGGGGGTCTGGCCCTGGTCGCCCCCGAACCATCGGTCTCGCCGCCGGGTGATCCAGCCAGTGCCGCCTCCTATGCTGGCCGGCGTGAGCGGCTTCGTTGGGCGTCAGCTTCAGCTGCCCCCGCCGGGGCCTGCTCGGGGCGGGATCCGCGGTCCCGGAGACTCCGACGCGCTTGTGCTGTTCGGGGCAACAGGGGACCTCGCTCGCAAGAAGCTGTACCTCGCCCTTTATCACATGGCTGCGGCAGGGAACCTGGGAATCCCGGTCGTGGGACTGGCACGGTCCGGTTGGGACGACGTCAGGTTCGCCTCCCACGTCAGGCAGGCCATCGCCGACACGGTGGAGGCGCCGGACGCGGACATCGTCGATGAGCTCACCAGACACCTCAGCCTCGTGGGGGGCGGGGACTACTCCGAGCCGAGCACCTTCACCCGGCTATGCGACGAGCTGCGGCGCCTGGGGTCGACCCGACCGGCGTTCTACCTGGCGATCCCGCCGACCCTGTTCCCCACGGTGATCGAAGGGTTGGCGAGGGAGGGCCTGAACACCGGGTCGCGAGTGATCGTCGAGAAGCCTTTCGGCCGCAGTCTGGCTTCCGCCAAGGCCTTGAACGCGCTGCTCCACCAGCACTTCGACGAGCGCGACATCTTCCGGATCGACCACTACCTGGGCAAGGAGGCGGTCGAGGACCTGCTGGTCTTCCGGTTCGCCAACACGTTCCTGGAGCCGATCTGGAACCGCAACTACGTCCGCAGCGTCCAGATCACCATGGCCGAGCCGTTCGGTGTGGAGGGTCGGGGGGCCTTCTACGACGGCGTCGGCGCCCTGCGCGACGTGGTCCAGAACCACCTGCTCCAGGTACTCGCCATGCTGGCGATGGAGCCACCGGTCAGCCCACATGCCGATGCCCTGCGTGACGAGAAGGCCAAGGTGTTCCAGGCCATGCGCCCTCTGGAGCCCGAGTCCGTCGTCAGGGGGCAGTACGAGGGCTACCTCCGAGAGCCGGGCGTCGCCGAGGATTCGACTGTCGAGACCTTCGTCGCGTGCAGGTTCGAGATCGACTCCTGGCGCTGGTCGGGAGTCCCCTTCTACGTGCGGGCCGGCAAGGCGATGCCCTGCAATGCCCTCGAGGCACTGGTCGAGCTGCGCGACCCACCCCGGATGCTGTTCGCCGAGCCCGGCCTGCCCCGACCCCACTCGAACCTGATCAGGTTCCGGCTGGGAACCGTCGACGGCGTCACCATGACCGTGCAGGCCAAGCAGCCTGGTCCCCTCCTCGTGGCCCAGCCGGTTCACCTGTCCGTGGACTTCGCCTCCAGCCTCGGTGCCCGCAAGGGACCCTACGAGCGATTGCTGGGTGATGCGATCGTCGGGGACTCCCACCGTTTCGCCCGTGAGGACGGGGTCGAGTGCACGTGGCGCGTGGTCCAGCCCGCCCTGGACGACCCGGTGCCAGCGCAGCTGTACGACCGGGGCACGTGGGGCCCAGCCGATGCTGACAACCTGCTCGGGGACGACCACTGGCATGATCCGGAGTGACCGCGGCTCACGGCCCGCTCGAGGACAGTCCATGCACCGGCGCGGGTGAGGGGAGCACATGACGACCAGTACCCCCATGACCCTCGCAGTGGTCGGCCTGGGCCGGATGGGGGCCAACATCGCGCGGCGCCTCATGGCGGACGGTCACACGGTCGTGGTCCACGACACCAACCCCGACGCCGTGGCGGAGCTGGTCGGCGAGAGCGCGATCGGGGCCTACTCGCTGGTCGAGCTGGCAGCCCTGCTCCCTGCCCCCCGTGCGGTGTGGATCATGGTCCCGGCCGGGCGGATAACGCAGGCGACGATCGCGGCCGTCGCTGAGGTGCTCGAACCCGGGGACACGATCATCGATGGTGGCAACACCCACTACACCGACGACCTGCGCTCCGCTTCCGCGCTTCGGGAACGGAGCATCCACCACGTCGACGTCGGGACGAGCGGCGGGGTGTGGGGTGCCGAGCGCGGCTACTGCCTGATGATCGGGGGCGACCCGGAGCCCGTGGGGCGCCTGTCCCCGGTCTTCGCCTCGCTCGCGCCGGGGGTGATCTCCGCGCCGCGCACTCCGGGGCGCTCAGGCCTCGCCGGGGCCGAGGAGCAGGGCTACCTGCACTGTGGGCCCAACGGCGCCGGGCACTTCGTGAAGATGGTGCACAACGGCATCGAGTACGGCCTGATGGCCGCCTACGCCGAGGGCCTGAACATCCTCGCCAACGCCGATGTCGGCCTGCGAACGCGGGATGCCGACGCCGAGACCGCCCCCTTGGAGCACCCGGAGCACTACCAGTACGACCTGGACCTGCCGGCGATCACCGAGCTGTGGCGGCGCGGCTCCGTCGTCGGGTCCTGGCTGCTGGACCTCACCGCCGCCGCCCTGCGCGCATCGCCAGACCTCAGTGAGTTCTCCGGGCGCGTGTCGGACTCCGGCGAGGGGCGCTGGACCGCGGTCGCCGCGATCGACGAGGGAGTGCCCGCCCCCGTGCTCACCGCTGCCCTGCAGTCCAGGCTCGACTCCCAGGGATCGGCCGAGTACGCCCACAAAGTGGTGTCCGCCATGCGCAAGCAGTTCGGCGGACACGAGGAGAAGCCGCGATGAACGAGCGCCGTCCGCGGGTCGTGGCGACTGCCACCTCGGAGGAGACAGCGTCCGCCGCCGCAGCGGAGATCGCGCATCGGGCTCGTGCCGCGGTCGCCGATCACGGATCCTTCACACTGGCCCTCTCCGGCGGCCGAACCCCATGGCGCATGCTCGCCCACCTGTCCGACCGGGACATGCCGTGGGCACAGACCTCGATCTACCAGGTCGACGAGCGGATCGCGCCTGCGGGCGACCCGCAGCGAAACCTGACCGCTCTCCGCCAGGTGCTGCCCGCCGGATGCCCTGCCCGGCTGGTTCCGATGCCGGTCGAGGCCGACGACCTCCTCGCGGCCTGCCAGGACTACTCCCGGGCGCTGCCCGCCACGCTGGACCTCATCCAACTGGGACTGGGGTCTGACGGCCACACCGCCTCACTGGTCCCCGGCGACCCCGTCCTGGGCGTCACCGATCGGGACGTGGCCCTCACCGGGATCTACCAGGACCGGCGCCGGATGACCCTGACCTACCCGCGCCTGGCCCGGTCCGAGGCGATCCTCTGGCTGGTGACCGGAGCCGAGAAGCAGGCCGCGCTCGCCAGCCTGCTCGGCCACGACCCCAGCATCCCCGCCACTCACGTGCGCTCAGCCGACCAGATCCTGTTCTGCGATGCCTCTGCCTCGGGGCCGTCCCTGTCCTGAGGGCTGGCCTACCCGCGGGGGCGTCGTCAGCGCCTGGGCGCGGCTGGCAACCCAAGGCAACTCTTTGCGTCGGCGCCGGCTCAGGCCATCTACTCAGGTGTGTGTGCCAGCCGGCTCACGCTGGCGCGATCCGCCGATCGAGGAGTTGCTGTGAACACGCGTGCGCCTGACGCTCAGATCCCTCCGGCCGCCCGGGCGTTGGTCGAGTTCGTCCCGGAGCACGACTTCTTCGTCGGGGTGGACTCCGACGGCTGCGCGTTCGACGCCATGGACATCAAGCACCTGGAGTGCTTCACCCACGACCCGGGGGCTCAACCGCTGGATCGCCCTGAAGCAGGTCCTCGACCTGCTGCGCGACCGCGCCGAGGTCGCCGAGCGCGGCTTCGTGGTGCCGGAGGCGACGCAGCTCCAGAGGTTCCTGGACTCGCCCTACCCGCTGTCGGACACGGGCATCGCCGCGTTCGCCAAGGAGAACCCGTCAGAGGAGATCGAGCGGGCGATCCGATGGGGCAACGGCGTCAACGCGGCCATCGCCGACATGGTGCACAACTGCGGGCCCTTCGTCGGAGTCCGCGAGGCGTTCCAGGCGATGCAGCCCGACATCGACTGCATGACCGTCTCCGCCACGCCGGGCGAGGCGCTGATCCGCGAATGGAACGAGCACGGCCTGGCCCATTACGTGAAGGCCATCGCGGGCCAAGGAGTTCGAGGCCTACCTGCCCTCGGAGGTGCCCTGAAAGACCGTCTCGGGCAGCCGGACCTTCGTGCAAGCCGGTGGTCACGAAGTGAACCAGCGACGTCCAGAGACGAAGGTCTCGAGACCACGCCGGTCGAGCCTGTCGAGACCACGCCGGTCCAGCCCGTCGAGACCACGCCGGTCCAGCCCGTCGAGACCACGCCGGTCGAGCCTGTCGAGACCACGCCGGTCGAGCCTGTCGAGAC
>CAZWXF010000074.1:0-4770 GCA_964638055.1 uncultured Bifidobacteriaceae bacterium | reverse complement strand
GTCGAGACCACGCCGGTCGAGCCTGTCGAGACCAGCGCCCGCGAGACCGCGCGCACCAGCACAGAGGCAAGGACGAACCAACCGCACCGACGCAGGAGAAGGTGGCATGACATGCCCACACTCGTGGACCTCACCGCCTCGCCCTACGGCCTCGACGACGCACAGCTGGCCTGGGTCGAGCAGACCCTGGCGGGCATGCCCGACGAGGAGAAGGTCGGCCAGGTGTTCGTCAACCTGTTCCACTTCGGCACCGACATGTTCAGCGGCAACGACCTGACGAACGCCGAGGTCCTCGCCAATTACCACATGGGCGGCGCGCGCTACCACGGCGGCGACTCCGAGAAGGTCCAGGGGCTGCTCAACCAGCTCCAGGCGGACTCGAAGATCCCGCTACTGGTGGCGGCCACCTGTGACGCCGGCGGCAACGGGGCCTGCTCGGGCGGCACCTACATCGCCTCCGGCGCGCAGTGCGAGGCCTCCGGCGACGAAGAGGTCGCCTACAACGCCGGTCTGGTGTCCGCGCGTGAGGAGAAGGCCCTGGGCGTGAACCTGAACTTCGACCCGTGCGTGGACATCCTGTTCAACTGGCGCAACACCATCGTGAACACCCGCGCCTACGGCACGAACGCGGACACGGTGATCAAGCACACCGACGCGTACGTGCGTGGGATGCGCGCCGCTGGCGACGTCGCCGTGTGCATCAAGCACTTCCCCGGCGACGACACCGAGGAGCGCGACCAGCACCTCGTCCTCGGCGTCAACGAACTCTCGCCGGCCGAGTGGGACGACTCCTTCGGCCGGGTCTACCGTCACCACATCGATGCCGGCGTCGAGATGATCATGCGTCATCACCGACGCCAGTCACGTGCTGGGCATGGCCTCGATCAGGTAGACCGCGGCAGCGATCGCCAGCATCAGGCGGGGCTGTGTCCGGACGCGGTTGGCGACCCACTGCATCGGGAGGGCCAGGGCGATCGCGAGGATCAGACCCCCGAACGCGTTGCCGGCGCTGTAGGCCAGGTCCTCGATCGGATAGCTCCACGTCACGCCGAAGATGAAGTGGATGGTGGTGCCGAAGAACAGGAGCACGGCATTCACGATGGTCAGCAGGACGGAGATCCGGGATCCAGCTCATCGCCCGAGTGGCAGCCGCGCTGGGAGCCACGTCATTCGTCAGAGTATGACCTGCAGGGGAGGTCTGAGTAGTCAGGGACTCTTGGTACCCAGGCCGGCCCCTGGCCAAACGCTCCGGCGGCGGCGGCGAGAGATCGTCAGCAGAGAGCCGCAGCCCGACGTCCAGACACCAACCGGTCCTCACAGGTGTTCGACAGCATCCAAGCCCAGAGACCCATCTGAAGCCAGCCTGAAGGGGGATGAGAATCCGACCACGCTGAGGGTTTGTTCGGGCACGAAAGCGTCGGCGCGAGGGCTCGCAGGCACCTTCGCCGCATGTCTCGACGACACGAGCCGGGTCGGGGCGGGCTGGGCCTGGCGGTCCCGGCGAATTGCGCTGCGACTGTATCGTTGATGGGCGTTCTGCGAGGCGAAGGGGGGTCGGCCGTGAAGGGTCCGGCTGAGTACCGGCGCTCCGCGCTGTCCTATGTCGTCACCCTCCTGAGGTCCCGACAGGGGATGTTCGTGCTGTGGGTCGTGGGGACGCTGGGCATCCTCGCCGCAGTTGCGATGAGCGGGGACGTGGGACTGCTCGTCCTCATCGCCGACCGTGAGCTACTCGTGCTGGTCGTCGAGAGTTCCGCCATCTATGCGGTGCACGCCGGGCGCACCGGTGCCCCGGCTGTCGCCTGGACCATGGTCAAGCGACCCGCATGGCTATGGGCCGTGCGGTTCCACGTCTTCAGCACGAGGTGGAGCCTGTGATCGGGAGCCTGAGGAAGTCAGGCACGGAACTCACACGACGGCTTCGCGCGGGTTGCGCCTGTCGACCCTCGATTCAGGTGCTCGCGTCCCCCGGTGACCCTTGACGCCGGCCCACTGCCAGCGGACATCTGCGGATGCCTGCATCAGATGCTGGAGCAGGTCCGTCGCGTCGGGGCGGACACTTAGCGCGCCCTGCCCGGCGAGGCCGAGGAGATCCTCACCGTCGTGGTCGCGCACGCAACGCACTCGTGCTGCCTTCCATGCGCGAGGCGGTCCACGCCGCCCGCCGTCGGGGCTCACTGACCACCGGGTCTCCATGGTGAGGTCGCTCCTCACGCCGGCGGCAGGTTGGGCTGACCCCCGGGCGGGAGCCCGGCTTGGGCGGCGGGGGCGGTGCGGACGGGCAGGTCCATCCTTCGCGTGAGCCACAGGATGGCGGCGGTGGTGAGGATCAGGGCAGCCACCTGGGCAATGGCCTCCGTGCCACCGGCGCCTGGTCCGCGGTCGAATGCTGCCTCCAGACCCAGGAACGGCAGGAACAGCATCGTGGTCATGTTGGCCACGACATGGAGCGCGACCGCGGCCTCCAGGCCACCGGACCGCCACGTCAGCACGGATGCTCCGAGGGCAAGGCTGATGTAGAAGGCGTTGAGCCAGACGTCGTCCGCGCCGTGCAGGAGCATGAACAGCCCGGCGGTCAGCGCGGTCGTGACCACCAACCCGACCCGAGGAGCCTCGAACCAAGCGCCGACACCACGGGTGATCAGTCCACGGAAGACGATCTCCTCTCCGGCGGCCTGCAGCGGGGTGGTCAGCACGATCACTGCCAGCAGGAACCAGGTCTCCGGCCGGATCCGTAGGTCATCCGGGGCGCCGTTGGTCACCAGCCACGCCGCGAGGATGAGCAGGTGCACGAGCGCGGCCACCCCGAGGAACCGGCCGAGCAGGCTCCAGCGGAGTCGTCCTTGGATCGAGAACAGCCATCCGGGGCGTTGGCCGAAGATGACCCGGTGTGTCCCGACGGCCAGAGGGATCGCGAGGGCGATGCCGACGTTGTTGGCCAGGAACAGCGCCGGCGTGATCGGTCCCTGCGACAGCTCTTCGAGTGCGGCGCCGGTCGCCAGCTCGTACAGCACGGCCGCGACCGTCACCATCACGACGACGATCCCCCACGCGAGGGTGAAGGCCCCAAGCGCCAGGACCGAATGCCACCAGCGGAACCGCGGGGTGCGGTAGAACCCGTGGTACTCCCGCGGCACGCTGGGCAACTCGGGGAGCGGCTGGGCGGCACCCCAAGGGAGGCCTGCGGCCATACCTCCACTGTAGGGCGGGCGACCCGACGAGTTCAGGGGCACTGGTCCCCCGGACGTGTCTGGTTCGTCACGCACGGGTAGGGCATGCGTGGTGGCCGGTGACGTCCTGGCCGACCGCGTCCCCCGCGACGTCGGACGGGGCGAGGCGGCTCGGCCGGACGCCCTGCGCATGCCCTCCCGCTGCCCGGTGTGGAGGGCAGACAGAGGCCTCTGTTCGGCGCAGGCGGCCACCCGCCCGGATCGGGGGCCGAGGGCTTGACGCGGAACTTGTTTTTTGCAAGTGTGGACCTGTCCACCTTCCGGACCCACGAGAGGGAGACCTCGATGACTTCGATGTTCGTCAACCTGCCGGTGACCGACCTGGAGCGCGCCAAATCGTTCTACACGGCGCTCGGGTTCACCATCAACCCGCTCTTCACCGATCACAACGCCGCCTGCGTCGTGGTCGAGGAGGACCACAGCTACTTCATGATCCTGGTGCGCGAGTTCTTCCAGACCTTCACCGACCTTCCGATCGGCGACCCGGCCGTGAACCCGTCGGTGTCGACCGCCATCTTCCTCGACAGCCGGGAGGCGGTCGACAGGGCCATCGCCGACGGCCTCGCCGCGGGAGGCGTGGAGCCGCGCCCTGCCACGGACTACGGCTTCATGTACCAGCGTCAGATCAACGACCCCGACGGCAACAACCTCGAGTTCGGCTACATGGACCCGGTCGCCGCGGAGCAGGGCCCCGAGGCCTTCGCGAACCAGCAGGCCTGAGGCGCCGGTGGCCGCACGCGAGTACGGGCAGTACTGCGGCGTCACGCGAGCCCTGGAGCTCGTGGGTGAGCGCTGGGCGCTGCTCATCGTGCGCGACCTGCTCGTCGGGCCACGCCGGTACGGGGAGCTCGCAGCGGGGCTCCCCCGGATCCCGAGCAACATCCTGGCGGCGCGGCTCAAGGAGCTGCAGGCGGCGGGCGTCCTGCGCAGGGTGCCGCACTCCCGCGTCATCGTCTACGAGTTGACGCCCTACGGCCGCGAGCTCGAGCCCGTCGTGCTCGCGCTGGGCGCATGGGGCTTCAAGGCGATGGGCGAACCGCGGGAGGAGCAGATCATCACGCCCGACTCGATGACGATGGCCCTGCGCACGGCCTTCCGGCCGCAGGTGGCGGCGAGCCTGCCCGCCACCGCCTACGCGGCGCGCTTCGGCCCCGCCGAGCTGCTCATCCGGGTGGACGGTCCCACCTTGGACGTGATGCGCGGGGACGGACCGGTCGACCTCGCCTTCGCCGCCGGTCCGGGCATCCGTCGGATCATCTCCGGCGAGCTCGCCCCGGATCGCGCGATCGCGACGGGCGTCGTGCAGGTGCTGCGCGGGCGCGGCGACCTGCTCGGCCGCTTCGCGAGCACGTTCCACCTCGCCGCCTGACCCCGCCGGTCGAGCCCCGCTGGTCGAGCCCGTCGAGACCACGTCGGTCGAGCCTGTCGAGACCACGCCGGTCGAGCCAGTCGAGACCACGTCGGTCGAGCCAGTCGAGACCCCGTCGGTCGAGCCAGTCGAGACCACGCCGGTCGAGCCAGTCGAGACCACGCCGGTCGA
>CAZWXF010000073.1:0-14415 GCA_964638055.1 uncultured Bifidobacteriaceae bacterium | reverse complement strand
CGCCCTCGCGGATCAGCCCCAGCAGGATGTGCTCGGTGCCGATGTAGTTGTGGCCGAGCTGAAGCGCCTCACGCAGGGACAGCTCCAGGACCTTCTTCGCCCGAGGGGTGAAGGGGATGTGGCCGCTGGGGGCCTGCTGACCCTGGCCGATGATCTCCTCGACCTGCTGGCGCACGGACTCCAGCGAGATGCCCATGCTCTCCAGGGACTTGGCCGCGACGCCCTCCCCCTCGTGGATCAGGCCCAGCAGGATGTGCTCTGTGCCGATGTAGTTGTGGTTGAGCATGCGCGCCTCTTCCTGGGCGAGCACCACTACACGACGGGCACGGTCAGTGAAGCGTTCGAACATGGCAGCGCACCTCTTCCGATCCCCCCGGCGAACCGGTTTGGGAAACCACTCTAGTCGCTGCCCCTGCCATCAACACTTCCCGATCGTGCCGAGGCCGGGGGCGGCGCCTTCTTCGTGTGGAACAACACCGGCGGCCCGCCACACCTTCCCAGGCAGTTCACCTGTGGGCTGATTCGTACCTCTCGCGCAGCTCGGCGGAGATCCGGCCCCGGGCACTGACGTCGATGCCCTGCTCCCGTGCCCAGGCACGGATCTGCGCGGTCTGGTTCGCCTGGCGGGTGCCCCGGGCGCCCGAGGAACCACCGGACTCACGGCGACCGCCGCTCTCGCGCCTTCCAGCGGCTATCCACGGCGCCAGGGCGTCGCGCAGGCGCCGAGCATTCTCCTCGTTCAGGTCGATGACGTAGGCACGCCCGTCCAGGGCGAAAGTGATGGATTCTGCAGCCGGCCCCCCGCTCACGTCGTCCTCGATGAGCACCTGGACTTTGCGCGCCATGTCCTTTTCCTCATTTCCTCGGGCAGGGAATGGTCCTGCGTCGGCGACCAACACTACCCTGTCGAATCGCGCTTCCGCATTCCCCCGCCCAATTGCCCGGCGCGTTGCCGCGAAAGCGGCTCTGAGGGTCGTGCGCGGCGCCCGGAAGCGGCCGCGGACTAGGCTGTGCCGGCATGGTGGGCCCAGAGGTGCTGTCCACGCCAGAGCTGCGCGATGACATTCGCCGGCTCGGCAACCTGCTCGGTCAGACCCTCCTGAGACAGCAGGGCGAGCAGACCTTCGCAACCGTCGAGCTGATCCGCGGCCTCGTCCGGGAGGACATGGCCCAGGCGGCCGACCTGATCGACGATCTTCCCCTCGACGAGGCGACCACGCTGGCCCGCGCCTTCTCCATGTACTTCCACCTGGCCAACATCGCCGAGCAGGTGCACCGGGCCCGCGCCCTGGCCAAGGACCGGGCGCAGAACGGCGGCCCCCTGCTGCGCGCGGGGGAGGCCATCCGCCGGGCGCTCGCCGACGGCGCGGTCGCGCGGGACGAGGTTGCGGCCTCCATCGCGGGCATGGGCGCCCGTCCGGTCTTCACGGCCCACCCGACGGAGGCGTCGCGGCGCTCGGTGCTGTCCAAGCTGCGACAGGTGGCCGAGCTGCTGGACCGGCCGCGCTCTGCCGACACCGACGCCTCCCTAGCCGAGGTCATCGATCTTCTGTGGCAGACCGACGAGCTGCGGATCGTCACCCCCGAGGTGACCGACGAGGCACGCAATGCCCTGTACTACCTCGAGGACCTGGCCCAGGGCGGGGCCGCCGACGCCGTCAGCGAGTTCGCCCGCGCGACCGCCCTCTTCGACGAGGCGACCCCACCGCGCAGCCAGGTCCTCACCTTCGGCTCCTGGATCGGCGGCGACCGGGACGGCAATCCCTTCGTGACCCCGGCGATGACAGCACAGGTGCTGTCGATGCAGCACGAGCATGCCGTGCGCGCGCTCCTGCCCCACATCGAGCGCCTCTCCGCGCAGCTGTCGGTCTCGCAGCGGCTCGCCCCGGCATCCCAGGAGCTCCGGCAGTCCCTCGAGGCCGACCTGGCCGCCCTTCCCGACCTGGACCCCCGCTTCAAGCGCCTCAACGCCGAAGAGCCCTATCGGCTCAAGCTGACCTGCGTCCACCGCAAGCTCCAGAACACCCGGGCCAGGCAGGCCGCCGGGCTGCCGCACGAGCCCGGCCGCGACTACCGGACCACGGCCGAGCTGCTCGACGACCTCGACGTGGTGCGGACGTCGCTTGTGGCCAACCGCGGCTCGCTCATCGCGGCCGGGTCCGTGGCCCGCACGATGCGGGTCGTCTCGATCTTCGGCCTGTCGCTGGCGACGCTGGACATCCGGGAGCACAGCCAGGCGCATCACCACGCCGTGGGCCAGCTCATCGATCGCGTGGCCGGCGCCGACCGACCGTACGCCGAGCTCGACGCCGACGAGCGGATGAGGGTGCTCAGCGCCGAGCTGCTGAGCAAGCGCCCCCTCGCGCCCACGCCCGCACCGCTGGACGACGCCGGCACGACCACGATGGACACGTTCATCGAGATCCGCCTGGCCCTCGATCGGTACGGCCCGGAGATCTGCCAGTCCTACATCATCTCGATGACCCGGAGCCCGGACGACGTGCTGGCCGCTGCCCTCCTGGCGCGGGAGGCAGGCCTGATCGACCTGAGCGACGGGGTGGCGCGGATCGGCTTCGTGCCCCTGCTGGAGACCGTGGCGGAGCTGAGGTCTGCCGGCGAGCTGGTCGGCGCCCTGCTGGGCGACCCCGGCTTCCGGGAGATCGTGCGGCTACGGGGCGACAGGTTCGAGGTCATGCTCGGGTACTCCGACTCGAACAAGGACGCCGGGATCATGACCTCCCAGTGGGAGATCCACCTGGCGCAGCGGCGGCTCCGCGACACCTGCGCGATCCACGGGGTCAACCTGCTGATCTTCCACGGTCGCGGCGGCACGGTGGGGCGCGGCGGCGGCCCCACGTATGAGGCGATCCTGTCCCAGCCGTACGGGGTGCTGGACGGCCGGATCAAGGTCACCGAGCAGGGCGAGGTCATCTCCGACAAGTACCTGCTCCCCGAGCTCGCCCGCGAGAACCTTCGCCAGACCCTCGCCGCGGTCCTGTGGGCATCGGTCCTGCATCGCCGGTCCGCCCTGGACGACCAGACCCTGGCCGACTGGGACGCGGTGATGTCGCACGCCTCGGATGCGGCGTTCTCGGCGTACCGCCAGCTCGTCGCGCACCCGGACCTGCCGGCCTACTTCGCGTACGCCACACCCGTCGAGCAGCTCGGCGACCTGCGCCTGGGATCGCGGCCCTCGCGGCGACCCAGCGGGGCGGCGGACCTGGGCAGCCTGCGGGCGATCCCCTGGGTCTTCGGCTGGACCCAGGCCCGTCAGATCGTGCCGGGTTGGTTCGGCGTGGGCAGCGGACTCCGCGCCGCGCGCGAGGCCGGTCACGCCAAGGCGCTGTCCGAGATGGCGGTGCGCTGGCCGTTCTTCGCGAACTTCCTGTCCAACGTGGCCATGACGGCGGCGAAGGCGGATCTGGACACCGCCGACACGTACGTCGGGCGACTGGTCCCGGAGCACCTTCGTCACGTCGCCGGGATCGTCCGGGCAGAGCACGAGCTGACCGTGGCCGAGCTCGAGAAGGTCATGGGGACCGAATCGCTGCTGGGCAACCAGCCCGCACTGGCGCAGACGCTGGCCGTCCGGGACGCCTACCTGCGTCCGCTCCACCTGCTCCAGGTGAGCCTGCTGGCCCGGGTGCGCTGGCACGAGGGCGAGGGGACGCCCGTCGACCCCCAGCTGCGCCGGGCCCTGCTGATCACTGTCAACGGCATCGCGACAGGCCTTCGCAACACCGGCTGACCAGCCGCGCCGTGGCCGCGACGCCCCGGATCGGCCCGGTACGGGCACCGTGCGCAGCCCGGCATGTGTCAGGGGTCGGTGCGCTCATCGAGTCCGTGGTCGCCGGGCGGGGGCGGCGAGCGGGCAACAGGTCCCGCCGATGCGACCTACCCTGTGGGGGAAGGTGCAGGTGGTGGGAGATGTCTCAGGACTGGCCGCCGGGCGGCTCGGCCTCGGGCTGGGGCGAGCCCGGTCCGCCGGGCCAGGGCCATGCCCCGGACGCCGACCCGTGGTCCAGCCCGATCTCCCCCGGGGCCTGGGGCGAGGCTCCCCCGGATCATCGGCCGTCGAGAGCCGAGCGGTCGCGCGATCGGCTACGGCGCCCCCGCCGCAAGGGATCCCCTGGCGTCGGCGAGCCAGCCACCTGGGCGGCGGGCGGATTCGAGAACGGCTACGCGCCGTCGTCGGATGGCTGGGGACCGCCGCCCCCTGAGCCCCAGCCGCCGCGGCGATTCCGCCTGCTCGCCCCTGTCGTCGTCGGTTCCCTCGCCCTGCTCCTGGCCGGCCGGCTGCTCGGCTCGGTGCCGTCCGGCCCCGGCGCCCCTGAAGCCCTGGCCGATCCGGGCTCGTACGCCTTCCTGGGCACCCTGCCCGACGGATCCCCGGTCGCGTTCTCGTCCTGCCGGCCGATCCACGTCGTCGTGCGGCCGGACAACGCCCCGCCGCAGGCGCAGCGGATGCTGGCCGAGGCCATGGCGGCTGTATCCCGGGCCACTGGGCTCACGTTCGTCGACGATGGGCCCACCGACGAAGGCCCCAGCGACAACAGGCCCGCCGTGCTGCCCGAGCGCTACGGGCCGGGCCCGGCGCCGGTCCTCGTCGTCTGGGCCACGCCGCAGGAGGTTCCGGACCTGGCCGGCGACGTGGCGGGGGTCGCGGGACCGACGACGCTGACTGAGCCCGGGGCCGAACCCCTGCACGTCTCGGGCGGGGTGTACCTCGACGCGCAGGGCATAGGGGAGGCTGCCGCCCGAAGCGGGTTCGCAGCGGCCAGCGGGATCGTCACGCACGAGCTCGGCCATCTCGTGGGGCTGGACCATGTCGACCGGTCCGACCAGCTCATGTACCCGCAGACGGTCGCGGGGATCACCACCTTCCAGCCCGGTGACCTGGCCGGCCTGCGGATCCTGGGCCAGGGGCCGTGCGTGCCGGACGGAGCCTGACTCCGGATCCTGAGCCGGCCGGGCACCCCGCCCCGTCAGAGGATCCGCAGCATCCGGCTGTTGCCCAGGGTGTTGGGCTTCACGCGCTCCAGGTCCAGGAACTCCGCGACGCCCTCGTCGTAGGACTGGAGCAGCTGCTGATAGACCTCGGGCGTGACCGGCGTCCCCACTATCTCGACGAAGCCCGCCGCCGCGAAGAACCGTGTCTCGAAGGTCAGACAGAAGACGCGCCCGAGCCCCAGCTCGCGGGCCCGGTCCAGCAGTCGTGCCACCAGCGCGCGACCTATCCCCCTGCCGACATGCTCGGGGTCCACCGCGACCGTTCGCAGCTCGCCGAGGTCCTCCCAGATCACGTGGATGGCGCCACACCCGACGACCTGCCCGTCCTGCTCGGCGACGAGGAAGTCGGGCACGTCCTCGTACAGCGTGACCGTGGCCTTCGACAGCAGTATCCGGCGCCCCGAGTAGTCGTCCACCAGGTGCCGGATCCGAGGGACGTCCGCCGTGCGGGCGGGACGGATGATCACCGACACGACAGGAAGGCTACTGGCGAGGCGCTCGGCGAGCCGACGTACCCTTACCGAGTCCGAACAGTCCCCGACACGGGTTCCGATATGTCCGGTCCACGCTGGTGACACGGTCATCGAACGGGAGGAGAGAGATGAAGCGCAAGGCGGCGACCGGGGCAGTGGCAGGAGTCGCACTGGCCTCGATCATCGGGGTGGGCGTGGCCGGGGCGGCCACAGGCAAGGGACCGGCGGGCCCGCTCGGGGACGCACTGTCGAGCCTGGTGAGCAACGGAACGATCACGCAGGACCAGGCGGACAAGGTCGCGGAGGCGGTCTCCAAGTCCCGCGAGCAGGCAAGGGCTGACCGCCGGGACCGGGTCGACGCGCGCCAGGCGGAGGTCGACAAGATCCTCAACGACGTGCTGGGACTGACCCGTGATCAGGTCAAGCAGAAACTGACCGACGGGCAGACGGTCGGCGAGGTCGTCGGGGACAAGGGTGACGAGCTGGCCTCGGCCCTGCATGGCCTCCTCCAGGAGCGCCTCGACCAGGCGGTGGCCAACGGCCGCCTCACACAGGAGAAGGCTGACAGGCTCGCCGAGCAGTCGAAGAAGCGACTCAGTGCCGCGTTCACGCCCGGGTCACCGCTGATGGAGGCCAAGGGCATGGCCGGGCTGGCCATGCTCGCCCGGCAGCAGTTCGGGATGGGCTTCCACGGGCAGGGCAAGGGCCATCGCTGGGGCCATCCGCACGGCAAGAAGTCGTCCGAGCCGTCCGCTTCCGCGACGGCAAGCACGGCGGCCACTGCCTGAGGGAACCCCAGCCGGGCGTGAGCCCGGCGCATCGTGATCCGAGTGCCCCGGAGGGATCTCCGGGGCACTTCCCCACGTCCGAGCAGCGACCCACGGGCCATCGGGTCGGGGCCCGCCCCCCGTGCGTCATGCTGATGCCATCACCGCAGACGGTGGGCCGGGCAGCCCTGCCGGTCAGAGCGGATGGCTTCGCTGGAGGTTCTTCGCGTAGACGAGGTCCAGCCCGATGAGGGTCAGGTCCGGCTCGTGATGGCTGATCGTCCGCGACTCCGGGACGACGATCGAGGCCAGCCCGCCGGTGGCGATCACGGCGTTCACCTGGCCGCCCAGCTCGACCGTGATGCGGTCGACCAGACCGTCCACCTGGCCGGCGAATCCGTAGAGGGCGCCGGACTGCAGGGCCTCGACGGTGTTCTTGCCTATGACCGCGCGCGGACGGACCAGCTCCACCTTGCGCAGCGCCGCGGCCCGGGCGGCCAGGGCGTCCAGGGATATCTCGATGCCGGGCGCCAGCGCCCCGCCGAGGAACTCCCCCTTGGCCGAGACCACATCCAGGTTCGTGGAGGTCCCGAAGTCGACCACGATCGCGGGTCCGCCGTAGAGCTTGTGCGCGGCCAGGGTGTTGACGATCCTGTCGGCGCCGACCTCCCGCGGATTGTCGGTGAGCAGCGGGACGCCCGTGCGCGTGCCGGGCTCCACGATGACCGCGGGCACCTGGCCGAAGTAGCGGTGCAGCATCGCCCGCATCTCCCGCAGGACAGCCGGGACGGTGGAGCACAGGGCGATCCCGTCGATGCTCGGCGAACCGGCCAGGAGGCCACGGAAGACCAGGACCGTCTCGTCGGCGGTGGCGCGGGGATCGGTCTTGATGCGCCAGGAGTGACGCAGCTCGTGGTCCTGGAACAGGCCCAGGACCGTGTTGGTGTTGCCGACGTCGACGGCCAGCAGCATCATGCCTCCCCCGTCCGCAGGTCAGCGCCGATGTCGAGGATCGGCGACGAATGGGTCAGGGCCCCGACGGCGAGGAAGTCCACGCCGGTCGCGGCGTAGTCTGCGGCCACCGCCAGGCTCAACCCGCCGGAGGATTCCAGCGCGCACCTGCCAGCGACCTGCGCGACGGCCCGGGCCGTGTCAGCGACGCTGAAGTTGTCCAGCAGGACCAGGTCCGCCCCCGCGTCGACGACCTGCGCGAGCTGCGCCAGGTCATCCACCTCCACCTCGACCGGAACCCCCGGGAACCTCTCGCGAACCGCCGCGAACGCAGGAGCGACACCGCCAGCGGCCAGGACGTGGTTGTCCTTGACGAGGGCGGCATCCCACAGGCCCATCCGGTGGTTGACGCCACCGCCGCACCGCACGGCGAACTTCTCCAGGGAGCGCATCCCGGGGGTGGTCTTTCGGGTGTCGCGGACGCGGGCGGAGGTCCCCGCGATCGCCTCCACCCAGGCAGCCGTCGCTGTGGCCACACCACTGAGGTGGCAGATGAGGTTGAGGGCGGTCCGCTCTGCCAGGAGCAGGGCCCGCGTGGGTCCGATCACAGTCAGGACGGCATCCCCCACCGCCACCCGCGAGCCGTCCAGCACGCGGGGCTGGACGGCCAGAACGCCAGGACCGTCCCACATCTGCTCGACGATCAGGGCAGCAGCGCGCTCGAACACCCTCCCGGCGACGTGGACGCCTGCGACGGTCCCCGAGGCACGGGCGACCAGGTCCATCCCCGACACCTGGCCGGCGGGCACGCAGGCCACCGATGTCACGTCCTGACCCGCCCCGAGGTCCTCGCCCAGGGCCCTCCCGATCAGGGCATCGACATCGGCCGGAACCAGCCCCGCGGCAGCCAGGCCGACGACCATCGTGCTGCACGGCGCGGCATCTGGCGGGCTCACGAGCGGACCCCGGGGGAGGCCAGTGTGCTGCGGTCGTGCACGGCGACCTCCTCGGTCGTCGTGGTGATGGCGCCGTCGGCGTCGGCCTGCGCCACGAGGCGGACGCGCCAGGCTGCGTCGTCGGCCTCCGGGAAGTCCTCGCGCCAGTGCGAGCCGCGTGTCTCCTGCCGGGCCAGCGCATGGGCCGTCAGTACGGCCGAGACGGCGTGCAGGTTCGTCGCCTCCCACTCCGCCATGCTGCGGCCCTGCGGGAGGTCGCCGACTGGCATCCTGCCCAGGCCCGCCAGAGCAGCGGACAACGACTCATCGGAGCGCAGGACGCCGGCGCCCTGCGTCATCAGATCCTGCATGGGCCGGCGCAGCGCCCCGTCCACCAGTCCGACGTGAACGGGCCGAGACGCCGGATCGCGTCGCCGGGGCAGGCCCTCGCGGGCGAGGTCGGCCACGATCCGCTCCGGGAAGACCACTCCCTCCAGCAGCGAGTTGGAGGCCAGCCTGTTGGCGCCGTGGACGCCGGTGCAGGCGACCTCGCCCGCGGCGTACAGGCCAGGGATGCTCGCCCGACCGCTCAGGTCGGTCCGCACTCCCCCGGACGCATAGTGCTGGGCCGGGGCGACGGGGATCAGGTCTTGAGCGGGGTCGATCCCCTGGGCGCGGCACGACTCCAGGATCGTCGGGAAGCGGGTGGCCCACCGTTCCCCCAGCGCCCGGGCATCGAGCCACACGTGATCGCGGCCCTGCTGGCGCATCCTCCTCATGATCGCCTTGGCGACAACGTCGCGCGGGGCCAGGTCTCCCAGCGGGTGCAGCCCCGTCATGAACCGCACGCCCATGTCGTCCACGAGGAACGCGCCCTCCCCACGCACCGCCTCGCTGACCAGGGGCTGCTGGCCCGTCGAGTCGGGACCGAGGTACATGACGGTGGGGTGGAACTGGACGAACTCCAGGTCCGCGACACGAGCGCCGGCCCGCAGCGCGAGGGCGATGCCGTCGCCTGTTGCGACGGCTGGGTTGGTCGTCTGGGAGAAGACCTGGCCGAGCCCCCCGGTGGCCAGTACGACCGCCGGGGCAAGCGCGGCGCCGACGCCGTCCTGCTGTCCCTCGCCGATGACGTGCAGCGTGATGCCCTGGGCGGCCCCCTCGGCGTCGAGGAGCAGGTCGAGGGCCAGCGCATGCTCGATCAGCTCGATCCCCGGGTCGTCGGCGATGGCGGACACGAGGGTGCGGAAGATCTCGGCCCCGGTGGCGTCCCCGCCGGCGTGGGCGATGCGGTCACGCAGGTGTCCGCCCTCGCGGGTGAGTGCGATCCCGCCGTCGGCGGTCTGGTCGAACCGGGCGCCCAGGGCGATCAGGTTGCGAACGGCCGCGGGCCCGCGGGTGCACAGCTGGTGGACCGCCGCGGGGTCGCACAGCCCGGCACCCGCGACGAGCGTGTCCCGCTGGTGCTGCGCGGGCGAGTCGCCCTCGGCCAGCGCAGCCGCGATGCCGCCCTGTGCCCACCGGGTCGAGCCCTGCTCCACGAAGGACTTGGTCACGATGAGGACGCGATGGCCCAGCCGCCGCAGGCCGAGGGCGAGGGAAAGCCCGGCGATCCCCGAGCCGATCACGATCACGTCCGTGGCGATGGACCAGCCCGGGTCGGGCGCCGCCAGACGCGTCGGGATGACCAGCCTCGGCGTGCTCATCCGCGCAGCGTCAGGGGCGTGTTGTCGATCAACCGGGTGTCCCCGACGCGGGCTGCCACCAGCAGCCTCGCCGGGCCCGAGGCGGGGGCCGGCTGAAGGTCGGCGTCGGTCAGCGTGACGTAGTCGGGCGTCACACCGGCCTTGCGCAGGATGACCTCGGTGGCCCCCACGACCGCCTCCGGCGGGCGGCCCAGGTCCGCCGCGGTGACCCCAGCAGCCAGCGCCTCGGGGATCGCGGCGGCCTGGGCGCGCTGGGTGGCGTCGAGGAAGCGGTTGCGGCTGGACCGGGCGAGCCCGTCGGGCTCGCGCACGGTCGGGACGCCGTGCACCTTCATCGGCAGGTCCAGGTCCCGGGCCATGCGGCGGACGAGGACGAGCTGCTGGTAGTCCTTCTCCCCGAAGAAGGTCGCCTGCGGGGCGGTCAGCAGCGCGAGCTTGAGCACCACGGTCAGGACCCCGGAGAAATGCCCCGGCCGGATCGCGCCCTCCAGGACCGAGCCCATGGGGCCCGGGTCGACGCGGACCTGCGGCTCGCCGTCCGGGTAGAGGACGTCGGCCGGGGGGACGAACACCAGGTCCACGTCGAGGTCGGCGCACAGCCCCAAGTCGTCCTTGATGGACCGGGGGTACGTCTGGAGGTCCTCGTCCGGGCCGAACTGCAGTGGGTTCACGAATATGGTGACGGTGACGTGGCCCTGGGGGCCCACCTCCCGGCGCGCCTCCCTGATCAGCGCGACATGGCCCTCGTGCAGGGCACCCATGGTGAACACCGCGGCCCGCGACGCCCGAGCGGATCGCACGGCGGGGGCGGGGATGCTCGCGTACGCATCGACCAGGGACTTGCGCGTGCGCACCACGTGCAGCACGGTCGTCCGGTCGGTTGGTTGTGCGGTCACTGCACCCTCCTGCTCGCCGGTGCGTAGGCTACTCGGAGCGCAGCGGGGGCGGGAGTGCTCCCGGGTCTTCAGGTCACCACCGGCGCGCGGCCACCTCGGCGCGGATGCAGGCCGCCACGATCCCGCCTCGCTGCCTGATCAGCGTGGCGGATGCCTGCCCAGGACCGCCAGCAGGCCCTCGGCCTCCTGCGGGTCTAGCAGGCCGGCCGCGAGTGCGCGGTCGGCGGTGAGTCGCGCCATCGCCAGGTACGCCTCGCGGGTCTGAGGGGCGACCCGCCCGAGCTCGTCCAGATGTGCCTGGACCGTCCCAGCGTCCCCACGCACCACGGGACCGGTCAGGGCGAGGTCGCCCAGCCGCAGGACGTTGGCCAGCGCAGCGCTCAGGAGTGGTCCGATCAGGCGGACGGGGTCGGCCACTCCCGCAGCGCGCAGGAGGTCGAGTGTGGCTGCGACGAGGGTGACGAGGTGGTTGGCGCCATGGGCCAGGGCGGCGTGGTAGAGCGGGCGCGACTCCTCTGCGATCCAGAACGGCTCACCGCCCATCTCCATGACCAGCGCCTCGGCGATGGGGCGCAGGGCGGGACTGCTCGTCACGCCGAAGGGGCACCCGGCAAGGCGGTCCAGGTCGTTGACCGACCCCGTGAAGGTCATCACCGGATGCAGCGCCAGCCCCGCCGCACCGGATCGGATCCCCGGAGCGAGGACTGCGGTGCCGTACCGGCCGGAAGCATGCAGGAGCAGCTGGCCGGAGCGGACCGCGTGGACCTCGGTGAGGCCCGCGACCAGCGGACCCAGCGCATCGTCGGGCACGGTGAGGACGACGAGGTCCGCGCCCGAGACGACCTCGGCGACCGGCAGCAGGGGCACGCCGGGGAAGTGGCGCTCCGCCCGCTGCCGGGACTCCCGGGACACCGCATGGACCGCAGAGATCCGGTGGCCCGCCCGGGACAGTGCGACACCCAGGGGCACGCCCACGCGCCCGACACCGATGATCCCGACCCGCATCCGGGCGGGAGCGTCTGCCGGTGACTGGGCAGCACGAGGATCGGGCGGCGGTGCGGGTCCGTCGCGGTTCAAGCCCCCACCGACGAGGACGCCGATTCCCCCACGGGGGCCGCGCGGCCCAGCAGTCGATCCATCAGGCGGGCCCCAGGGCCTGCGGGATGCGGCCCAGTGACGGCGTCCACAGAGACAGGGCGCCGCCGGGCAGGCATGCCAGCAGCCAGCCGTCGCTGCCACGGACCTCCCACGCCTCATGGTGGGGATCGGGGTCGACCTGCAGGGTGGTCCCGGCGATCTCCAGGCGCAGGGATCCCGCAGCGCTCACCTGCTGGGTCTCCACGGCCCTGTCCAGGATCTGGCCCTCGGTCACATCCCACGTGCTCGGATCGGGATGGACGCTGATCATGCCGTTGGACTCGGTGACGCGCAGCACACCGGAGATGACCACGCGATGGACCGGATCATCCTGGAACTCCAGGATCAGCCGCCCGAGGGACGCCTCGACCTGCCGGAGCACCTGGCCGTACATGTCGGTGAGCCGATCTGTGGCCTCCGCGGCCGTGATGATGCCAGCGGGGTGGCGGGTGCGCAGCAGGTTGGCCTCTGAGCTGCGCCGGAAGGGCATGGCCGGGATCACGGGCCCATCTTGTACCACAGAGCGCCAAGGGCAAGCACAAATGCCCAGAGCGTCGGCAATTCAGTCGGAACTAACCTGATCCTGCGACGCGGGAGGCGATGGGTTGGGGCGCTCGGGCACCGCCTCGCCGGCAGTCTGACCGACCCTGTCCCTCATCCAGTGCACCGACTGGTCCCCCCGACGGGCGCTCGCCGAGCGCTCCAGCTGGGCGATGGCCATCGCCACCGCCTCATCGACGTCACGATGCAGCGCCGTGACGGTGACCGGCCCGGGTGTGGTGTCGACCTGGACCGTCGCGACGCCGAGGCGTCTCTGCCATGGCCCCTGGGTGATCCCGACCGACTGGGTCCTGGCGTGCGGGATCACAGCCACCCGGGAGGTCAGCCAGCCCTGCCGCGCGACGAACACCTGGTCAGTCGCACCGGCGGCCAGGCGCCGCCACTGGAACGGCGCGCGCACCCGGACTCGCGGCGGGGCGGCGGCGAGCGGGATGGCCCCGACATCCACTCCCTCGAGCACCTGGGCCACCAGTGCGTGGGCCACCTCCTTCGGCGCCACCGGAACCAGCACCGTCTCGACGTCGGCGCCCTCGCTCGAGGGGGACCCGGCGAGGTTGAGGTTCACCCGGACCCAGCCACGGCGGCGCCAGAGCAGCGGCTCGACGAGCTCGACTGCCTGGACGCGGCCCGGGGGCACGGTCTGGCTGGCGACGCTGGCCAGCCCGTGGCGCAGCCGTAGGCCGTCGGGGGACTGTGCCAGGGTGAACCCGAAGAAGCGGGTGAACTGGGTGAATACCGAGACGGCGGGCAGGCCGCCGGTGAGCACGAGCACCCCCAGCCCACCGATGCCGGCGCTGGCCACGCTCACGCCGACGACGACCACAGAGACGACGAGCAGCGCGATCGTCTCGCTGCGCAGGGCCAAGCTGACGATCAGGTCCTTCGCCGGGACCACGACCAGCACGTGCTCAGGGGCTTCGGCGGTGGCCGGGTCCAAGCCCGCCGACCGGGCCAGGATCTCCGCGCGCAGGCCCTGGGCACGCCCCTCGGGCAGGTAGGACAGGATCACCCGGGACTCGTCGCCGCCGGCCATCTCGACGCGGACCTGGGCCATGCCGACCAGGCGCCCCAGGAGCGGACGCACGACATCCACCGACTGGAGGCGAGAGAGCGCCAGGCGACGCTCCTGGCGCATGAACAGCCCGGAGTCCACGCCGAAGTTGCCCGCCGCGTCGAAGAAGTACTCGGTGCGCAGCCAGACCAGCACGTTGACCACGATGACCAGGCCCGCCACGACGGCGACGGCCAGGACCAGGAGGATCGCGCCCACCAGCCCGCCGGTCTCGCGGGCGGCGGCCCAGAGGCTGTCCTGGCCGAATGCCACGAGCAGGACGATGACGATGCCAGCCTGCCGAGCGCCGCTGAGCACCGGCGAGATCGGATGCGTCCGATGACGCCGCCCGTCTGCGCCGGGGGGACCGGAGACCGGCGGATCGCTCACAGTCCCGTGCTTCTGGTCTCGCCGCGAGCCGCGAGCCGGTCCCGCAGGCTCGCGGACTCCCCGGGCGGGAGGCCCGGGATGGTCGCCTGCGTGGTCGCTGCGGCCGTGTGCAGCTGGACCGTCGAGAGACCCAGCGCCCGGTCCAGCGGGCCGGCGGTGATGTCGACCAGCTGCATCCGGCCATAGGGGACGATGACGAGGCGGCGCATGAGGATGCCGCTGCGGACCAGGAGATCATCGGCCCGTTCGGCGTACCCGAAGGAGCGCACGCGGCGCCCGATCAGCCACATGCTCCAGACTGTGAGCGCCACCCAGGCCGACCCCAGCGCCGGGCCCAGCCAGGAGGGGCCGAGGACCCAGCCGACGACGACTCCGATCAACAGCGGCACGAGCACGACCGCCGCCGAGAGGCGACGCGCCGTCGCCAGCTTCGGGGACACCGACTGCCACACGCAGTCCGTGGGGGCGAACGCCTCATCCAGACTGCGCGGGGCGGATCCTCCGGCGGGGCGGGGCGGGGGTGCGCTCGTGGCTTGAT
>CAZWXF010000072.1:8754-14432 GCA_964638055.1 uncultured Bifidobacteriaceae bacterium | reverse complement strand
GGCGAGATGGCTGTCGTCCGTGGACACCGCGGCCCCGAACGCCTTCGTGATCTCCCGCTGCGAATACCGGCGCGACGGAAGCACGCCATGAACTGACGCGACGGCCACCATCCGCGCAGCATAGGTCGAGACCGGATCGGCCGGAACCTCCCCGTCCTGCTCACATCGGGGTTTCGGGATGCGCACGGCGGGGAATCATCGCTGCGGTTCGCACCTGGCCCGATCGCCGCGCAGCCGACGGGCCCGCTGAGTGCATTCACCCTGACAACCGCAAAGTCGTGATCCCCGTGACCGTCCACACCGACCTCTCCCCTGACCTCACGCTGGACGGGTCGACGGCCTCCGGGTCGTCTGGGTCCCCGGCCCCGGACCACGCAGCCACGCGGGCCTCGTCTTCCGCGTCGGCCAGGCTGACGAGACACTCACCACCCGCGGCATCACGCACCTGCTGGAGCATCTCGTGCTCGCAGGCACCGAGGGTTCCGTCGACCACAACGGCCAGACCGACCTGTTCACGACGACGTTCACGGTGTCCGGCACGCTGGACGAGATCGATGCCCACCTGTCCGGCATCGTGGCGAACCTGACGGCCCTGCCCGAGCAGCGCATCGAGGTCGAGAAGCAGATCCTGGCCGCCGAGGAGGACGGCCGGTCCAAGGGCATCTTCGAGCGCCTCGCGTGCGTCCGCTACGGCGCCACCGGGATCGGGCTCACCGACTTCCCGGAGCTGGGCCTGTCGCGTCTGAGCGCGGCGGACCTGTCGCAGTGGGCGGGCCAGTACTTCACCGCGGACAACGCCGTCCTGGTCGTGGTCGGCCCGCAGCGGCCCGGGCGGCTGCCAGCCGGAGGACCCTGCCCGATCCCCGCGCCTGCGGCTCCCACGTCGCGGATGCCCAGCTTCGCCTTCGAGCCGGTCTCGGGTCCTGCGCTCATCGACGAGGTCACCCGCTCGGCCGCGTCGGTCGCGTACGCGTCGATGGTGGACCGGGAGCTCATGCGCCGCGTCCGCGGGGAGCTCGGGCTGGCCTACCGAGCCAGTGCCGGCTACGTCCCGATCTCGACCGACCGTGCCGTCGTGATCGCCTACAACGATGCCGTATCAGGACAGGCGCAGCAGGCGGTCGATGCGTTCCTCGACGTGCTGTTCGCCCTGGCCGCCGACGGTCCCGACGCCGGGACGCTGGCTGATGTCGTCACCGCTCACGCGGCGGCCCTGGACGATCCACGGGCTGCCTTCGGCCGGGCCCACCGTGCTGCCCGCGAGATCCTGTTCGGGGAGCCGTTTCTGGACCTGGCGCAGCTGCGTGCCGAGTTCGAGGCCGTCACGCCCGCCGATGTCCAGGCTGTCGCCGCCGAGGTCCTGCGCAGCGCCACGCTGCTCCTGCCGCCGGAGGCCCGGACGATCGGCCGGGGCGGATTCAGGCTCGTCAGCCCCGCCGATACCCAGCCCGTGACCGGTCAGACGTTCAGCCTGCCCACCGATGCCGGCGACGTGCCTGTCGACCTGATCGTCGGGGTCGCCGGCGTGAGCCGAGTGCGCGGGGATCGGACCGAGACGATCCAGTTCGCCGATGCGGTCGCCCTGCTGCGCTGGCCCAACGGTCGGCGGATCCTCGTGGCCCGTTCCGGCGACATGATCCGGATCGACCCCGGCGTGGTCGATGCCCCACGGCTCGACCTGGTCGAGGGCGTCACCGGCCCGGAGCGCTGGATCGACATGCCCGGGTCCGACACCCCGCCACCGACGACCCAGGAGGCGGCCCAGATCGCCGCGCCGGTCGCCGGCGAGGTGCCGCTGAGCAGGTACCAGCGCTTCGTCGTCCGCCCCGTGCGCGCCATCCTCGTCGCCCTCGTCACGATGGTGCTGTTCGTGGTCGCCTGGCCGCTCGATGCCCAGGGGGAGCTCGTCGCTCCTGGCGGGCTGCTTGTGCTCGTGCTGCCGATCGTCGTGGCCGCCGCGGAGAACGCCTGGTACGCGCGGCGAGCACGGCGCAGGAACGCGGAGAAGGTCGCCCTCCGGGCCCAGCAGCCACAGCACAGCCAGAACGGAGCCAACGCATGAGCACGCCCAGCATGAGCACCCCCAGCTGGGTCAAGGACCCCTTCCTCGGGAGTCGAGCCGTGGCCGAGGCCAACGCAGCGGCCCTGGACCGTGACCGCGCCAGGCTCGAGGCAGCCATCGCGTCCGCAGCCCCCGCGGAACTCGCCACCCTCGTGACGTCCGTGGCGGAGGTGCCGGGCGTCGTCGAGTGGCTGGCCGACCTGCTGCGCGACACACCGGACGACCTGTGGCTGAACACCATCACGGCACAGGCCTACGTCGTCTGGGCCTGGGAGGCTCGCACCGGATCGTGGGCCAAGGACGTGACCCCGCTGGGGTGGGAGGGCTTCCGGACCCGCGCGGCCGCGGCGGCCGACATCGTCGCCCACACCCGGGCGCGTCACACCGAGGCCGCTCCGATCGGACTGCCCGCGATGCGCGTCGCGCTGGCCGGGCAGGGGGAGCCCGGTGACATCCACCGCGCCCTGGCCGAGGCGGCCTCGGCCTACCCGGACGACTTCGGGTGCGCTCGGGCCGGGGTCGAGTACTTCGCGGCGAAGTGGCACGGCAGCAACGCCGAGATGTGGGACTACGCGCTGGCACGCTCGCAGGCCTCGCCTGACGGGTCGCCCACCGCAGCCATCACCGCCGCCGCTGCCGTCGAGCAGCTGCTGTTCGCGAAGAAGGACAAGGGTGCGCTCCCGGGAGCCCGGATCGCCGAGCTGCTGGACGAGGCTGCCGCACGCACGGTCGATCATCCGGACTGGGCCTGGACGCCGTCGGCGTGGGCCGCCGTCAACGAGCTGGTCGTCGCCAACATGCACCTGGCGTGGGACATGGACGGCACGCTCATCGACTCGACGGAGGTCGTGCCTGACGCCTTCGTCGCGGCAGTCGCCGAGCTTGGCGGCCCGGTCCTGGGGCGCAGCGACATCGTGGCGGCGTACCACGTGGGTGTTCCTGAGGAGATGCTGCGACACCTGCTGGGCCGTGACCTCAAGGCCGGTGAGGCCGAGTCCTACTAACGGCGCGTGATGACGGCGGTGGTTCCGGCCTATCCGGGAGTCCTGGGGACCCTGGCCCGGCTCGCAGCCCTCGGCCAGCCCATTGCCGTCTTCACCGGCGCGAGCGCCCGATCTGCCGCACCGCTGCTGCGGTCGGCCGGGATCGGAGTGGACGTGCTCGTGGGAGGTGACAGCGTCGCCCGGCCCAAGCCCGCGCCCGACGGCGTGCTCGCCATCGCCGAGCGACTCGGGGTGCCGCCGCATCGCCTCGCCTACATCGGCGACTCGCCCGCGGACCTCGGGGCTGCGCGTGCCAGCGGAGCGATGGCCGTCGCGGCCGCGTGGGGTCACCTCTTCGACCCCGCCGAGCCCTCGGACCTGGTGCTCGATCGTCCCGAGGATGCACTGCAGCTCCTGGGTCCCGACCGCCCCTGAGCCCGGCCCCTGAGCCCGGCCGCTCTGAGCCCGGGCCGGCGGAGCCGCCTCGATGGGCCTGTCGTCGATTCCGCGACCGCATGGGCGGAGTGGCCGAGGCAGGACACGTGGCGGCCAAGCCCCGTCGAACGTCGATCGATGTGCTTCGGACCCCGTCGATTGGCAGCATCGGGGAGCGTTCGGAGGCGTCTGCGGCCCAAACAGGTCCCACGGGGCCGTCACGAGACGAGGGACGCACATGGACGCGCTGGACATCGCCCGATGGCAGTTCGCGACCACCACGGTCTATCACTTCCTCTTCGTGCCGATCACCCTCGGCCTGAGCTGGCTCGTCGCAGGGATGCAGACAGCCTGGGTGCGCTCGGGCAACGAGAAGTGGCTTCGCGCGACCAAGTTCTTCGGCAAGATCTTCCTGATCAACTTCGCCATGGGTGGTCACGGGGCTCGTGCAGGAGTTCCAGTTCGGGATGAACTGGAGCAGCTACTCGCGATTCGTCGGCGACATCTTCGGTGCCCCACTGGCCGTCGAGGGACTGTTGGCCTTCTTCCTCGAGTCCACCTTCCTCGGCCTGTGGATCTTCGGCTGGGACCGCTTGCCCAAGATGCTGCACCTGGCCACGATCTGGATGGTCTCGGTGGGCACGATGCTCAGCGCCTACTTCATCCTCGCGGCCAACGGCTGGATGCAGCACCCGACGGGCTCTGTGCACAACGAGGCCAGGGGTCGCGCGGAGCTCCACGACTTCGCCGCCGTCCTGACCCAGAACACGGCCTACACCGCGTCCTTCCACACGATGAGCGCCTCGTTCCTGGTCGCGGGGTCCCTCGTCGCCGGCATCTCGATCTGGCTGCTGACGCGTGGGCGCAGCATCGACCTCGCGCGCTCGACGATGAGGCTGGGCCTGGTGACCACGCTCGTCGCCGGAGCGGCCACGATGTACACCGGCGACGTGCAGGGCAAGGTCATGACCGAGCAGCAGCCGACGAAGATGGCGGCGGCCGAGGCGCTGTACGAGACGTCCCAGCCTGCCCCCTTCTCCGTCCTCACGATCGGCACCCTCGACGGGTCGGAGCCGCTCTTCGCCATCGAGATCCCCAGGCTGCTCTCGTGGCAGGGCATCAACGACCTCAACGAGCAGTACAAGGAGGAGTTCGCCGACTCCGGCCTCGACGACTTCCGCCCCAATATCCCGCTGGCGTACTGGTCGTTCCGGCTCATGATCGGCGCCGGGATGCTGGCCATGCTCTACGCGGCCTTCGCGCTGTGGCGCTACCGGCGGGGCCGGCTCCCGCAGTCGAAGTGGTCGGCGCGGATCGGCATCGCCATCCCGTTCCTGCCGCTCATCGGGACGTCCTTCGGCTGGATCTTCACAGAGACGGCACGTCAGCCGTGGATCGTCTGGGGCCTCATGCCCACGTTCGAGGGGGTGTCGCCCGGGGTGGCGGCATGGCATGTGCTCGGCTTGCTGATCGGGTTCACGCTGCTGTATGGCGTCCTGGCGGTCGTCGAGATCGGCCTCATCGTGAGCACGGTCCGGCAAGGTCCGCCCGAGACCGTGGAGGACCCGTTCGTCGACCGCGACTCCGACCGCCCGCTCACGATCGCCTACTGAGAGGGCCGGGATCATGGAGCTCACGACGCTGTGGTTCGTGCTCATCGCCGTCCTCTGGACCGGCTACTTCGTCCTCGAGGGCTTCGACTTCGGAGTGGGGATGCTCCTGCCGGTGATCGGCAAGTCGGAGGCGGAGCGGCGAGCGATGATCACCACGCTGGGGCCGCTGTGGACGGCAACGAGGTGTGGGTCCTGGTCGCCGGTGGTGCGACCTTCGCGGCCTTCCCCGAGTGGTACGCAACCCTGTTCAGCGGCTTCTACCTGCCGCTGTTCCTCATCCTCGTGGCGCTGATCGTGCGGGGTGTCGCGTTCGAGTACCGGGCCAAGCGCGGGGACGTGGCGTGGCGGCGTAACTGGGCCGCCGCCATCGTGTGTTCGGCTCCTTCGTACCCGCCCTGCTCTGGGGAGTCGCCTTCGCCAACATCGTCCGGGGCGTCCCGCTCGAGGAGATCGACGGCACCATCGAGTACGCCGGTGGGTTCTTCAACCTGCTCAACCCGTTCGCCCTGCTGGGCGGCCTGACGTTCGTGGCCATCTTCCTGACGCACGGTGCCGTCTTCCTGAGCCTCAAGACCCACGGGACCA
>CAZWXF010000072.1:6877-8654 GCA_964638055.1 uncultured Bifidobacteriaceae bacterium | reverse complement strand
CTTCCCGAACGTGATGCCCGGCAACCCCGGCCCCAGCCTCACCACGAACAATGCGTCGTCGACGGAGTACACCCTGACGATCACGACCTGGGTCGCGGTCCTCTTCGTGCCGATCGTGCTCGGGTACCAGGGGTGGACGTCCTGGGTGTTCCGCAAGCGGATCAGCGCAGACGACATCCTCGATCCGGAGAAGGGCACGCTTGACGAGGTCCACGCCTGACGTCGCGGACGAGTGACTCGGGGCCAGAGCCGAGCGCGGACGGGCTGACTCGCCCTACCCCCAAAGGGCAGCGTTTCCCGGCGTGTCGCCCACCGCCGGAAGTGGGCGCCGCCCCCACGGCCAGGCGCGGAGGGGATCTGCCACGAAATCCGCATTCTCAGAGGGTCGACGGGGGGCGCCGAGGGAAACGCGCAAGGAATCCACCGATAGGGGCCCACGGCGGGCGTCTATCGGTGGATTCCTTGCGCAGCATCCTCTCCTGCCGTCTGCACCACCCTCATAACGCGGATTTCGCGCGCAACCAGGGCTTCCCTCCCCGGTCGACGCCGACCGCGGGGGAGCGAGTGGCACACGAGGAGATGCCGCCCTGCTGGTGGGTGGGACGCAAGGCGCGCGAGCGGGTCGGAGTCGAGCCTGCGCACGCACGGTCCCGCGACCCGGACGGCCTCGACATCGTCGGCCGGACCCAGGCCCGCAGAGCGCGCTTGCTCACATGCGGGATGTCGGGCCCTGCTCGTGGGAGCGGGCCTCGGCGCACCAGCCGTCCATCTCGCCCGGCGCCCCGCGCGCCGCGACCCGGCCGTCGATGCGGACGACCACTTCGTCGCAGACGGCGGTGTGGGCCATCCGGTGGGTGATGAGGAGCACCCCTCGTCCCGTCGATGCGGCCAGGGCGGCCGCTGTCACCTGATCGGCCATGGCGTGGTCGAGGTGCTCGCCGGGCTCGTCCAGGACGATCAACGGCCGGTCGGCCAGCAGCGCGCGAGCCAGGCCGATCCGCTGCGCCTGGCCGCCCGAGACTGCCGAGCCGTGGGCCCCGACGCGTGTCGCCAGGCCGTCGGGCAGCGCGTCCACCCAGTCGGCCAGCGACGCCCGCTCCAGGGCCGAGCGCAGTTCCTGCGGTGAGGCCGACCGGTTGGCCAGCCGGAGGTTCTCCTCGATGGTGGTGTCGAACAGGTGAACGTCCTGGTCGACCGCGGCGATCCGCAGGCGTACGTGCTCCTCGGGGAGGGCCCGCACGTCCGTTCCGTCGAGCTCGTACCGGCCGGCGCTGTGCTCGAGCAGGCGCTGCAGCACTGCGGCAGCCGTGGGACTTGCCCGACCCGCTGGGGCCGACCAGGGCGGGGGGCGCGGGCTTGGTGGTGTCGTCGGGCTGGACCTGTGTGTCGTCGGTCGAGCCTGTCGAGACCACGGTCCAGGGGTCGAGGGGGGGCAGGGCGAGGGCGACGACCAGGGAGACTGCGCCCCGCATGCCCCCCCAGGCGAACACGAGGCGCTCCGACCGCCGCATCGGAAGGGGGGACCAGTCGGGCCGGCGCCCGATCCGTGCAGCCAGGGGCGGGACGACCGGGATCCAGACCAGGCGGACTCCCACGACGACCACGCTCACCGCCAACGCCTCGGCGGCCAGCTGACCGGCGGAGTAGGTGTCGATGCCCTCCACCACCGACCGCAGCTGCAGCCCGATGAGCACGACGAGCTGGGCTTGCGCATCGGGCTTTCCGAGGCCGGGTGGTGGTCTCGACGGGCTCGACCGACGAGCTGGGCCTGGGGTCG
>CAZWXF010000072.1:0-6777 GCA_964638055.1 uncultured Bifidobacteriaceae bacterium | reverse complement strand
CGAGCTGGGCCTGGGGTCGGGTGGTGGTGTCGAGGGGCTCGACCGACGAGCTGGGCTACGTCCGGCGGTGGGCACCTCGGAGGCAACGCGCTCAGGCAGCGCTGTCAGGCCGGGGACTCGGGGAGCGCGCTCACGTCGATGATCCACGCGTGCCCCGGGGCGGACGTGGGAATGAGAGTGATCGCCGTGATCGCCGCCCGGTCCAGCGGGACATCGGAGGGGACCGGGACGAAGAGTCGCTGGCCCCAGCGCCGCGATGGGAGCTGGTCGCCCTCGGGCCAGGGGTCGAGCGCCTGGGCGCCGCCAAGCCCAGCCGTCGCCCCCGCCGCGTCAGTGAGAACCACGTCGAACGAGACGTCAGGACCCTCGGGGACGACCGCGACCCGGGCGTCGATGCCGGCCGCACCGCTCAGGTCCAGAGGTGCTTGGAGGTCCAGGCGGGCCGTTCCCCCCGCCTCGGCCCACTCCAGCTGCGAGTACGGCGTGCGCGGTGGGTCGCGCCATTCGCCCGGCCAGTGGACCGACACGCCCTCCCCGGTGGTCCCGCCGCAGGTGTGCGGCTCCTCCGTCTCGGATATCCCTACGCAGTCGGACACGACGACCGAACCCTCGCCGGCGCCCGAGAATCCGGACTCCCGCGTGACGGTCGTGCGGCCCCGCCCGACGGCACTGACGCGCAGGTCCTCCGAACGGGCCATAGGAACCGGCGACCGGCCGTCGAGCACATCTGCTGCCGCACGCTCGCCCCGGAGGAAGGCCGCAGCCGCCAGGCCGACGACGCGTGCGGCGACCTCCTGCTGCTCGGCGGCCGTCAGCCGCGTGGGGGCGTCGGGCTCGCACCGGGAGTCGGCGACGCCGGCCTCGTTGAAGGCGTCGTCGGCGCCACCCGGGACGGTCGAGGAGCCCGGGACCCACTCGGAGTTGAAGAAGTTGTGGTTCGCGCCGTCCAGCAGCATCGACGAGCGCAGGACGGCCGGGTCCGCGGGGCGGTCCACGTAGCGCTGCGGGCTGAACGGCCCCACGTCGCCGTCGCAGTAGCCGGTCAGGGTCACGACCGGGACCGCGCTGCGCTCCGGGGGCTTGAAGGCGGTCGGTGCGATGAGCAGCTCCCCGCGCACCCGCCACGCCGCCGATGCAGGCCGCTCCGCGACGGCCCGGTCGACCCCCTCGCCGCCCCTGCTGTGCCCCACGAGGACCACGGACCCGGTGTCCACGTCTGGCCATCGCTCCATGCCGGGGACCTCGCCGGCGGCCCAGGCATCGAGGTGGTGGGCGACCAGCGCAGCGCGCTCGGGGGCCCCCGCCCCCTCGCCCATGTCGCTCGCCAGCACGTTCACGCCGTTCGCGCTCAGCGACACCGCCAGGTAGCCCTGGGAGGCCAGTCGCTCCTGCATGTAGGTCAAGCCCAGCGCGTGGGGGATCGGCTCGAAGCCCTTCGGACATGGCCAGTCGCCGGTGCTGTCGCCGGTGTCCGGACTCCAGCATGAGCCGTTGTACCCGTGCAGCAGCACCACCATCGGCAGGGCTCCCTGCACCCCGACCGGCCCGACGACATGACCCTCGACCTCGACGGGACTGGCGAGGTCGGGAAGCTCCAGGTCGGCCAGGCGATAGGACGCCTCCGCCGTGCTGGACTCCCCCGGGGAGACCGCCGCCGCGACCACCTCCGAGGAGTCGTCAGCCGTCGGAGACGGGCTGGGACCCGGATCCCCCCAGCCTCCGCCGCAACCGGCGAGGACGAGCACGGCGAGAAGCGCGAGGCTCAGCCCCACCAGCGGGGGGCGTGCCCGCGACCCGCTTCGCCGCCGCCCGCGGCTCGGACCCGGGGACATCGTCGACGGGTCACCCGTCGCGGATGACGGCGCTGGTCGTGGGAGGCGACGGGTCATGGCGGAAACCTAGGGCTACCGCCTGACATCGGGGCCGCACACCGACTGGCGGGCGCTCCCACGCGCTGCCAGCATGGTCCGGACCGCCCCGAGGGCGGGGCACGGAGACCAGAACTCGTCCGGCAGGGAGGGCTCCATGATCTCGGCGGCCGCACCTCCGCCCATCCCGGGCACCCCGATCGATCCACCCCCCGGCGACGTCCCCGGCTTCGCGAAGAAGCTCGACTCCACGCAGGTCGGCGGGATCGCGTACCGGTCCCTGCTGCGCTACTCCCATGCCAACGTGGGCCTCCTGGCCGCGGGCACGGCCTACTTCATGTTCCTGGCGCTGTTCTCCCTGCTGGCGTTCGCCTACGGTGTCATCGCGATCATCGGCGCCGAGGACCTGGCGGACACCCTCAACGAGGCCCTCAACGACGCGCTGCCCGGCCTCGTGGGGGAGGAGGGCATCGATCCCGACCAGCTGCGCTCGACCGGTCGGACGGCGGGCATCCTGGGCCTGGTCGTCCTGCTCTACTCCAGCCTGGGCGCTGTCGGGGGAGCCAGCAGCTCGATGCACCTCATCCTGGGGGCGCCCCCGGACCCACGCCCCTTCCCCCGCGCGAAGGCCAGGCACCTGCTGATCCTCGCGGTCGTCGCACCATTGCTGGTGGTGTCGTTCGCGTCGCTGAGCCTCGCGTCCACATTCGCCGGGCCGCTGCTCGACGCGGTCGGCTTCGATGCTGGGTGGCAGCGCGCGTTCCTCGGTGGCATCGGTCTTCTGGCCGGATTCCTCGTGGACATCCTGATCCTGTGGATCCTCATCGGCCACCTCGGCGGCATCCGCCCGCACCGGCGGCCCCGGCTGATCGCGGCCGTGATGGGTGCAGTTGCGATCGGCCTGGTCAAGCAGCTGATGGGGATCATCGTCGCCTGGGCCCTGGACCGGCCCCAGTACGGCGCATTCGCCGCCCCGCTGGCAGCCCTCTTCGTGCTCGTGCTGCTGGCCCAGGTCCTCTACGTCTGCGCGGCGATCGCGGGAGGCATCAGCGACCAGGACGTGCCCCTCGACGAGCTGGCGCCCACCGAGGAGGACGCCGTGGCGGAGACCCCGGAGTCCGGCGAGCCGCCCGAGGAGGCACCCGGTCAGGGCCGGGGCGGGCCGGAGGCGTCCGGCCGCGAAGCCGAGCACGGCAGCTGACCGACGGACGTCGGGCCCCCGCTGGTCGAGCCCAGTCGGGAGCATCCCCGACTGCCTTCATCCGGCAGGGGGCCTCGACCGGCGGTCTCCTGGCGGCCACACCCCGACGGAGAGGGCGCCGGTACGGTGGCCGGGTCGGCAACGTCCCCCGGAGGGCCCATGCAGCCACGGAAGCTCCCCCTGAAAGCCGCTGTCGGTGCTTGCATCGCGGCATGCCTGCTGGCCGCGTGCTCCAGCCCGGAGCCCGGGACGCCCTCGCCGGAGGAGACCCCCACGGAGGTCACCGCCCCCGCCAGCCAGACCGCCACCTCCCCGACCAGCCCCGCCCCGACCAGCCCCTCGCCGAGCACCTCCTCACGATCGCCCGAGCCGTCGCCCACCACCCTCGATCCCGTGTCCCTGGTGGGCGACCCCAGAGATGTCGTGACCGGGCTGGACATCCCCTGGTCGGTGGTCTTCCGCGACGGCGTCCCCCTGGTCAGTGAGCGCGACAGCGGCAGGATCCTCGAGGTGCTCGCCGGCGGAGGCACCCGCAGGGTCGGGACCGTGCCCGGCGTGGTGGCCATCGGCGAGAGCGGCCTGCTCGGCCTGGCCGTCGGCGATGGCGGCGACCTGTACGCCTATTCCACGGGTCGGGGTGGCAACCGGGTGCAGCGCTTCCGGGTCACCGGCTCACCCGGATCGCTGTCGCTCGGGGCGCCCGAGACGATCCTGTCGGGCATCCCCGCTGCGGCCAACCATGACGGTGGCCGGATCGCGTTCGGACCCGACGGGATGCTCTACGTCGCCACGGGAGACGCCGCCCAACGTGGCAACTCCCAGAACCGGGATTCCCTGGGAGGCAAGATCCTGCGGATGACCCCGGACGGAGACGTCCCGCAGGACAACCCCTCCCGCGGCTCGCTCGTCTACAGCCTCGGGCACCGCAACGTCCAGGGCCTGGCGTGGACCGCCGACGGGCGCATGTGGGCCACCGAGTTCGGCCAGAACACGTGGGACGAGCTCAACCAGATCCGTCCCGGCCGCAACTACGGCTGGCCGCTCGTGGAGGGGATCGCCGGGCGGGACGGCTACGAGGACCCCGTGCAGCAGTGGCACCCCTCCGAGGCCAGTCCCAGTGGCCTGCTGGCCGTGGGCGGGACGCTGTTCGTGGCGAACCTGCGGGGGCAGGTGCTCCGGGAGATCCCAGTGGCCGATCCCAGCCGCTCGAAGGCGCACTACACGGATCGGTTCGGTCGCATCCGGGCCGTCGCCCTCTCCCCGCAGGGAGACCTGTGGTTCCTCACGAACAACACCGACGGTCGAGGTCGGGTCCGAGCAGGTGACGACCGGATCGTGAGGGTCCGCCTCGAGCGCTGAGGGCAGCGCCACCTGGCGACGTCCGCTTCCTGCCTCGGACCTATCGGCGGCCGGGAGAGTCGAGCAGTTCCTCGATCGTCGCCAGGGCCACCCTGTGCTGCTCGCGCAGGGCCTCCAGCGCAGCGCGCCGCCCGGCCTCCGGGTCGGGGCCCGAGTCGTCCGCCTGCTCAGCGGCCGGGGGCGACGGGGCCTGTTGCGGCTCCCTCGGCGCGTCCGGGCTCGACGGCTCCGCCTCCGGCTCCTCGGAGTCCTCGTGCTGGCGGGGCACGAACGCGTTGGCAAGGAAGCCGGTCAGCGTGCCGAAGATGCCCACGCCCATGACGATCACCATCGCCCCGAGGATGCGCCCGTTCTCCGTGACCGGATAGCGGTCGCCGTAGCCGACCGTGGACATGGAGACCAGCAGGTACCACATGGCGTCGGAGGAGGTCTGGATGTTGGCGTCGGGGGACTGGGACTCGATGCCCAGGATCGTGAGGCTGCCGAACTCCATGACGAGGATCGCCACCAGCAGCAGGCTCAGCAGTGCGCTGCCGGCACGGTTGTGGACCAGTGACGTCACGACCGTCCGCACCCCGAGCTGTCTCAGGAGGCGAACGACGCGGATGAGGCGGAACAGCCGCAGGATCTTCAGGTTCGTCAGCGGCAGGCTGGCCAGCAGGTCGGCCCAGCCGTATCCGCTGATGAAGTACCCCCGGCGCGAGGGTGCCGAGTAGAGGCGATAGCAGAAGTCCAGGAACAGGATGATGCTGATCACCACGTTGATGACCAGGAGCACCTGATCCAGCGCTGGCACCGCCACCAGGTTGATGAGAACCATGTTCACGATCGAGAGCGTCGACAGCGCCCCGATGAAGATCTCGTACCCGGTGTCCTTGAGCTCTGTGCGTGCCACTGGCCTCACTCCTGCCGCCGGCTCGGCTCGTCGGTCGGCGATCCTGCCAGAAGGCCCCTGGCCCCCTTCTCTCGCATCGCGCTTGTGCGATCGGCCCGCCGGTCGGCAGAATGGCCGATTCCATCGATGGAACGAGGTGGGCGCCGTGGGCAAGGTCAAGCGCATCGGGATCCTGACAGCTGGCGGTGACAGCCCAGGGCTCAACGCAGCCATCCGGGGCGTCGGGAAGACCGCGATCGGCCACTACGGCATGGAGCTGATCGGCTTCCGTGACGGCATCACCGGCCTGGTGGCGAATCGCCACGTTCCCCTCGACGGCGCCGCGCTGTCCGGGATACTCACCCGCGGCGGGACCATCCTGGGCACCAGTCGAGACAAGGTCCACCGGATGCAGGTGGACGGCGAGACCCGCGACATGGTCCCCACCGTGGTGGAGAACTACGAGCGCGAGGGTCTCAACGGCCTCATCGTGATCGGCGGGGGCGGCACCGCCAAGAATGCGATGCGCCTGATGTCAGCGGGCCTCAACGTCATCACGATGCCCAAGACGATCGACAACGACATCGCCGGGACCGACACGAGCTTCGGCTTCGCCACCGCCACCGAGATCGCCACCGACGCGATCGACCGGGTGCACAGCACCGCGCACAGCCACCACCGGATCATCCTCACCGAACTCATGGGCCACCGCGCCGGCTGGCTGACCCTGGCCGCGGGGCTTGCCGGTGGCGCCGACGTGATCCTCCTGCCGGAGATCCCGTACTCGATCGAGGCCGTCGCCGCGACGATCAAGGCTCGGACCTCTCGCGGAAGCTCGTTCAGCGTCGTCGCCGTGGCCGAGGGAGCGCGCGACCTCGACGACGCGGCCGACTACGAAGCGGCCCAGCTCCTGGTCAAGGCCGCCAAGTCGCCGGAGGCGGTCAGGGCCGCGAAGGCCCACCTGGCCCATGTCGAGGACAGCCAGCGGGAGCACTCGTTCAAGCTCGCCCGTGAGCTGGAGGCCGCGACCGGCCTGGAGTCCCGGGTGACCATCCTCGGCTACGTCCAGCGCGGAGGGACGCCGTGCGCCGCGGATCGACTGCTCGCGACGCGGCTCGGAGCGGCCGCCGCGGACCTGGTCGCGGATCGCCAGTTCGGCGTCATGGTCGCTGCGCGCGGGGAGGGGACGGAGGCCGTGCCCTTGTCGGAGGTCGCCGGCAAGGTGAAGTACGTCCCACTGGACCACGACTGGATCACTGCCGCGCGCAAGGTGGGCACCGGCCTGGGCGACTGAGGGGACCCCGCGCCGGTCGAGCCTGTCGAGACCCGGTCGACCCCGCGCCGGACGCGCCTGTCGAGACGACCCCGCCGGTCGAGCCTGTCGAGACCCGGTCGACCCCGCACCGCGTCGAGCCTGTCGATACGACCCCGCCGGTCGAGCCTGTCGAGACCCGGTCGACCCCGCGCCGGTCGAG
>CAZWXF010000071.1:8120-14587 GCA_964638055.1 uncultured Bifidobacteriaceae bacterium | reverse complement strand
CTGCGTACCCTCGAACACGCCCGTGACCTCACTTCGTGATCATGAACTGCTTCGCGACAGCCATGAACCCGAGGTCACGGGCACCCTCACGTCAACGACGCGACCCGGCGCCTGCCCGGTCAAGTTCGAAGAGCCGGGTACGTCGTACTCCATTCCGATTCGCTCGTCAGGTCGATCCGTCCTACGAGTTGGTCATTCCCGGATCCCAGCCCACGATCGGACGCCCAAAGCCGCAATTCACCACCAGCCGAGCGCTCGGCGCGAGGAAGGCCATGAGTTCCTGCCGAAGGTTTCGCGGATATCCGCGTCGACCGCGGAATCCCAGTATGGCGCCCGCTGTGACAGAACGCCGAGCATCCGAGCACCCGATCACTCCACGGCGGGGAGCCCGCCAGCCGACCGCTCGCTGTGGACCGCGGGGACCAGCGGTGCGGCGCGTTCCAGGACACGGCTTCCTTCACAAGGCTGCCTGGGGGCCGGCCGCTTCAGCTCGCCCTCCGCTGGCCTTCCACCAGGGACGTCAGCAGGTGGGCCGGCACTGTTGCAATGCCATCGAGCGGGGCCAGCCCAGAAGATCATCCTGCAGGCAGCCTCACGAGTCCCGAAAGCAGTAGATGGGCCGTCGAGGTCCCCAACAAGGGACGCCATGAGCGGGTTGAGTGCCGCTGATCCGCAAGATTTCGGCGAGACGTTCGCCGATCCGCTCCAGGCAACAGTGCCGTTCGGTCGCCTCAGAACGGTGGCAGGTCCCGGTCGATGTGGGACAGGGCTTCCCGACGTGGCTCGCGAAGGTCCGTCCGCTCAACTGGTGAGCCGGTCCAGGCGCACTCCGTGCAGCGGGTGATGGGGTAGGTCGCCGAACCCCAGTCGGTGTGGGCGGGGCTGCTGCACACCGGGCACGGGTGCTCCCGGTCGAAGCGGGCGTACCAATGGCGGGCGGTGATGCCCTCCCTCGCCAGGATTGGGTCGAGCGGCTGCATCTTCTGTTACCTCCGTCCGATCAGCGATCCGACGGCCTGCGGGAGTTCTACATCGAATCGTCCCGCCAGCATGAGATCGAGCATTCGGGGATTGATGAGGGTCATGGACTGGCTTCATGATGCCCGGCAGGCCGGTCGGTCAAACGTGCGAGATCCGTGGCAAAGGTTGTCCCAAACCACATCCGCACCCGTCGATCCACCCGCCAACCACGCCCAGCCCCATGACCGCGATGGCCCGGCGCGGCATGCGGGCCTGTCGCCGCCCGCACCTGTCACGAGCACCTGTCCAGAGGGGTCCGCAGGAGGGGCCGCAGCAGCCCGTAGCCGTCAACCCGTTGCGGACTGTGACCAATCCCGTGACCAACATGGCGCGCGACAGTCGGCGAGACGCGGAAATATGGCTCTGACTGGGAGGTCCGACGGTTCTTCACAGACTTCGACAGCCATTACGGGCGCACGGTCGGGGTCGATCTGCAGCGCGGCGCGGATTTCCCTCCAGCTGGAGTACAACACCGACGGGGCCGGATCAGCGTCTGGGACCTCGGTTACGACGGGAGCGACGGACCCCACGTCTCCGTCACCCTCGACCCGGCCGCGGTCAGGTTGACGGCGGCGATCGCCCGAAGCGGGCCTGTTCGGCGGCGATCCACACCGCGAGGTCATCATCCTGGGCTGTCCTGAAACTACCTGCTCGACCGGCAGGTCTTCGGTTCGCCGTCGACGTCATCTCGTTGGGCCGATGCACGCCGTGGCGGGGAGCTGCGCGGTCCTTGTGCTCGCGGACGATTCGTCGGCCCCGGTCGCTCCTTCTGCTTCGGCGCCTGGCCGGGTCAACCAAGGCGGCCCCGGTCTTTCACGCCCTCCCGTCTGGCTCACCAGGAGTCTCCACAGGACGGGCACGTCCAAGCGGGGTCGGACTCGGTGAGGCAACACCCGCCGAGGAGCACCTCCCCTCGCTCGCAAGCCTCGACGAGACCCGGTCCGGGAAGCCCGTACACGATCGGCAGGCCGGCCTCCCCGCAGCTTCGGCAGGTGCGGATCTCCTGGGGCTGCTTGCCGGAGCGTCTCGGCCGACGCGATTCCACCCTCGAGGACGCAGGCAGCGGCTCTCCGAACTCGTAGGGCGCGCCCAGGGCGTCCCCCAGGGCCGTGCCGTTGAGGGCTCCCGCCACGCGGTCGTTCTGGACCGAGTTGAGCGCGCGGGTTCGGTGGCTGTGTGTCATGTGGCTCCTCGTGCTGTGACTGCGCCAAGGGGAGGTCTGCTCCGCCCGGCTTCGGGACTTTCCAGTGCCATGCCCTTCCTGCGGATGCCTGAGACCTGGCCTGGTGCGCCCGCTGGAGCTCGGGCTCAGCCATCGGTCTCGATCTCCTGCGCCGCTTGGCCGGTGACGGCCCGGAGAACCTCACCCGAGCCGGGCCTGACCCGGCGCGGCACCGTGGGATCCGGGAACCAGCGCCTCCCGTCGAACCGGTACCAGATGACTGCCGACGAGGCGGTGCCCCGGGCAGCGAGGGCGACCAGATCCCCCTCGTCGCCCGGCTCGGCAATCTCACGATCGATGACGAAGAACTGCGCCGGCACGTCGGCATCTCGAGGGCCGTAATGACCGCGGGATGTCCGGCTGGTGACCACGAAGTCCCGATAGTCCAGTTCGAGGTCGGCCAGGTCGTCGACGATTCCCTCCGCGTTCGCAAGAGGCCCGAACTCCGCCTGGGAGGCAGGCTTTGGCGAAACACTCGACTCGGCAGCCGCCACGATGGCCTCCGGCTGCAGGCCGAGGCCGTCGACGAGTGCGTTCACGATCGCCTTGGCGGCCAAGTGGCTTGAGGAGGACGTCGAGCGGTCGGGCCGGTGCGCCACCGTCCAGGCGCGAGCGCCCGCGCCCCACGACGAGTCGACGAGCGCGCCTAGCTCCCCCAGGGAGGGATCGAGACCGGCCTCGGTCTGCTCAGGCAGGTACGAGACGATCTGGACGCGCAGCTGCGGAGCCTGCCTCCCGCTGACGCGGACCTGCACATGCGCGCCCTCGAGCAGGATCGTGTCAGTCCCTCGCCAGGGGCCTGCCGTCGGCATGATCCGCTCGATCCGCTCGTCGATCAGCCGGGCCGCACGATCACGGTCCCGCGAGCGGTCCAGAGCCTCGTCCTTGGAGTGATCCGCAGCCCTCCGGGCCGACGCTGCGCGGAGACGGGAGGCTCGCTCGGCCGATCTGACCTTCGCGTCGTGCCACTCCCGCACGTCGTCGCCGCGGGCACACAGTCGCGCCGCCGCCAGCCGAACCCTGGCAGCCTGGTAGATGTCCTCATCCTCCATGCGGACGAGGTATCGACTCGAGGGTTCCCGTGGCCCGTCCGAGGCGTCGACGTCATCGTCAGGGTCGGGCGGAACGTCGTCGATCCGCGCGAAGCCGGCCCTCTGCCATGCCTCGGCGACGGCGCTGCGATCGGCCGCCGTGGCTCCCCGGTAATGCCTCGAGGTCAGGTCCGTGCCAGCGCGCGCGGTCCTGATAGGAGCGGGCAGCAGCGTGGCCGCCTCGACCATGCAGTCGGCCGCGATGAAGGAGACGAGAGCGGGGCCCAACCCGCCCCCGCGCCAATACGGATCGACCGTGAGGTCGGACACATGGAGGAAGCTGCCCCCGTAGGGGAAGCGCCCCGACGCCTGCAGCTCGTCCGAGATGGCGGCCAGCTCGTCGTCGACCTCGCACATCGCGTCGGTCATTCCGATGGCGTGGAGGATCACGCAGCTGGCCGAGGCGATCGTGATCTCCGTCGCGGCCTTGCCGCCGGGGTCGTCGTACGGGTAGCTCAGCCTGAGCTCGGGGTAGACGAAGGCGACGAGGGACTCACCCACCTCCATCTCTTCGTACTGGACGTCCGTGATCGGTCCCGGCACGAACCGCAGCCGGGGCTGTTGCTCCGAAGGCGACGACTGCGCGCCCCCATCCCATGCGCGGGGAGCGCGCTCGGGCAGTGGACCGGGGGCCGTCGCAGCCCCGGGCGCAGCACCCGTCTCGCTGCCAGGATAGGGGGTGACCCCCGCGCGGTCGGTCGTCATCGCGCTCTCCGACGCGCCACGAAGGAGGCCAGCTTGTCGGGGCCGCCCTTCTGCTTGCAGTAGCCGCATCCGAACGTCTCGGAGCCGGTGCTGAGCATGATGCTGTGGTGCCCGCCCGGACACGAGGCGATCCACTGATGGGCGCGGCGGCCGTCGGGCTCGGGGCTGAGCCCGGCCGCCCGAGCCGCCGCCACGATCCGGCTCGGAGAGCGCTCATCCGCTTCCCGCGCTGCGCTCGTCGCGGCATCGCGGTCTGCGCGCCACGCCTCGCGGGCTTGGTCGACGATGCGCTGGCATGCCTCGAGATCGAGGACACCCGCCTGGATGACGTCGTAGATCCAGGCACTGCCCTCTCGGACGGCGCGTCCCAAGGACACGCCCGCTGTTTCACGATCCGTGCCCGGTGCCGCCGGAAGCGTGATGGAGCAGTCCTGGCCCGTGTACTCACGGTGCCGCAGGTGGATCACGTCGCCCTCCGGACCGCGCTCCAGCAGGACACGGCAGTCGTCGACTTCCAGCCCACAGATGTCCACCTCGACCTCGGCGATCAAGATCGGTTCGCCAGAGCCGGAATGCAGGGCATGCTGCCCGCCACCCGATGTTGCGCGGTCCAAGGTGTTCCCCCTCGATGTGTCTGGCACCCGGGCCACCCGACCCGTTCCCCCCATGATGGCCCAGGGGCATGACATGAATCCGCGCTCGACGGGTCTCCCGGTGTGACGAGCGCGGCCAGTATCAGGGCCATCTTGACGGGGAGCCCTCGGCTCGCCCTACCTCCGCCGCGTCCCATGCGGCTGCTACAGCAGCAGTAGCTCGGGCACCGCGGGCACCGCGACGACCCGCTTTTCCGGATCCGCAACGGGCTCGCCGACGGGATCGACAAGCTCAGTGAACGCCAACTCGACCGCCTCGACGCCGGCCTGACCGCCGGAGACCCGACTACGAGGTCACGGTGGCCTGGTTCTGCTACTAACAGCTGCGCGCCGCCTAAGCCGTCCGTCACGCGCGGTTCGTACGGTTGCAGAGCTCTCGAAGCTCGACCTCAGGCAATCCTCGCGCGTCTCCATGCGTGCTGAGGCTCTCCTCATGCCTCTCATGCATGCCTAGGAAGCACGACAAGGATGTGATGACGAAGACCGGTCTGGTGAACCAGTGCTGGAAGGACTCCTGGAACTCGATCGTGCACCCCGACGGCTCCCTGGCGACATTGCCGCGGGCCACGTGCGAGCTGCAGGGCTACGCTTACGACGCCCGGGTACGCGGGGCCCGGCTCGCCCGTGAGGTGTGGCAGGACGAGGAGCTGGCCCGGTCCCTCGAGGACGCCGCAGCAGATCTGCGCACTCGGTTCGACGCCGCGTACTGGGTCGACGACGGCGGCTTCCACGCGCTGGCCCTGGACGGGGACAAGCGGCAGGTCCGGACGCTGGCCTCCAACATGGGGCACCTGCTGTGGAGCGGCCTGGTCCCCGAATCGCGGGTGGACCGCATCGTCGAGCACCTCATGGGCGAGGCCTTGTTCAGCGGTTGGGGGGTGCGCAGCCTCGCGAGCGGACAGCTGGCCTACAACCCCATCGGCTATCACGTGGGCACGGTGTGGCCGCACGACAACTCCATCATCGCCGCTGGGCTCGCCCGGTACGGGCGGCACACCGAAGCCGCACGGATCGCCGAAGCCATCATCGAGGCCGGCGCTCACTTCCAAGCCAGGCTGCCCGAGGTGTTCGCCGGCTACCCGCGCGCCCTCACCCACGCCCTCACGGCCTACCCCACGGCCTCCTCGCCGCAGGCCTGGGCCGCGGGAAGCCCCTACTCCTGCTCCGCGTGATCCTGGGCATGCAGCCGCAGGGAACACAGCTGCGCACCCACCCGCACGTGCCGGCGGCCTTCCGTCCGCTGGCTCTGCGCGGCATCAAAGGGCCGTGGGGCTCGACCGACGTGGCCGTCGAGTAGGTGCACCGATCGGTGGCCAGCGGCACGCATCCGGCCACCCAGGGGCGCAGCTTCGTGTCGTCGTCGGTCCACCTGCCCATCGCCCGGGAAGTGGGTACGGTCGAGGAAGAGAGCTTCCCACAAGGCGCCTGTTCTCCCAGGCCTGTTGCCAGCTCTGGCGCCGAGGGGCTACCTCAGGGAGATGATGTGGTGGACCTGGACACCTTGACGATCAACACGATCCGCGGCCTGGCTATGGATGCGGTGCAGGCAGCGAACTCCGGGCATCCCGGCACCCCGATGGGGATAGCGCCGGTCGCGTACACGCTGTGGCAGCATCGGCTGCGGTTCGACCCGACCGACCCGATCTGGCCCAACCGGGACCGGTTCGTCCTCTCCGAGGGCCACGCCTCAGCGCTGCTGTGGGCCCTGCTGTACCTGGCGCAGGTGCGCGCGGTCGACCCGGACTACGAGGTCGAGGGCCGCCAAGCAGTGACCCT
>CAZWXF010000071.1:0-8020 GCA_964638055.1 uncultured Bifidobacteriaceae bacterium | reverse complement strand
TTCCGCCAAGCAGTTCCTGGGCCTGCCGGCGGACCGCGACTTCTACGTCCCGGACGGTGTCGTGGAGCATGTCGCCGCCGGCCTCGGCGCGCGGGGAGCGCGGCTCCGCGAGGAGTGGGAGGCGATGTTCGCCGCGTATCGCGAGCAGCACCCGGAGCTGGCCGACCAGTTGGAGAGGATCCAGCGCCGCGAGCTGCCCGACGACTGGGCCGAGGATCTGCCGAGCTTCGACCCCGATCCCGACGGCCTGGCCACCCGCGTCTCATCAGGCACGGTGCTCAACGCGGTGGCCCGGCGAGTCCCCTGGCTGCTCGGCGGATCCGCCGATCTGGCCAGCTCGACGAAGACGACGCTCACCTTCGACGACGCGGGCGACCTCCAATCCGGCACACCCGGCGGGCGCAACGTCGACTTCGGGGTGCGGGAGCACGCCGCCGCGGCCATCACCAACGGGATGGCCCTGACGAAACTGCGCCCGTTCTGGTCCTCGTTCCTGACCTTCACCGACTACGCCCGCCCCGCGATCAGGCTCTCGGCGCTGATGGAGATCCCAGTGGTCCACGTGCTCACCCACGACTCGATCGGCCTGGGCCAGGACGGCCCGACCCACCAGCCGGTCGAGCAGCTGGCGTCGCTGCGTGCCATGCCGGGGCTCTTGGTGTTCCGGCCGGCCGACGCCAACGAGGTGGTCGAGTGCTGGCGGGTGATCATGCCGCTGCACCACGAGCCAGCCATGCTCGTGCTCAGCAGGCAGGATCTGCCCACCCTCGACCGCTCCACCCTGGGCGCGGCGGCCGGCGTCGCGCGAGGCGCCTACGTGCTGGCCGAGACGCCGCTGGGCGGGCAGCTGGATGTGCTGCTGCTGGCCACCGGCTCGGAGGTGCACCTGGCGCTGATGGCCCGCGACGAGCTGGCCGGAGAGGGGGTCGGGGCGCGCGTGGTGTCGATGCCGTGCTGGGAGCTGTTCGACCGAGAGCCGCAGTCATACCGCGACGAGGTGCTGCCGCCCGCCGTTCGTGCGCGGGTAGCCGTCGAGCAGGCCTCGACCTTCGGCTGGGACCGCTGGGTGGGCGAGGCCGGCGCCGTGGTGGGGATGCACACCTATGGTGCGTCCGCCCCCCTCAAGGCGCTGCAGGTGAAGTTCGGATTCACCCAGGGGAATGTGGCGCAGGTGGCGCGCGACGTCGTCGCCGCCACCCGACGCGGCGAACCCCCCGACCGCGGGGACACCCTGCAGGAAGGCTCCCGATGAGTGCCACCCAGGCCTTGCACGCTGCCGGCCAGAGCCTATGGCTGGACAACATCACCCGGACGATGCTGGACGACGGCACGCTCCAGCGCTACATCGACCACTACGCCGTGACCGGCCTCACCTCGAACCCCTCGATCTTCGACAACGCGATCGCCTCGGGCGCCTACGACGACCAGATCCGCGACATGTCCGGCGAGCTCGCCTCGGCCGAGGAGGTCTTCTTCGAGCTGGCCATCGAGGACCTGCGCCGAGCCGCTGACCTGTTCCTGGCCACCTACGAGCGGACCGACGGGATGGACGGATGGGTGTCCCTGGAGGTCTCCCCGACGCTGGCCCACGACACGCAGGCGTCGCTGGCGGCCGCGATGCAGCTGCACCAGCGGGCTGCCCGGCCCAACCTGCTGATCAAGATCCCGGGGACGCCGGAGGGCTTGCCGGCCATCACCGAGGCGATCGCTGCGGGAGTGCCGATCAACGTCACGTTGCTGTTCGATGCCGAGCAGTACCGGGCCGCCGCCGACGCGTTCATGACCGGAGTCGAGCGTCGCCTCGACCGCGGCCTGGATCCCGCCGTGGCCTCGGTCGCCTCGGTCTTCGTGTCGAGGTGGGACAAGGCCGTACGGGACCAGGTCCCAGAAGATCTGCGCGACCAGCTCGGCCTGGCGATCGGGAAGGCCGCGTACCGGGCCTACCGCGAAGTCCAGGACTCGTCGCGCTGGCAGCGCCTCGCCGGGCAGGGGGCCCGGCTGCAGCGCCTGCTCTGGGGCAGCACCAGCACCAAGGACCCCAAGACGCCCGACACCCTCTACGTGACCGGTCTGGCCGCGCCGTCGACCATCAACACCATGCCGGCCGCGACGCTGGAGGCGTTCGCAGACCATGGCGAGGTCGGCGAGCTGCTGCCGGCCGACGGAGCCGACGCCGACGAGGTGCTGGCTCGCTTCCAGTCCGTCGGAGTGGACGTCGGGGCGCTGGCCACCCAGCTCCAGTCAGACGGGGCTGCCGCGTTCGTCGACTCGTGGCAGGACCTGATCGCCCGCATCGAGTCCCAGATGCGGGGGCAACGATGACGACCGAGCGGCCGATGCAGCTGGGCATGATCGGACTTGGCCGGATGGGGGCGAACCTCGTTCGCAGGCTGACGCGCGACGGCCATCACTGCGTGGAGTACGACGTGAATGCCGACGCGGTGGCCCAGCTCGCCGGGGAGGGCGCGCTCGGGACAGAGTCCCTGGCGGAGCTCGTCGGCGCACTGGCGGTCCCCCGGGCCGTGTGGATCATGGTGCCGGCCGGACTGGTGCAGCAGACGGTGGACGAGCTGGCAGACCTGCTCGACCCCGGCGACATCGTGGTCGACGGAGGCAACTCCTACTACCGCGATGACATCGCGCGGGCGGCCCAGCTCGGGGCGAGGGGAATCCACTACCTGGACTGCGGGACCAGCGGAGGGGTCTTCGGCCTGGATCGCGGCTACTGCCTGATGATCGGCGGTGAGGTCGACCCGGTGCGCCGCCTCGACCCGATCTTCGCCTCCCTCGCCCCGGGAGCTGCTGTCGCCGTGGCCACCCTGGCTCGCACGCGCCTCGACGGCACCGCCCAGAACGGTTATCTGCACTGTGGCCCCAGTGGTGCCGGGCACTTCGTGAAGATGGTCCACAACGGGATCGAGTACGGCGTGATGGCCGCGATCGCGGAGGGCCTGAGCATCCTGCACCACGCGGACGTGGGGCTGGGCACCCGCGAGGTCGATGCCGAGACCACGCCGTTGCGCGACCCCCAGTACTACGGGTACCGCTTGGACGTGGGCGAGGTGGCTGAGCTGTGGCGCCGAGGCTCGGTCCTCGGGTCGTGGCTGATGGACCTGACCGCCGATGCGTTGGCCCGAGACCCGGAGCTGGCGGCTTTCGCCGGCCGGGTGTCGGACTCCGGCGAAGGTCGGTGGACGGTGATGGCATCGATCGACGAAGGGGTGCCCGCACCGGTGATCGCCGCCGCGCTCTACCAGCGGTTCGAATCCCGGGGCGAGGGGGCGTTCGCTGCGAAGGTGCTGTCGGCGATGCGCGGGGAGTTCGGCGGGCACGTCGAGAAGCCGGTCCGTGGGAACCCAGCTGCCGATGTGGTCGGCGGCCCGGCGACGTCGCCCGGGCGCCCCACCGGCCCCACAGCACCCTGAGCCGGGGGCCGCCATGAGCGATCCCGTTCGCGACGGGCTGATCCCGGAGGACCACGTCATCGTGATCTTCGGAGCGACCGGTGACCTGGCCAGGCGCAAGCTGCTGCCGGGCCTGTACCACCTGGGCGCGGCGGGCCTGCTTCCCACGCAGTACCGCATCGTGGGCACGTCACCGGACGAGCTCACCGACGAGGGGTTCCGCGACCATGCCCGCGACGCGATCGCGCAGTTCGGTGAGCGCGACCCGGCCGGCGAGGACTGGGCGAGGTTCGCGGCGAACCTGTCCTACGTGGTCTCCCGGCCCGACCGCATGGACGAGCTGGTCGCTTCGGTCGGGGCCAGACGCGCCGAACTCACAGACGCCCGCCTGCTGCACCATCTCGCTGTCCCACCGCGCGCGTTCCCCGGCGTCCTGCAGGCGCTGCGCGACTGCGGCCTCGCCGACCGACGAGCCAGGGTCATCGTCGAGAAGCCCTTCGGATCCGACCTTGACTCGGCTCGAACCCTGGTCGCGCTGATCGGCACGGCCTTCGCCGAGGACGACGTGTACCTGATCGACCACTTCCTGGGCAAGGAGGACGTCCAGAACATCCTCGTCTCCCGGTTCGCGAACGGCCTGCTGGACCCGACGTGGAACCGCCAGTACGTCGACAGCGTCCAGATCGACGTGCCCGAGACGCTGGGCCTCGAGGGACGTGCCGCGTTCTACGAGGGGGTCGGGGCATTCCGCGACATGGTCGTGACCCACCTCCTGCAGACGCTCGGATTCGTCGCCATGGAACGCCCGGACTCGTTCACGGCCGACGCCCTGGCCCGGGCGAAGCAGGCGGTGTTCGCCGACCTCCGCCCGATCGACCCAAGCCGGGCGGTTCGCGGCCAGTACGACGGCTACCGCCAGGAGCCCGGCGTCGCGGCCGATTCCGAAACCGAGACGTTCGTGGCCCTGGAGGTGCGCATCGACAACGACCGGTGGCGCGGGGTGCCGTTCTACCTGCGCACGGGCAAGCACCTTGCCCAGCGCCGGAGCGTGGTCACCCTGTGCTACCGGCGACCCGACCACGCGCTGTTCCCCGGCGATCATCACCCCGACTCGTTGTCCTTCGAGATCGCCGAGCCCGGCGGGATCGTCGTGCAGTTCCTGGCCAAGGTGCCCGGGGCCCGGACCGCGCTGGGCCTGGCCAGCATGACGTTCCGGTACGACACCTCGTTCACCATCGAGAACCAGCTCAGGGGCTACGAGCGGCTGCTCCACGACGCCATGCTCGGCGACCGGACCCTGTTCAACCGTGCCGCTGCGGTCCAGCGGCTGTGGGAGGTCGCGGCTCCGTTGCTCGAGGCCCCACCTCCCGTCCGGCCCTATGCGCCCGGGTCCTGGGGACCCGAGGAAGCCATCGCGCTGCTCGGTCCGCGCCGCTGGCACCTACCGACCGGGGCCGGGGAGCAGGACACTGTCAAGCACGAGGGGGGCGACTGACGTGATCGCAGGTGCGGACGGGGCCGCAGGCGCGGCACGGGTGGCGCGCACCGCGGAGGCACTGCGTCTGGCCGAGACCCGGTCGGGTGCCGCGGACTGGCGGCGCTGGGGGACCTTCCTGGCCGAGCGGGCGTGGGGCACAGTGCGGGAGGACTACAGCGCCGACGGCAGCGCCTGGGCCGACTTCCCTTTCGAGCACGCCCACCAGCGCGCGTACCGGTGGAACGAGGACGGCCTAGCCGGGTGGTGCGACAGGGAGCAGATCATCTGCCTGTCCCTGGCCCTGTGGAACGGCCGCGATCCGATCCTCAAGGAACGCCCCTACGGGCTGACCAACCCGCAGGGCAACCATGGCGAGGACGCGAAGGACTACTGGTTCTACACCGACAACCTGCCCTCGCACGCCTATGCATCGATGGTCTACAAGTATCCTCAGGCGCGCTTCCCCTACGACGACCTGCGAGTCACGAACAGCAGGCGCGGCCAGGACGTCGGCGAGTACGAGCTGTTCGACGCACTGCGCACCGAGTGGCTGGCGGACCGCTACTTCGACGTGGTCGCGGAGTACGCCAAGCCGACCCCGGAAGACGTCGTCGCGCGGTTCACGGTGACCAACCGCGGACCGGATCCCGCCGAGATCCACGTGCTGCCTCAGCTGTGGTACCGGAACACGTGGAGCTGGCCGCCGGAAACGGCCAAGCCACAGATCCGGGCCGTGCGCCCCGGGGTGGCGCGCACCGAGCACGAAAAGCTGGGCGAGCGGTGGTTCGCCGTGACCAGCTCACTGGAGGGCGAGCCCGGTGAGTCGTTCGCGGCGTCCGACCCGCCGCGGTTGCTGTTCTGTGACAACGAGTCGAACCAGACCGCGCTGGGGCACGGCCGGAACGCCGGGCAGTTCACCAAGGACGGCATCAACAGCCACGTGGTGGGCGGGAACACCGACGCCACCAATGCGGTGTCGGGCTCGAAGGTCGCCGCGCACGTGAGGGCCACGCTCGCCGCGGGCGCCAGCATCGTGGTGACCGCTCGGCTGTCCCAGGTCGACCTCTTGGAGCCGCTGGACATCGCCGCCGCAGTGCTGGCCGAGCGGCGCGCGGAGGCCGACGAGTTCTACAACGCGCTGGCCCGCCCGGATCTCGACGCCGACCGCCGGCTCGTGCAGCGCCAGGCGCTTGCGGGGCTGCTGTGGTCCAAGCAGTACTACCACTACGAGGTGCGTCAGTGGCTGGAGGGCGATCCGGGTCAGCCGGTGCCGCCGCATCAGCGCTGGTCCGGACGCAACAGCGACTGGCAGCACCTCGTGGCCGGCGACGTCATCCTCATGCCTGACCCCTGGGAGTACCCGTGGTTCGCGGCCTGGGATCTGGCCTTCCACGCGGTGACCGTGGCAATGATCGACCCCGACTTCGCCAAGGAGCAGGTCCTGCTGCTACTCAGCCCGCTGTACCAGCACCCGCACGGGCAGATCCCGGCCTACGAGTGGAAGTTCGACGACACGAACCCGCCGCTGCACGCGTGGGCGGCCTGGCGGGTCTACCAGCTCGACCGGCTCGCCCGCGGTCACGGCGACCTGGACTTCCTGCAACGGGCCTATCAGGCGCTGTCGCTGAACGTCGTGTGGTGGCTCAACCAGAAGGATGCCGCAGATCGGGGCGTCTTCGGCGGTGGCTTCCTGGGCATGGACAACGTGGGCGTGTTCGACCGCGACCGACCGCTGCCCACCGGCGGGACGCTGGCCCAGGCCGACGGCACCGCGTGGATGGCCCGACTGCTGCTGCAGATGATCGAGATCACTGTCGAGCTGGCTCGCGAGGACTCGGCGTTCGAGGACATGCTCGGCCGCTGGGTCTGGGATGCCTGGCTGGTCGCCAATGCGCTGGAGAAGGGCGTCGGACGGGTCAGCTTGTGGGACGAGTCGACCGCCTTCTACCACGATCTCGTCGAGCTGCCCGACGGCACCGTGAAGCCCCTCGAGGTGTTCTCGATGGACTCGCTGATCCCGATCCTGGCCTGCACGGCGATCCCGCTGTCCGACGCCAGGCAGGCGGCCGTCATCGCCGATAGGGCCGCTGCCTTGCGGGAGGCCTACCACCATGGCGACCAGGACGTGCGGGTCTTGCACCAGGGGGCTGACGGCAGCCACCTGCTGCTTAGCGTCGTGGATCCCGGCCGGCTGGCGCGCATGCTCGAGCGGGTGCTCGATCCGGACCAGTTCCTGTCCGAGTTCGGGATCCGCTCGCTGTCCGCCGCCCATCGCGCAAGCGAGTTCTCCTTCGACGCTGGCGGGCAGACCTACACGATCGGCTACGAGCCGGCGGAGTCCACCGGCAGGCTGTTCGGCGGCAACTCGAATTGGCGGGGTCCCATCTGGATGCCAGTGAACTACCTGCTCGTCGAGGCGCTGAACGCTCATGCGCGCTTCCTCGGCAGCGGCTTCACTGTCGAGCACCCGGTCGGCTCCGGCAAGCGCCTCGGCCTCGCGGCCGTCGCCGACAACCTCGCCGAGCGGCTCTGCCGAATCTTCCTGCGTGGGCCGGACGGGCGCCGCCCGGTGTTCGGCGGCAACGACTACTACGACAGCGACCCCCATTGGCGCGACCTGCTGCCGTTCCACGAGTACTTCCACGGCGACACGGCTGCCGGCCTGGGCGCCAGCCACCAGACAGGCTGGACAGCGACCGTGGCGCTGCTGCTGCAGTACGGCGGGCAGCTCGACTTCCGGTCCTCTGGACAATAGGACTCTCGGTGGACGACATCCTTCGTCACCTGAATGTTGCCGCGTCGAAGGACACGGCAGGATCACGGTGATCCCCACCAGGATGGGCCAAGTGACCATCCAGCCGGCTTGACGGCAGCTTGTTGCTCAGTAGCCCGGTCAGCTGGACGTCGCTGACGGCCCCTGCCCACTCCGGCTCGAGCCGGGGATGCTGCTCACAGCCGACCGAGGATTCTTCTCCTACGCCTTGTGGCGCAAGGCGATCGCGACCGGAGCCGGCCTGCTGTGGCGGGTCCGTACCGACAAGTCCGCCCCCAAGCCCACCCACGTCGAAGACCTGCCCGATGGCTCCTGGCTGGCCCACCTGCGCGGCACCATGCCCGCCGCGGAACGCCGCCAGGAGCC
>CAZWXF010000070.1:0-14704 GCA_964638055.1 uncultured Bifidobacteriaceae bacterium | reverse complement strand
CGCAGCCACATGGGCACGAGGACGGCAGCCCAGACCGCGATGATGACCAGGTAGATGACCGCCGTCACGTGGGCGAATCTACTTCAATGCCCCATGTCGGACCCCGGAATCCGCCGAGCGCCCCGATCGTGTCGCTGGGCCATGAGATCGGCCATCGAGGTCGGCGCCTGATCGGACCGCAGGGCGAACACCGCGTGGTCGCGCCAGCTCCCGTCGATGTGCAGGAACGAACGCCTCACGCCCTCCGGATAGAAGCCCAGCTTGTGGACGACGCGGAGGCTGGCAGCATTCTCCGGGCGCACGGCGATCTCCATGCGATGCAGCCTGAGGTCATGGAAGCAATGGTCGACGACCATCCCGACGGCGATCGGCATGAGTCCCTTCCCGGCGACAGCCCGGTCGATCCAGTAGCCGATCGTCGCGGCGCGCAGTGACCCGTACGTGATCCCGCTCACGGTGACCTGGCCGATCATGCGACCATCGAGGAGGAGCACGAGGGGCAGCATCCGCCCCGCCCGGGCCTCGGCGTTGAAGCGGCCGACCATCTGGTTGAAGGTGGGCAGGAACTCGCCGGAACCCGCGGGCAGGGTCGCTTCCCATGGCGCCAGCCAGGCAGCGTTGCGGGTCCGGACCGCGGCCCACTGCCGCGCGTCACGGCGACGCAGGCGCCGAAGCTCCAGCCGACCAGCCGACACCGCTCGCTCAAGGACGACCTGGGCCATCAGGTGGCCACGAGGGGAATGACCTCGACCGTGGACCCGGCCGCGGCGGCGGGCACGTCCTCGGGCAGGACGATCAGGCAGTTGGCCAGGCGCAGCCCGAGGAGTCCCGGCTCGGGGACGGGGATCGCGAGGAGGTCCCCTGTGGACCTGTCCAAGCGGCCCCGCAGGAACGTACGCAGTCCGGCGCTCCCCTGCACATCCACGACCAGGCGGGCCCGCTGCGCGGCGCGGGCCGGGTCCGGGCGCCCCAGCATCCTGCGGATGACGGGGCGGACGAAGGTCTCGAACGCCACGAAAGCGCTGAAGGGGCGTCCGGGCAGGGTGAACACCGGGACCTCATCGGGGCCGAGATGGCCGTAGCCCTGGGCGATCCCAGGGGTCATGGCGACGCGCGTGAAGTCGACGCGGCCCAGGTCGGCCATGGCCGCCTTGACGGTGTCGTACGTCGTGGCCGCGACGCCTCCGGTGGTCACGACGAGGTCGGCCCGGACCAGCTGGTCCTCCAGCGTCCCCTTCAGCGCCTCGAACTCGTCGGGGATCGGTCCGGTCCTGTACGCCACGGCCCCGGCATCCTCGGCCGCGGTCGTGAGCAGGTAGCCGGTCGAATCCACGATGAGGCCCGCGGTGAGGTCCTCGCCCGGCTCCACCAGCTCGGTCCCGGTCGAGATGACGACGACACGCGGACGGGGGCGAACCCGGATCCGGGCCCGGCCGACGGCAGCCAGCAGCGCCACCTCTCGCGATCCGATGTGGGCGCCACCCTCCAGCACGACGTGCCCTGCTGGGAGGTCCTCCCCCACGCGCCGGACGCCGGCACCGGCCCTCACCGCGGACAGCACGCGTACGACAGGCATCCCGCCGTCGGTCAGAGGCGTGGCGATGACAGCGTCGGCGCCCGCCGGCATGGGTGCCCCCGACCCGATCCGGATGGCGTCGCCCGCACCCACGGCGACGCTGGCCCGGTAGCCGGCCGGGACGTCGTCGCGCACGATGAGCTGGACCGGAACGGTTGAGGAAGCGCGGGCCACGTCCGAGGCCCGAACGGCGTAGCCCTCGACCGCCGCGGAGGCGAACGGCGGCATCGGCCAGGGCGCTGTCACCTGATCGGCCAGGTGGCACCCCCGCGCCTCGAGGAGGGGGAGGTCCAATGGAGCCAGGGGACGGACCCCGGCGAGGACAGAAGCCAAGTGGTCGGCGACCGAACGCACGTGCTACTCCCCTTCCGGGGCGACGAACTGACGCAACCAGTCGAGGAACGCCGGATTGAGGTCCTCACGCTCGCTGGCCAGCTGGACGACGGCCTTGAGGTAGGAGAGCTTGTCCCCGGTGTCATAGCGGCGGCCGGAGAAGATCACGCCCCTCACCCCGCCGCCCTCTTGCCCGGGCATGCCGGCCAGCGTTCGCAGGGCGTCGGTCAGCTGGATCTCGCCTCCACGCCCCGGCGGCGTCGAACGCAGCACGTCGAACACGGCCGGGTCCAGCACGTAACGGCCGATGATGGCAAGGTTGCTCGGCGCCTCCTCGACCGAGGGCTTCTCGACAAGGTCGGACACGTCCACCACGCCGGGCTCGAGAACGCAGCGGACGGCCGCGCAGCCGTAGCTCGAGATCATCTCCGGAGGAACTTCCAGCAGGGCCACGACAGAGCCGCCGAAGCGCTCCCGCACGTCGAGCATCGTGGGCAGGATGGGGTCCCGCTCATCGATGAGGTCATCGCCGAGGAGCACCACGAAGGGCTCGCTGCCCACATGGCCCGCACCCTGGAGCACGGCGTGCCCGAGCCCGAGGGGTCGGCCCTGTCGCACGTAGTGCACGGCGGCCAGCTCGGCGCTGTGCCGCACGTGGGCCAATCGCACCACGTCGCCCTTCTCGGTCAGGACGTTCTCGAGCTCGGAGACGACGTCGAAGTGGTCCTCGATCGAGCGCTTCCCAGGGCCGGTGACCATGAGGATGTCCGTGCAGCCGGCCGCGACCGCCTCCTCGACGACGTACTGGATCGCGGGCTTGTCGACGACCGGCAGCATCTCCTTGGGCGTCGCCTTCGTCGCCGGGAGGAAGCGCGTGCCCAAGCCCCCGGCCGGGATGACGGCCTTCGTGACACGGACCCGCGTCGGGCTCGGGTCGACCACGATCGTCATGGCGGGCACGATAGTCGTTCACTCTGTGCGGGCGCCGTCGAGTCCCACCGTTGAAACCCGGGCAACCCGCAGTCGTCCGGCGACATCGGCGACCCGTACCCGATCATGGCGCCATGGCCGTCAGCGACGAGTTGCACAAGGCAGAGCTGAGATCCTCGATCCGACTGGCCCGCCGTCAGCGCCTCGACCCAGCTGCAGATGCCCTGGGCCTCGTGGCGGCCGCGCGAGCCGGCGGCCTCATCCGGGAAGGGATGGTCGTCGCGACGTACATCGCGGCCGTTGGGGAGCCGGACACGGCCGCCCTGCGCGACGAGTTCCGGGCTCATGGTGGAGGGGTGCTCGTCCCGGTCGTGGCCGCGGAGCGGGTCCTCGGCTGGTCGTGGGACGACGGCCGTCACCGGATGGACGACGTCCTACCGGTGCCACGACCCGTTGGGGAACCGACGTTCTGGGGTGCCGAGGGCCTGATCAGCGCAGCGGTCGACCTCATCCTGGCACCCGCCCTGGCAGTGGATACCGAGGGCGGCCGTCTGGGACAGGGCGGAGGATTCTTCGACGAGCTGCTGGAGGACCTGCCCGAGACGATTCCCGTCGTGGCGGTCGTTCACGACGACGAGGTGCTCCCGTCAGGGGCGATCCCCATGCAGGCGCACGACCACCGGGTGAAGGCGGTCCTGACGCCTTCGAGGTACCTGCTCCTGGCGATCTGACGGCTGTTCCCCGGGACGCCTCATGGCGGCGCCGCGGCGAACGTCGGCTCAGCTGCTCGCGGCGGCTGTGCTGGCGCTGGCAGTGGACTCCTTCGGGGAGGATCCCTTGGCGGACTCCTTGGGCGACCCGCTGTCCGCGGACCCGGGCGCCGTGCTCGCCGCGACCTTGCCGGCTCCGTTGGCGCCCCCACCCTTGGACTTCGTACGGTTGTCCGTCCGGTAGAAGCCACTGCCCTTGAACACCACGCCGACGTTGCCGAACAGCTTGCGCAGCTTCCCGCCCTCGCAGCTCGGGCACTCGGTCAGCGACGGCTCATGGATGGACTGGACAACTTCGAGCGGGGACGCGCACTGGGTGCACATGTACTCGTATGTCGGCATTCCGGAACCTCCTGGCCTGAGACCACGACTATTCTGGCACTCACTCGGCAGGAGTGCTAATCCCACCGGCTCCCGGGCGTGGCCGCGGGCCTCGCGGGGCGGGCCTTCGACCGCGTGGTCTCGACGAGATCGACCAAGCGCGGGTCTGTGGAAAACCCGATCCGAATGCCGCATGCCGCCCTTACAGTCCGTGCGGGACGGGGGGAGCAGATCATGGGACAGATCAGGTCCGGGCGGCGCGTGGACGTGCGCCGACTCATCCAGCGGCACCGCAGGGGACTCGCCGCCGTGCTGGCAGCGGGCTCGGTCGTGGCCCTCTGGGCGGCCGTCAAGCCTCCGGCCTCACCCGTTCGACTGGTCGTGGTGGCTGCCGGGCACCTCGCGCCGGGACAGCGGCTGACGCCGACGGACCTCAGTGTCGTGGACGTGACAGCCGGACTGCTCCCGGCTGATGCCCTCGACGATCCTGACCCGCTGATCGGGCAGATCGTCGCGTCCCCGATCGGGCAGGGCGAGCCTGTGACGCAGGCCCGCCTGATGTCCACCACGGGCCTGTCCGCGCCGCCGGGACGAGCGGTCGTCCCCGTCCGCTTCGAGGACGCCGCTGCCACCGCGCTGCTCTCGCCGGGCCACCGGATACAGGTCGTCGCGTCGCCCGACGCCGCAGGCGACTCGGGCGCGCCGGATTCCCGCGTCCTGGCCAGCGACGCCCTCGTGCTGGCTGTCCTGGCCCGCGGTGTCGGGCTGCCCACGAGCAGCTCCTTCGGCCGGGGCGACACCCTCGGGGAGTCCGGCTCGCAGGGCTCGTGGCTGGCCTCGGGCTCCGCTGTGGGACTCATGGGTGAGGGCGCCCTCACCATTCTCGCCGTGTCCCCGGACGAGGCGATGGCCATCGCCGGCGCCGCGGGCGTGCGACGGCTCGGCTACCTGTGGGGCCCGTCGTGAGCGGGGGTCAGGCCTGGGCGTCAGGGCGGGTGGTCAGGTCGCTGCGCAGGCCTCGCAGCTCGTCGACCATCTGCCGCATGAGCGCGAGATCCCCCGCCGGGGCGGTCGCCTCACCGCGGGTGAGCTTGTTGTACGCCTTGAGCAGGAAGAACACCGTGGCGGCGATGGCCAGGAAGCTCACAGCCGTCGTCAGGAATGCGCCGAACCTGATCTGCGAGTGGTTGATCGTGAGGATCAGGGCCTCGTCGAAGCTCGGCTTGCCGAAGGGGATCGCGACGATCGGCATGATCACATTGTCCACCAGGCCGGTGATCATGGCGGTGAAGGCAGCGCCCATCACGAAGCCGACCGCGATGGCGATCAGGTTCCCCTTGTTGATGAACTCCTTGAACTCGTCGAGGAACGAACGGATCACCAGGACCTCCTCCCTCCGGGGTACCAGGGCCTCCGGGTACCAGGGCTCGAACGTTCCGCGCTGCTGCAGGGGTGATCCTAGGAGCTCACAGTGCAGTGCCCTCCCACGAGCCCCGAGCGACGGCGGGGCGGCCAGCCTCACCCGCCATGGTGCGGGGGCCGCTCCGAGAGGTAGCGCCGGTCCCGCTGCTCCTCGGCCTCGGCCGGCTCTCCCCACGAGGTGTCCAGATCCTCGCCCGCCGGTAGACGCAGGGGGTCACTGAGCGCGAGCCGACGGCCCGAGGGTGCAACCCCGACGGAGGAACCGCCGGGGCCGTTGCCCGACCCGGCCACGTGGTCCTCGACGACGGGATCCTCCGCGACGGGGTGCTCGAGGACGCGGCCCGACGCGGGGTCCTCGGCAGGCCCGGGGGGGTGATCGGCGTGGTCGGACCTGCCGGCCGCCGCAGGCCGCGTCCGACCCGAGTGACCCGTCAGATCACTGGGGGTCGCCACGGTCCAGCTGAGCGAGGAAGGCCTCCACCTGGGCGGCGATGTCGGCGTCCGACGAGATCGGACCGGGGGGCTCCGGGTCGGAGCGCGAGCCCATCAGGGAGTCGTACTGAGCCTCGAGGGCAGCCACGGCCTCCAGGTTGTCCGGATTGCTCGCGATCTGCAGCGAGATGTCCGCGTCGGACTCGTCCGAGGCTGCGCGCAGCTCGTCGAGGAGGAAGCTCAGCCCTGCCGCCGAACCCAGCGACTGCAGCAGCACGAGCGCTCCCCGTGGGAACTGGGACTGCACGAGGTAGTGCGGCACATGCGCGGCGAAGCCCATCGCGGCGCGCTGGCGCTCACCCAGGCGCAGCTCGACCAGGGCGGCGAGGCTCCCGGGCACCTCCAGGGAGCCGACCCAGGGCCGGGACCTGCCGACGAGGCTGGGGTCATTGGCATGGACCGTCACGTTCACCGGGCGCGTGTGCGGTGCGGGCCAGGGGATGGCGTGCATGCCGATGACCAGGCGGACGCGCAGCTCCTCGGTCAGCGTGACGATCGAGTCCGTCAGGGCTCCCCACCCGAGGTCGGGCTCAGAGCCGTGCAGGACCAGGAACTGCTCCCCCTGCGTGTCGACCGCCGCGTCGACGACGAGCTCAGGCATGGCGACGGAGGCGTAGTGATCCGATTCGAAGACGGTGCGCGGCCGGCGCCCCCGGTAGTCGAAGAGCGCATCGATGTCGAACGTCGCGACCCGGGAGTGCTCGCAGGTCTCCAGGATGTGCTCGATCGCCAGGCGGCTGGCCCCACCCGCGTCCATGAAACCGGTGAGGCCGTGGACGAGCACCGGGGTGCCCAGCGTGGGCCTGTCCGGATCAAGCTCGTACGGGACGACCGTCACGACGACTCCTGCCTGCCGAAGCTGATGGGCACGGGACCACCTCCATTGTGACCACACGCCTGCCCGTTGTGCCTGCTGCTGTGCCACCCGGGCGACTCAGCGCGAGGCGGCACGGCGGTACCGGGAGATCCCCAGGGGGACGAAGACCGCCAGGATCACCAGGCACCAGAGGACCGAGGCGAGCACCGGGTTCTGCATCGGCCACGCGTCGCTGGCCCGGTACGTCTCCGGCACGTTGCCGAAGAGCAGCCGGATCGCGGCGACGACGGAGCTGATCGGGTTCCACTCCGCGAGTGTTCGCACCCAGCTGTCCATCGACTCCAGCGGGACGAAGGCATTGGACAGGAACGTCAGCGGGAACAGCCAGATGAGGCCCGCGGTCTGGGCCACCTCGACGCTGCGGACCGTCAGGCCGATGACGGTGCCGATCCAGAGGAACGCGTACGCGAAGAGCGCCAGGAGGGCGAAGCCTGCGAGCACCTCGACGTACGACGAGTGGGTCCGCCATCCCACGAGGACGCCGGTGATTGCCATCGCCACAGTGGTCACGCCGGCGAACGCAAGGTCCGCGAAGGTCCGCCCGGCCAGGACGGCCGAGCGCGACATCGGCAGGGAGCGGAACCTGTCGAACACGCCCCGGGACAGGTCGTCTGCCATCGCGATGCAGGTTGTGGCGCACGTGAAGGAGACCGTCTGGACGAAGATGCCGCCCATGAGGTATTCGGTGTAGTCGCCTCCACCCGGGACGAGAATGGCTCCCCCGAAGACGAACGCGAACAGCAGCACGAACATGACCGACTGGACGATCCCGAAGAAGATCGAGTCCGGCTGTCGGCTCAGTCGCGTGAGGTTGCGCCAGGTGATCGTTCGCGTGTCCGTGAGCGCTTGGGCCAAGTCACTCATCGACGGTCCCCTTCGTGGTCGTCGTGCGTCGGCCGCGGACTGCGCCATCCTCGGCCGCAGCATCGTCGGAGCCCCCCTCCGCCTCGGCGTGGTGTCCTGTCAGCTGCAGGAACACGTCGTCCAGCGTGGGCCGGCGCAGGCCGAGGTCCTGGACGACCACTCCCTCGTCGTCGAACGCGCGGACCGCCTCGAGCAGGGCTGCCGAGCCACCGCTCACCGGGGCCACGACGATGCGCGCATGCTCGTCGACGTCCAGTGCACCCACCGCGATCCGGGCGAGTATCCGCCGTGCCGCGTCCAGGTGCCCTGGGCCCACGGTGACCGCGAGCCGCTCGCCACCCACCTGGGCCTTGAGCTCGTCGGATGTTCCCCGCGCGATGACCCTGCCCCGGTCCACGACCGCGATGGTGTCGGCCAGCTTGTCGGCCTCGTCGAGGTACTGCGTGGTCAGCAGGACCGTGGTGCCCGAGCGGACGAGGTCCTCGATGACGTCCCACAGGCCCAGGCGGCTGCGCGGGTCCAGTCCGGTGGTCGGCTCGTCGAGGAAGAGGATGGGTGGCTTGGCCACGAGGGCGCCGGCCAGGTCGAGCCGACGGCGCATCCCACCCGAGTAGGTCTTGGTGATCCGGTCGGCCGCGTCGACCAGGTCGAACTGCTCCAGCAGCTCGGCCGCCCGTTCCAGGGCAGCGGGCTTGCCCATGTGGTACAGCCGCCCGATCATCGTGAGGTTCTCGAGGCCGGTCAGGTAGTCGTCGACGGCGGCCGACTGCCCGGACAGGCCGATGGAACGCCGGACACCCTGCGGGTCGGCATGCACGTCGATTCCGTTGACCCTCGCGTGACCGGCATCGGCCGTGAGCAGCGTCGTGAGGATGCGCACCGTCGTCGTCTTGCCGGCGCCGTTCGGGCCCAGCAGCCCGAGCACCGACCCCTCCGGAACATGCAGGTCGACGCCGTCCAGCGCACGGACCTCACCGCCCCGACTGGGGAAGACCTTGACGAGTCCGTCGGCTGAGATGGCGACCACGGGGGCGATCCAACCCGACCCCGACATTCCGCGGCAAACCGCTTCGCGACGATCGGCTCACAGCACAACACGGACCTACCCGACACTAAGACCACGCTAAGACGGCCGGAATCCTCGTGGCTCGGCAGGACAACCGCGGCAGGAGCGCGCATTGATTGCACGCTGCCGCAGACACGTCGCACGGAATGCACGCAGCGCCGAACGTCCGGTAGCGGGCTCGTCCCCGAGACGCCAGGAGCAGCTATGACGGCCAGGAACCGCCTCGCCGTGCTGCCACTGGCCGCCGCCCTCCTTGCCGTGGGACTGACACCCGCGACGTCGGTTGGCACGTCATCCGCAGCACCGAAGGCGGCGGCGAGGGTGATCCCTGGTCAGGAGCAGACGTGGGAGGTGGGCGTCGTTCGCCGCGTGGTGGACGGCGACACCGTGGTGGTCGACATCACCACGGCCGTGGCGCCCGGGCTGATCGCGCCACCGCTGCCGACAGTTCCCGGGGCGCGTGCACCCCAGAGCTTCTGCTCGGAACGCAGTGCGCCGGGTGGCGTGATGCCGGCTGACGGCCGTCTCGACGGCTGCCGCGTACGACTGATCGGGATACAGGCCCCCGAGACCCCCGGCGCAGCCGGCTCCAACACCCGGGCCCACCTCGAGCAGTGCGGGGCCACGGCCGCCAAGCAGACCCTCGCCCAGCAGCTGCCGGTGGGCACCCGGGTGCAGCTGCGCTCGATCTCACCGGCTTCGGTGGAGCGCCAGTACTCCGGGGGACGCCTGACCCGCACCGTCTACTACCAGGACCGCTCCGGACGATGGGTCGACGCAGCGCGGGCCGTGTTCCAGCGAGGGCAGGCGATGTGGTTCCCGTTCAACCCCCGCGACCCGGAGAAGCCCGAGCACGCCCACAACCTCGAGTACCGGCGACTCGTGGACGCCGCTGCCTCCGCGCGGCAGGGGCTCTTCTGGCCGAACGCCTGCGGCCGTTCGCAGGCGAACGCCCTGCGGGTCTGGGCTGTCTCCGATCCGGCAGGCGACGATGCCAACAAGGAGCACGTCATCCTGCTCAATGGGGCGACCCAGCCGCTGGACGTCAGCGGGTGGGTGGTGCGTGACTCGTCCTTGACCTACGCGACGATGCCCGCCGGCACCGTGATCGCTCCGGGCGACTACCTGCGGATCTGGTCGGGCCGGGGCACGGCCGGGCGGCCCACGGCGCGCGACTTCTACTTCAACGGGTCGCCCCACATGTTCCCCAACGCCGACCCCTCCGGAGCCACGTTCACCGGCGACGGCGTCTACGTGTTCGACAGGCAGCCTGGGGTCGCCACGGGCAACCTCCGGGCCTGGTTCCACTACCCGTGCGATCCACGCGCCTGCAGGGATCCGTTGGTCGGACAGCTCCGCTTCGGTCCGGTGCACTACAACCCCCAGGGTCGGGATCGGGCCGGGGGCGAATTCATGATCATCCAGAACGCGGGGGCGGCCGCGGTTCGCCTCGGCGGCTATGCGCTCATCCACCGGGGCATGCAGTTCCCCTTCGCCCCAACGGCCACGTTGGCACCGGGCGCCGCTCTCAAGGTGATGGTCGGACCGGGGCTGGATGCGCCCGGCATCACGCACCTGGGCCTCTCCCATGGCCTGCTGGCGAACAAGGGGGATCGGGTGACGCTGGCCCACCTCAACGGCCGGATGGTGGACTGCCGCGCCTGGGGATCACAGTCCTGCCGGGGCCTGCCGGTCAGCGGCGCCCTGGAGCGTCCGACGACCCGACCGGCTGCCCCCGCGGCACCCGGCGTCAGCGCCACAGGACGCCGCCTGACCGTCTGGTGGGCGACGCCGATCGCCAACGGAAGCCCGGCGGCGTCGGCCTACCGCGCGCGAATCCTCAAGAAGGTGGGGAAGCGGTGGCGCTCCAAGGGGTCGTGCACCGCAACCGCGCCGACGTTGAGCTGCCAGTCCAGGAAGCTGGGGAAGGGCACGTACCGCGTGTCCGTGCGGGCTCGTAACGTTCATGGCTATGGAGCCAGCTCAGCCTTCACCACGGTCCGGCTCAGGGGCTGAGACCGATGCCCACGCCGATCCCCGGAACGCCGTCCCGTTGACCGCACCAGGAGGGGGCGCCATCGGCGCCGCCAACAATCCGTGGGACGCGGCGCAGTACGCCACGACGTTCGGCTTCGTCTCGAGGCTGGGCGATGACCTGATCGACCTGCTCGACCCTCGCCCCGGAGAGACCGTGCTGGACCTGGGCTGCGGGACCGGCCGGCATGCCGCGGCCATCGCCGGCCGCGGCTGCCGCGTGGTGGGGATGGACGCTGACGAGCAGATGCTGGCAAAGGCCCGCGCGGACAGCGCCGACGTGGACGGCTCCCACCTGTCGTTCGTCCGCGCTGACGCTGGCAGCTTCGACCTCGCCGGCCTCGGCGTCGAGCACCCCTTCGACGCCTGCTTCAGCAACGCGGCCCTGCACTGGATGATCCCCGCGCTCCCGGTGCTGCGGAACGTGCGCGGCGTGCTGGGGCGGGGCGGGCGCTTCGTCGCCGAGATGGGAGGGGCGGGCAACATCGCAGCCCTGGATGCCGCGTTGCGGGAGGCCCTCGACGACCTCGGCCTGGGCCACGTCGCCGTCACCGAGAACTTCTACCCGACCATCGGCGAGCAGGCGTCGCTGCTCGAGGAGGCCGGGTTCCGCGTGGAGTCGGCCTGGTGGTTCCGCCGACCCACGCCGTTGGAACCGGGTGTGGGCGCGTCGGGCTGGACGCGGCACTTCCGCGCTGGGGTGTGGGCCGTCGTGCCCGAGCACCTGCATGCGGAGCTGGGCCGACTGGTGGACCAGTACGGGGAGGCCCGTGGCCTGCTCGGTTCGGGGCGCTGGGTCGCGGACTACTGCCGGCTCAGGTTCGCCGCCGTGGCCGTGTAGCCCTCTGGCAGGGACGCCCGCTGGCCTGGGACGGGCCGGGAGCGCGACTGACGGACCCGCGGGGTCCCGTCCGCATGCCCACGAAGGCTGGACTGCTCGTACCGAGCGTCGGTGGCCGGATGCGAGGGGATGTCGGGCATCGTCCGTGGTCGCTCCGCGCGCTCCTCAGTGGGTGTCGGGCCCCGGTGGCAGACTGATGGGCATGCGTGAGCTTGGGGTGGGAGAGCACGGAATGGCGGCTGGGGAGCCGCCGGAGGGTCACAGTGGCGAGCCGCGATACGTGTGCCCGATGCATCCGGACGTCGGTCAGGACTCGCCTGGGTCATGCCACCGGTGCGGGATGCGGCTGCTCCCGAGTGAGGCCGTAGCCAGCGGGGAGCACAGCCACGGACACGAGCACGGCCACAGCCAGCACGGCGCTCACGGCCATCACCACGGCGACCCTGGCGAGCCGGAGCTGCTGCAGATCCAGATGAAGCCCAGCTTCCCGCTGCCGACCGACGCCCCTGCCGGACCCTTCGTCTGTCCCATGCATCCCGAGGTCAGCCAGCCCGGTCCAGGGTCGTGCCCGATCTGCGGGATGCACCTCGTCCCCGCGGCCGCGGCAGGTGACGATCCCCACCACGGGCATGCCCACCACAGGCATTCCCACCACGGGCACGCTGACCACGGCCACCCGCAAGCTGGACAGCCCCACTCCGAGGACTCTCACGACCTGGCCCATGAGCACGTCGCCGGCGCCGGTACCGGCGAGTCCGGGGCGCCAGAGCCACCCGGTGGCGCCAGCGCCCAGGTGCGCCAGTGGACATGCCCGATGCACCCCGAGGTGATCCGAGCGGCGCCGGGATCGTGCCCGATCTGCGGGATGCACCTCGAGCCGGTGCTCCCGCTGCCCCCGGGTGAGGACGACGAGCCGGATGAGGCGTACCTGGACATGCGCCGGCGCCTGACGGTCGCCGCTCCCCTCACGGTCCTGGTGATGGTCGCTCCCATGCTGTTCTCCGGTGCAGCCATGTCCTGGGTCGCCCTGGCGCTGGCAGCGCCCGTGGTGCTGTGGGCCGGCTGGCCGTTCCTGGTGCGCTGCTGGGAGTCGATCCGGACCGGCAACCCGAACATGTGGACCCTCATCGGCATCGGGGTCTCGGCGGCCTTCTGGTTCAGCGTGGTGGCCACGGTGGCACCAGGGGTCTTCCCGGAGGCCCTCACCGACCACGGGGAGGTGCCGGTCTACTTCGAGGCCGCATCCGCGATCGTCACGCTCACCCTTGTCGGGCAGGTGCTCGAGCTGCGGGCACGGGCTGCCACGGGCGCGGCCATACGCGGGCTGCTGGCCCTCACACCGCCCACCGTGCGCGTCATCCGGGCCAGCGGGACCGAGGAGGACGTCCCCCTGGCCAGCGTCGTGGTGGGTGACTCGGTCCGCGTCCGCCCGGGCGAGCGCGTCCCGGTGGATGGCGTCGTCACGTCGGGCGCCGCAGCGGTGGACGAGTCCATGCTGACCGGGGAGCCGCTGCCCGTCGCCAAGGAGGAGGCTGACGGGGTCATCGGGGGCACCATGGCCGTCGAGGGAAGCCTGGTCATTCGCGCCACTGCCGTCGGCGCCGACAGCGTGCTGTCGCGGGTCGTCGCGATGGTCGCGCAGGCACAGCGATCGAAGGCCCCGATGCAACGGATGGCCGATCGGGTGGCGGGCGTCTTCGTGCTCGGAGTGATCGTCATCGCGATCGTGACGTTCCTGGTGTGGGGGTTCCTCGGTCCTGCCCCGTCCTGGGGCTACGGCCTGGTCAACGCGGTGTCCGTGCTGATCATCGCCTGCCCCTGCGCGCTGGGCCTGGCTACCCCGATGTCGGTGATGGTGGCCAGCGGGCTGGGAGCCAAGCACGGCGTGCTGTTCTCGGACGCCGCCGCGATGGAGCGCCTCCGCGAGGTCACGGCAGTCGTCGTGGACAAGACAGGCACGCTGACGGTCGGCCAGCCGACGGTCCGCCGAGTGGTCGCGGCCGAGGGCCGGACAGCCGATCAGGTGCTCTCGGTCGCCGCGAGCGCGAACCTGGCCAGCGAGCATCCGCTGGCCAAGGCTCTTCACCGGGCCGCCCAGGCCGGAGGCGTGCACCTGGAGGCGCCTGAGTCGTTCCGCGCCGTCCCGGGCTACGGCATCGAGGCGACGAGCAGGGGATCGTTGGTGATCGTCGGGAACGCCGCCCTGCTTGCCCGACACAACATCGCCAAGGACGAGTCACTGGTCGCCGGCAGGCAGCCCGGCGAGACCCTGATCCATGTCAGCGAGGCCGGGGACGAGATCGGGGTCATCGCGCTCGGCGATGCGATCAAGGCATCCACGCCGCAGGCCGTCCGAGGCCTTCAGGACGCCGGGGTGAGGGTCGTCATGGCGACCGGGGACTCCGCGGAGGCCGCCGGCGAGGTGGCCCACGCCCTGGGACTCAGCGAGACCCACGCGTCGGTCGACCCCCACGACAAGCTCCAGGTCGTCGCCGAGCTGCAGCGGTCGGGCGAGATCGTCGCGATGGCCGGCGACGGGGTCAACGACGCACCCGCGCTGGCGCAGGCGGACGTGGGGATGGCCATGGGCACCGGCAGCGACGTGGCCATCGGCAGCGCCGCGGTGACGCTCCTGCGCGGTGACCTGGGAGGCATCTCCACAGCACGCAACATCTCCGAGGCAACGGTGCGGAACATGCGCCAGAACCTGACGTTCGCGTTCGTCTACAACACGGTCGGAATCCCGATCGCCGCCGGCGTCCTGTACCCCGCGACGGGGCTGCTCCTCTCCCCGGTGATCGCGGCGGCGGCGATGAGCCTGTCCAGCGTGTCGGTGATCGCCAACGCCCTGCGGCTGAGGTCGGCCAAGGTCTGACCCCTCCAGCAGGCCTCAACGCACCCCGCGGGTCGAGCCCGTCGACCCCCACGCCGGTCGAGCCCGTCCCGCCGGTCGAGCCGTCGAGACCCCGCCGGTCGAGCCCGTCGACACCCCGCCGGTCGAGCCCGTCGAGACCCCGCCCAGCGCACCGCTCGTGCACGGCAGCGCCAACCAGAGCGTGCAGGGCTGCCTCAGCTGGAAGAGGTCCCTGTCGGCAGATGGGGGCCGCCGCACCTGGGACATCGGGGCAAGAAGTGCCCCTGACGTGCTGTAACGTGCCCCCGGCAGGATTCGAACCTG
>CAZWXF010000069.1:0-14753 GCA_964638055.1 uncultured Bifidobacteriaceae bacterium | reverse complement strand
GGTCGAGCCCGTCGAGACCCCGCTGGTCGAGCCCGTCGAGACCCCGCTGGTCAGGTTCGGCGGACGAGGGAGGTCCGGCCGGACCGGTGGATGAGGGACCCGCCGTCGCTGACGATTGCTCGACCGACGTCTGGATGTCGATGGCGTCGGGGGGCGGCGAGCAGGCGGCTAGCACCATCAGCGCCAGGACGATGCACGTCCTGCCGGGGCCGAGCATCATGGCGCGGGGGTGTCGGCGAGCCCGGCGCAGCCGCGCAGCTCGCGCCAGTCAGCCAGGGCAGCGGCGCGGGCTTTCCCGGTGAGGGGCATGGGACGCCCATCCCGCTGGATCTCAGCGGGCACCCACGAGTGGCCCACGACCTCCCCGTCCTCGATGCGGACCTGGAGGACTCCGGTGTGCGGGCGGCGGTCGTGATACCAGAGGAAGTTCCCGAGGCCGTAGTTGACGTAGGTGTCGCCGAGCCATCCCGACCCGAGCTGGACGTGGGCGTGTGTGCCGACGATGATGTCGGCGCCCGCCTCGGCCAAGGCCCGAGCTGTTGCCCGCTGCTGGGGAGTCGGGCAGCCCTTCAGCTCCGCGCCCCAGTGCATGTACACGATGACGACGTCGTCGGTCGTGCTGGCGGAGCGAACCGCCGCGAGGAGGGCGCGGGGCCGGGCGGAGTGCGCGGCCGCGACCCCTGGGTTGTCCGGCCCGGCGGCCCAGACGTCGCTCGCCCCTTCCCGCATGGACCCATCCGCGGCGAGGAACGCCAGGTTGGTGCCTCGGACGGTGACCCTGTGTGGCGAGAAGGCCGCCTCCCGGTCGCGCCCGATCCCGATCACCGGGATCGGGCTGCTGCTGATCGCCCGGAGGGTGTCCCTCAGGCCAACGGGCCCGAAGTCGGCTCCATGGTTGTTCGCCATCGTGACCACGTCGATCCCGGCAGCCGCAAGGACGTCGAGCGCGGCAGGAGAGGTGCGGAAGTGGTACCGCCGACTGGGAACCTCGAGCTCCTTCGCCTCAGGCACGCCCCGGCTCGTGATCGCGGACTCCAGGTTCACCATCGCGAGATCGGCGGCGGACAGGGTCTCGGCGATCGGACCCAGGGCACCTCGTGGCTTGTCGAGGAGTCTGGCGAGGTGGCGTTCGAAGTGCATGTCCCCGGCGAACGCGAGGGTGACGGTTCCCAGAGGCGCACCGTCTGGCTTCGCCGCCTCCGTGCCCACCTCGGCCGGCGCCGCTCCGGGGACCGCTGCGTCGGAGGGTGCCGGAGAGGTTCCCCGCTCGCGCCAGCCGCTGGCCACGACCTCCAGCAGCACGACCACTGCGACCCACGAGAGCAGCACGGCCAGCGGTAGCCGACCAAGGACAGAGGTGCGCCTGCGGCTGATGGCCGCGGGGCTGCCACCGTCGAGCTGATCCCGACGGTCAACCCGCTGACGTCCGAGCGTGACTCCGACCACCGCAGCCTCCGAATGCTGCTGCGCCACGAGACGCGGCCGCAGGCCGTGACCCACAGCGCTCATAGCCACTGTAGGGGCACGGGGGAGGTCGCGCCCAGCCCCTGGCAGATCAATCCGGCTTGAGCGCCCCGCCGGGACGCTACCTCCCGCGAGACCGACCGGACACCTGTGGCCCTGGCGGGTGCCCAGGTGGACTAGGCTGTGCGCCATGTCCAATTGGGGGGGCAATTACCGCTGGTTCACGCGCGACCGCCATCGCAGCCTTGTCATGGTCGATTCGGTCGCCTGGGCAGTGTCGATCACCGGCTTCGCGCTCCTGCGCTACGTCGACATTCCCAATGGGGTGCCCTGGGCCCGCACACTGACCGGGATCGCGCTTGCGATCGGCATCCAGATGGGAATGGGCACGCTGTTCTGGATCTACGACGGCCGTCATCCAACCGGCTCCCGCGAGGAGGCCGTGGCCGTCGCCCAGACGTTCGCCTGCACCACCGGGCTTCTCACGCTTTCCGCCGTGCTGCTGTTCGACGGCAGGCTGTTCGCGATCTCGATACCGATTGCCAGCGGCGGCGTCGCCCTGGCGCTCGCTTCCGTCCCTCGCCTGGGTTGGCGCTCTCTGCATGAGTCCGCCCTTCGCCCGGAGGGCGCCACGCCGGCCCTTGTGCTGGGTGCGGGGTCTGCCGGCAGCCAGCTGGTCACCAAGATGCTCGGGGATGCGACGTCGCCGTTCCTTCCGGTCGGGCTGCTCGACGATGATCCTAGGAAGCGGCACCTGGAGATCCAGGGCATCCGCGTGCTCGGAAACCGCAGAGCGCTGAAGGTCGCGGTCGAGAAGACGGGTGCGGAGGCGCTGGTTGTCGCGATCCCTTCGGCACCCTCGGAGCTGTTCCGGGAGATCCAGGAGTCCGCGACAGCCCTCGGCCTCAAGGTGAAGGCACTGCCGACCCTCGCGAACATCCTCGATGGGCGGATCGGGCTGCATGACATCCGCGACATCGACGTGACCGACCTGCTCGGTCGACGACCTGTTCACACCGACCTCGATGCCTGCGCCGGGTACCTGCGAGGCAAGCGGGTGCTGGTCACCGGTGCCGGCGGATCGATCGGCTCGGAGCTGTGCCGCCAGCTGGTCCGCTTCGAGCCGGCGTCCCTGCTCATGCTCGACCGCGACGAATCGGCGCTGCACGCCCTCCAGCTCAGTCTGAGCGGCCGGGCACTGCTGGACAGCGATGACGTGATCCTCGCCGACATCCGCGACTCCGAGGCGCTCCACGAGGTGTTCAGCCATCATCGGCCCGAAGTGGTCTTCCACGCTGCAGCACTCAAGCATCTGCCGATGCTCGAGCAGTACCGGCCCGAGGCTTGGAAGACGAATGTCCTGGGCACGGCAAACGTGCTCGAGGTCGCCCAGACATACGGGTGCGGCGTGTTCGTGAACATCTCCACCGACAAGGCTGCCAACCCGTGCAGCGTGCTCGGCTATTCCAAGCGGATCGCCGAGAAGCTGACTGCGGCGACTGCGATGCAGAGCACGGGCAAGTACGTCTCCGTGCGATTCGGCAACGTCCTGGGCTCCCGCGGCTCGGTTCTGCCAGCCTTCGGGCAGCAGATCGAGCGTGGCGGCCCTGTGACCGTGACCGACGCCCGAGTGACTCGTTACTTCATGATGATCCCCGAGGCGTGCGAGCTGGTCATCCAGGCCGCGGCAGTCGGCCATGACGGCGAGGCACTCGTGCTCGACATGGGGGAACCGGTCAGCATCCTCAAGGTCGCTCGGAAGATGATCGAGATGAGCGGCCGCCGAGATGTGGACATCGTCTTCACCGGGCTCCGACGGGGGGAGAAGCTCCACGAGGAGCTGTTCGCCCCTGCCGAGGGGCAGCGGCCGACCAGCCATGGGCTGATCAGCGCTGTTCCCGTGCCTGCCCTGGACATCTCCGAGGTCCGGGGTTCGGATGTGGACTGGACCATGGCGTCCGACCGTGCCCACGACAAGGAGACTGTCGAGGTCGCGTGAACGCCTCGCGCTCGTCTGAGTTGCGCAGCAGCGGGTCAGAGCCCCGGCGCAAGCAGGAGTGGCGATGATGACGAGCGCGGCGGCGGCCTGGCTTGCTGCTGCGCTCCTCTGGTACCCCTCGCGCCTGCCCTGGCTCCTGCCGATGCTGATTCTGACCTGCGTGGTCGCGAGGACGGCTGGCGAACGCACCGCCGACTGGCTGGGCGTGCCCAGGGCCATCGCCTGGATGGCACTGGGCAGCACCGGAGTGATCCTCGCGGGCACCGTGACCCCGCTGAGCCAGGCGTTCAGATCGGCCCCGCAAGGGACGCTGTCCTGCGACCTCTCACGGGTGGGACCCGCCGGTTGGGCCGTGCTGAGCGGACCGTCCGACGCGCTGTTCAACATCGTGATGTTCGTTCCCCTCGGCTTCGCCCTCGCGCTCGCCCCCGCGTCGATCCGCAAGTCGGCTGTGGTGGGCGGTGCCCTGCTGCTGCCCGTCGCGATCGAGGCGGTTCAGTCCATGGTGCCCCCCCTGGGACGGGGATGTCAGAGTGCCGATGTGGCCGACAACCTGACGGGCCTGCTGCTGGGCCTGTGCGCCGGAACCGTCGTGGCCTGCGTGAAGGCGCGGGCTCCCCGGACCAAGGAGACTCAGGCTCGATAGGCGCAGGGGGCTGGGGCTAGGGCGTGTCTCCATATCCCGATTGCCGGCTGCGCGACGCCCGGGCACTGCACCTCGCCGCGTTGCCGTCGCTCGCCGGGCCACCAGCCCGACTCACTCCGCCGCCTTGCGATGCACAGCACCGAACGCCGCTCGCAACGTCAGTGGATATGGAGACACACCCTAGGTGTGCCCACCAAGCGACACCCCGCGCGGAGCCGTGCTCGCGGCAGGACAGACGCCACGCGAGGCATCACGCAAGAGTCGCGAGCAGCCCTTCCACGACGCGGTGCACGTCGTCGTCGCTGAGCCCCGAACCGCTGGGCAGGCACAGACCTTCCTCGAAGACACGGTCCGCCACGCCCGTCAGATGCGCCTCTGCGTCACGGAACACCGGCTGCTGATGCATCGGCTTCCAGATGGGCCGGGACTCGATGGCCTCCACTTGCAGCGCCTCTCGGATACTGACGGGCGCCCCGGGATGCACCTCGCGGTCGAAGGTGACCGTCGTCAGCCAGCTGTTGCCCTGACCCCATGGCGGATCTGCTGTGACCACAACGCCGTCGATACCGCTGAGCATCTCGCTGTACGTCTCGCGGATGCGGCGGCGTCGGGCGACCATGTCCGGCAACCGGTCCAGCTGGGCACGACCCAGCGCAGCGAGGACGTTGCTCATCCGGTAGTTGAAACCGATCTCCTCGTGCTCGTACCAGGCGAACGGCTCGCGCGACTGCGTGGACCTGAAGCGGGCCTTGGCCACGAGCTGTTCATCGTCCGAGACCAGCATGCCCCCGCCCGACGTGGTCATGATCTTGTTGCCGTTGAAGGAGAACACGCCCACGCGGCCCATCGTCCCAGCGGCACGCGCGTCGTGGGTCGCTCCGAGTGACTCGGCTGCGTCGATGAGGACGGGGACATCGTGGGCCGCTGCCACCCGGAGGATCTCGTCGTAGTCCGCGGTGCGTCCGAAGAGGTCGACGGCGACGATCGCAGCGACCCGGCGCCCCGACCGCGAGCGCGACTGGAGCACCGAGTTGAGGAGTTCAGGATCCAGTCCCCAGGCTCTCCGCTCGACATCGAGGAAGATGGGCTTCGCCCCGGTGTAGGTGACGGCGAATGCGGTGGCGGCGAAGGTCAGCGTCGGCACCAGGACCTCGTCACCGGGCTTCACGCCCAATCCGAGCAGGCCCAGGTGCAGGGCAGCCGTTCCCGACGAGAGGGCCAGGGCATGGCGGGCGCCGGTGAAGGCGCACATGTCGGCCTCGAATCCGTCCACCTCGGGTCCCAGGGGGGCGACCCACCCCCCCAGGACGGCTCGCGAGACCGCGTCCACTTCGGCCTGGGTCACGTGGGCCTGGGACATGATGATCGGCTTTGGCACTACCGGAACCCCCATCGCAACGAACAACCGACAAGATCGTACCCAGTGGAGGTCCGCCCTGACCTCGATGGTCCGACGGAGGCTCCGGTGGTCATGGCTTGACGTGGCGGCCTGGACGTGGCTCACGCCTGGCAGTCACATGTCCGGACGGCCGCGCGCCCACGCCCTCCACTCCCGGACGTCGACGGCCCCCCCTCGTGGCCCGGACGAAGCCGCCTTCCGTCGATCCGACCAGGTCCACCGGACGACCGTCCCCTTCTCCCGGCACATCCCTCAGATCCCGCCCCGCATCCTGCTCATCCCGCAGATCCCGCCCCGGATCGTGCACGGTGACGTGCTCCTCAAGCGGTTCACCAGGTGAGGGGCTGCGCAGCTGGGCCGGTCGATGCGGTAGCCGACCTTCATCCTCTCGGCGAACTGTCAGCACGCGTGACCGCGTTCGGAGCCAACCCCGTGGCTCTGCTCCCGGATCACATCGCTGGTCATGGCAGGGGTGATCTCCCACGGCATCCCCGCGTGGCCGCCGGGCTGCCACGCGGCTCTGTGGGCGAGCACGCCAGGCCACCACGAACAGGACCGCGCTTGCGGTCGCGAGGCCGAGGGTGGCACCAACCGTGCCCGAGACTCGCGCGCCCACTGCGGCCAGCGCCAGTGACATCGGCACGTTCACAAGGCGCACCTTGGCCATCCGACCGCTGGTTCCGTGGATGCGATGCAGGATGTCGGGCCAGAATGTGAGGGCGAAGAACAGCGATGCGATCATCACGAACGGCAGCGCGGGGCTGGCCACTGTCCAGGTCTCCCCGAGGAACATCGTGCCCAGATCGTCGTCGACGAGCAGGACCACTGCCGTGGCCGTACCGAAGAGAGCCATGTGACCGAGGGTCCATATCCGGGACCAGCCCGCGGGGATCGACCCGGTTGTCGCGATCTCCTCAGAACCCTTGCCCAGGACGAAGACGCTGAGCCCGTGTGGGACCTGAAGAGGCAGTCCGGCAACCGTCTGACATGCCCGAACGCCAGCAGCCACGGCCAGCCCTCCACTTGCGGCGACCACGAACGGAACGGCGGTGAACATGGCCGCGTCGATCAGGTAGTTGGCCGAGTAGCCCCGCCAGACAGCCAGCTCGCGCGCCACGAAGGCAGCCCCACGTCGCAGCGAGAACGGATGAACACGAAGTGCTGCGGCGCCAACTGCGAAGACCAGCAGGGTCAGGCACCCATAGGCCAGTACGACTGCCACAGGAGTGCCGGCATCCCTGCCGATGAGAATCGTCAGGCCGACGAGGAGCACGGCCAGCTGGCTCACCGCAAGTCCCGCCGCGGTGAAGTGCCTCCCGCGACCGTGGAGGCTGCATCGAAGGACGTCCAGCAGGACCAGAGGTCCCAGGGCCACACCCCACGCCAGGCAGAGGGAGCTGCCCGTCCAGTCGGGAATCGCCAGGGCGGCGAGGGCCAGGAATCCGATGAGCCAGATCAGGGATGCGAACGCCAGAGCTCCGGGAAGGGGATCGGCGGGTTTCCCGTCCCCGCTGTTCCCGTCCCCGTTGGAGGTGCGAGCGGACACGGTGAGAAGGGATGTCCCGACCGTTGCCCGGGCGATCCCCATTGCGAGCACGGCCAACGTCTGCACAAGGACGAAGACGCCGAAGTGGTCAACTGAGTCACTTCTGGCAACAGCCACCACCACCAGGAATGCAGCAACCGAAGTGGCGGTCTGATCAAGGACACCTGCAAGCAGACCAGCCCGGCTCCTGGAGATCCGGAACTTCATCGGTCGCAACGCCACTGGCGATTGCACGGCCATCGTCCAATCGCGGACGTCGTGGCTGCCCCCCCCGAGCGGCCTTCCGATCCGTAGTGCTGGGACATCAGAGTCATGCGCAAGCCCCCATCGACCCGGACCCATTCGGCGAGTCGCCCCAATTGTGTCGCCCCAATTGTAGAGGCGATTGGGAGGGCTGCCAGCCACGGGGACCCGATGCGCACATGGCGACCTGCGTCGGCATACTACGTCTGGCTCCCGCTGCTGCATCGGTGATCGGCCGGCCCGCTCGAAGCCCGGGGACCGGATGTGCCCCAGAGCGTTCCACGGGGTACTTTGTCCATCATGAGCGGGCAACCAGGACGCGCACCCGGGGAACGACGGACTCCTCGCGCCGTCCTCATCGCGGCTCTGGTCGCAGCGCTCGCCGGGACGGCGCTCGCGGGGACGGGGATGCTCTTCACGACTGCCCAGCCGGCCCCCGTTGCGCCGGTTTCGCCACTGCTGATCAAGCATGGGTGGGACGTGCCCAACCCTGAGTTCGTGCGATCCCACGTCAAAGCACTGGAGGCGCTTCCGTTCGACGGACTGACCATCTCCACCCACCTGAGCCACAAGGTGCAGAGCCGGACCCCGGTCAGCTACGCCCAGTTCCGCGCCGCCTTGGCCCCGGTCAAAGCAACGAAGTTCAAGACCCTCCGCCACAACTTCCTGATGGTCTACGCCACACCCAGCGGCGACGTGTTCGCCAACTGGAGCGTGCCGGTGAACAACTTCAGGAACCTCGCTCGCGCTGCTCGAGATGCGGGATTCGTCGGGGTCTTCTACGACAATGAGGAGTACTTCGGCGACGCCCTCCAGTACCCTCGCAACTGCGCCCAGCGGAAGTTGACCGAATGCCAGGCACAGGCACGGCTGCGCGGCCAGCAGGTGATGAACGCGATGCGCAGCCAATGGCCCACTGTCCAGGTGCTCGCCGCCCACGGGCCGTGGGTCAGCGACCCTAGGACGCCCAAGCACCTTCCCGGCGTCGCCTACAACGATGTGTCCTTTGCCAACCTCCTCACAGGCTCCTTCCTGGTAGGGCTGGTCCAGGGTGCGGCCGGAACCTCCGCGCGAGTCATCGACGGCGGTGAGATCTACACCGCCCGAACCGCGAAGCAGTTCGCCGCGATCAAGGCTCTGCAGACGCGGGTCTTCCCCGCCAAGAGCACACTCGTGCCGAAGTCGCTGAGGTCGCGATGGGGGGCTACAGTCTCGGCCGGATTCGGTGTCTATGACCGCAGGTCCGGGGGTAGTCCCATGACCGCCGCCACGTGGCGGACCACGCTGACCAATGCGCTGGCGGCCACCGATCAGTACGTCTGGGCCTACACCGAACGCTACAACTGGACAGGCCACGACTCCGCAGCCAACGTCCCGCGCGACTGGATCGCGGCAACGCGGGCAGCCCGAGCAGCTCAAAGGTGACGCGGCCGGGGGGTCACGGCCGAACGGTATGATGTGCCGGTGTCGACGGGGGGAAGGCTGCGGTTGTGACGAGCATACTCAGCGAGCGACCGAACGGTCAGCGGATGACGCCCGTGAGCAACGTCCCCGTGGACGATGCTGCAGGCGCTCCTTCCCGGTCGCGGTCGGAGGATTCCTTCACCGTGGAGGATTCCTTCACCGTGAAGTTCCTCTCGGCGCTGCTCGGCATCTTCCTCCTGCATTCCGCCCTGGTCGGAGGGGCTGCGAACTCGGACGGGCAAGGGGGGGGAGTCAATGCCTCGATCTCCGACCTTGTCCTCGTGGCCCTGCTCGTGTCACTGGCGAGCAGGATATTGATCCCACCGCGGATCGCCCTGGCGTTCCTGGGGATCTGCAGTCTCACCGTTCTCACCGCCACCGTGATCACTCCCGCAGCGTTCGGGACCGACTTGGATCACATGGCAGTCATCCGAGACCTTTCGAAGCTCGTCATGGCGTTCCTGTGGTTCATCGCGGGCTACACGATCGCGCACGTGAACAGGATCGGCACCGTCATCAGTTGCTTCTCCTGGGGGGGAGTGGCGACCGGCGCGATCGGCACCGTGATGTCGATGAGCGGCAGCGGGTTCCTGCGCGAGACCCTCTTCCTCGAGGGGGTTCGCTTCCGCGGATTCGTGATCGACCCGAACCTGTGTGCCGTGATGCTCGTGGCCTCACTGCCGTACTTCCTCTATCGACCCTCGGTCTCCTTGGTCAGGCGCCTGCTGGTGGTCACGCTCGTGCTCGGCGGCGTGCTCGCCACCGGATCGAAGACGGGTCTGGCCACGTTCCTGCTCTATGCCGGCATCTGCATCGCCCGCCACATGCTGGTCCTCTGGCGCGCGAAGCGCGTCAGCCCTGCGGTCGTCTTCGCCCTCGCCGCCCTCGTGCTGGGACTGGCCCTTGCACCAGGCACCGGGGCGGCAAGCCTCAAACAGGTGGCGCAGATCTCCCCGGGGGCTGACCGCTCGGTTTCCGCGTTCCTGGGCGACTCGGCGCTCGATGGCGAGGGATCAGGCCGAAGTGCGGCCTTCGCATCCGCCGTTCAGATCCTCCAGGCGGCCCCTGTCGTGGGGGTCGGTGTCGGGAGCTACACCGCTGTCGCCAACGAGATCTCCGGATATTCCGAGATCGCCCACAACACCTATCTCCAGATCGCGTGCGAATGGGGTATCCCCCTTGCACTGGCCTTCTTCGTCGCGCTTGCCATGCTTCTCGTGATCAGTCCTCGTGGCGAGTCTGACCCTGATCGAGAATCTATGATCATGCGAGACATCTGCTACATCCTGCTCCTGGGCGGACTGGCAGTCTCGCTCAACAACGTCCGGATCTTCTGGCTCGTGCTCGGTGCCCTCCTCGCGGCGGCGACCGCCAGTGGCCGGCTCGCCTCTGGGGGCCGCACCAGACTGGAACAAGGGGCGGCTTGATGGCAGTCGAGACCGGGACCACGGCTGACGTCGTCTTCGCGACAACGATCGCATCGACGACCGAGAGCTTCGTCAACCCGGTGGCCGAAGAGCTGGCCGCCCGGGGACGCCGCGTTCAGCTGGTCGCCGGTGACCGACTCCCCCAGGCGGACTATCCGCACACGTCGGCCGTCATCCCGATGCACCGGGGAATGTCCCCCGGCAGGGACCTTCCCTCTCTTCGGCAATGGGTCTCGCATCTGCGCACGGTCCGGCCCCGAATGATCGTGGCGGGTACGCCCAAGGCCTCGCTGCTCGCCCTGACCGCTGCCCGGATCGCGGGTGTTCCCGCTCGGGTGTACGTCATCCACGGCGCGGTCTGGGACTCCCCGAGGGGTGAACGCAAGCGAGTGCTCGAGGGCGCCGAGCGGGCCGCCATCGCCGCTTCCACCGATCAGCTCGCAGTGTCCGATTCGCTCGCGCGGTTGGTCTTCGCGCGAGGGCTGTCCCGCCGGATGCCCGTGGTTCTGGGCTCGGGCTCGTTCTCAGGCGTGGATGTGGACCAGTTCTCACCGGCCTCGGACGCGGAGGTGCGACCAGGTCTCAGGATGTGCTTCGTGGGCCGGCTCAACCGCGACAAGGGGATCGACGCCCTGTTGCGAGTCCTTGACCGTGTTCGCGAGCATGTCGATGCCTCGTTGACCATCGTGGGGGAGCTGGACACGAGTGCACCACCGGAGCGGGCGACCGTGGACCGCCTGACATCGAACCCGTATGTCGATTGGGTCGGCCCGACAACGGATGTGGCCAGCTATCTGCGGCAGTCGTCGCTGCTGCTGCTCCCGACAGAGCGTGAGGGACTCCCCCAAGTCCCTCTGGAGGCGCAGGCTTGCGGTGTCCCGGTCGTGTCCTGGCGGGTGACCGGCGTCATCGATGCGGTCCAGGACGGCTTCACGGGAATCCTCGTCCGCTACGGGGATGAGGTCGCCCTGGCCCAGGCAGCGGTTGCCCTTCTCGAGAACGGCCAGGCCCGCAGCCGGATGGGGACCAACGCCCGGGAGTGGGTGGCGGAACGGTTCGAGCGCCGGTCGGTCGTGGCGTCAACGGCCCAGTACCTGCTCTCCTGCTCTGACACTGCCTGAGGGATGCTCTGCCTGAGGGATGCTCTGGCTGATGCTCTGACACTGGCCTGAGGGACTCAGTCCAGCGGGAACCCCAGGGACAGATCCTCGGTGGTAGCCACACCCTTCCGCGCCAGCACCTGCTTGATCGTCATGAGCAGGATGCGCAGGTCCAGCAAGAGGCTCCAGTTGTCCACGTACCACACGTCGAGGGCGACCCGCTCACGGAACTGAATCGAGTTCCGCCCGTTGACGGCCGCCCAACCAGTGACTCCCGGGCGCATCGAGTGCCTGCGCCGCTCCTCGGGGGAGTACTTCGTCAAGTAGTCCATGAGGAGGGGCCGGGGTCCCACGAGGCTCATGTCGCCCCTCAGGACGTTCCAGAACTCAGGCAGCTCGTCCAGGCTGGTGGCGCGCAGGAATCGCCCCAGCCCGGAGATCCTGTCCTCGTTCGTCAAGTACCAGACCTCGTCAGGGCGGGGACTGCGCATCGTCCGGAACTTCACCATGGTGAAAGGCTGGTCGTTCAGTCCCGGCCGTTCCTGCCGGAACAGGACCGGGCGGCCCTGCTTCCACGCCACGAGCGCCGCCTGCAGGGCGATCACGGGCGACAGCAGCACCAGGGCCACGCTCGCCACGACAATGTCGATCGTCCGCTTGACGCCCAGCCGAAACCGGCGTGAGGCGCTGGACCGCAACGACCGCCGCTCCTCATGAACCTGTTCGGGCGCCGTCCCGGATGGCTTGCGTCGCGTCATCTTCGAATCGCTCATCAGCTCAAGATCTCCCCATGGTTTTTTAGCACTCAACCCGTCACACATCTTCACGGAAGCCGGCTGCGGCCAGTCCCGCTCCCCCCCTGCCCGGCCCTCGCCAGGCCTCATCGGCCGCCGTGCCCCACCGCGATGCGTGCTGGCGACCACTCCACTCTCCGCACGGATCCCCCGGTGGATGCTCGACGTGCCTGCGGCCCGCGACGTGGCCCCCCTCCTGTCGATTCAGTCCTGGTCGATCACTCGGAGCTGTTCGGCGATCTGGAGAGTACGTCTCGGCAGTACTCCTCCTGGGTCATGGTGATGAGGCGGCCGCTCCGAACGTACTTCCCCGCATCTGCAAGGTGCACGTCCAACAGCTCGGCCTGCCGGAATCCCGTGATCAGGTTGTGCGGGTGGAGCCAGAGATGGGCACAGCCTCCGGTCCTCGCGGCATCTCGCAGCGTTGATCGCCATCTCTGGATCGCGATGCGCGGGGGAATCCACCGCTTCATGCCGCATCTCCACTGGATCATCGCTCCACCGGGAATCGCCACCGGCGCCGATCCTGCCGACGGCCGGCCTTCTGCGTGGCCCCGCGGATTCAAGTAGTGGAGCTTGACTGCCAGTGGGCCCCCGCGTGCCGGACCATCTCGGAATCCCAGAAGCGTCCCCGGCTGGGTCCGAAGATCCGATACCTGATTCCTCGGGAAGATGTATGTACGCAGGTCGACGCCCGCCTCGGCGGCCCAGCTCCGCACCCCATCGAGCTCCAGCTCGAGGAGTGCCTGGGAATCCGGGAACTCATGAAGCGGCAGGTGGCTGTAGCTGTGCGAAGCGATTTCGTGTTCGTCGCTGCTGCGGATCCACTCCAGCGCATCCGTGAACTCCCAGCCCGAGGAACGTCCCTTGGAAAGGTCCTGGTAGGCCGCGGAGGTCCATACCCGATGGGCTGGTGATTCGCGGAGCACGCGCAGCCGCTCCAGCTGTTCATCAGGGGGCATGGCGAAGAGCCCGACGAACGCAAAGGTGGCTCGCAGCCCATGCCGGTCGAGCGACCGCAGGATGGTGCGGTACGCCCACTCCATGGACTCCCTGGTCACGGCACCCTCATGGACCCCCATGTTGTCCTGCACTCCCCAGAGTCCTTCGCAATCCAGGGAGAGGATGATCGAGCCCGGCATGGTTGGCTGTTTCGATGTCATACGGTGTCCGAATCTAGGTAGCTGAGGTACCACTTGTCACGGTCGGTTGCCACACGGGCGGTGTCGGGTTGCAGCGGCAGGACAGCGAAGTGCAACTCGATGGGCCGCAGCCGTTCAGGGAAGCTCATGAATCCCGTCCGCAGGAACGATCGATGGTTCGGGGACCTGGGCAGATTCCAGGCCAGGACGATCTCTGCCCCTTCGTCACGCATCTGCCTGAGCATGAGCCTCATGAGGCAGCGCTCCATCGCTCCCCCCGGGTCGACGGTCAGCAGCTCCATCACGTAGCCGATTCGGCCCCCGTGTCGATTGCGGACCACGAAGGCGCCCCAACCCACCAGCTCGCCGGAAGGGGAACGCAGTTCGAGGAGCCGGTAACGGGACTCTGGTCGATCAACCAGTCTCCAGTTGAGATAGCGGGACGTCCGATTGACCGCGACGATTCCACTCCTGAGGTGCTGCCAGACCGCCTCGTGCTCACTGCCGAAGGCTGAGAACTCCCGCACCGACAGGCCCAGCCGTTCCGGCCGCACGCCCAGGACCGGCACGCGTGGTGCCATACGTGCCCCCCAATCGGCCCCAAAGCGGCGCAGGAAGTACCCCGAGTGAAGCGGTCGCACCAGCATGGGCAGCGGGTCAAGCAGGTCCCACCCCAGCTTCGTGCTGTACCCGTGAACGGACTCACGGTTGGCCATCCCGTACGCGAACTGGCAGTCCTCGGCCCGCAGCCATTCGTAGCACTCGCGGGCGAGGCGCAGGAAGATGCCACGGCCGCGGTACTGCGCAGCGGTGAGCGTGTCCAAGGACTGGGCTGCAAGGGCCGGGTGGTCCTCGACCCAGAACTCGGAGGTGAACGTCGCATTGATGCCGGCGAATCCATGGTCGGGGTCCTCGTCCGGAACGGCGACCTGGACGTTGGATCGGCGCGTGGGCAGCCTCAGGTACTGCCATTCGAGGTGCTCGATGCTGGTAGGAGTGCCGTCGTCGTCGAAGGTCTTCTTGAAGCGCTTGATGTCACCGGCCGAAGATGTCAGGTGACGCGTCAGCATTTCCCCCTCCGCCAGCTGATGGTCAATCACGTGCAGTCCTGTCTCTCGTCAGCTCGGATTCCGTGCTGGAACAGCACATGGCCCCCACGCCGCGGTCGTCGCACTGCGTGCGACACCTTCCCGCGACCCTGTGAGGCGAGCCGAACGCCTTCGCCTGTTGGTCATGCGCGGTCTGTTGGTCGTGCGAGCAGACCCGCCCGGGTCATACCTGTCGCCGCAGACCACAGCACGCGAGGCTCCGACAGCGCTCGCATCCCCATCTCGCCTTCCCCCCTAGGCTGGCCGTCAGGCCATTCCAGGGTCACCATTCTGCCATAGCCGTGTGCGCCCGGTGCCTCGACCTCCTCGGGGAGCCGGGTCGGCATTGTGCTCCAGTCCACTTGCGCCACCGTTTCGGTCGCGATCCGTGATGCAGCGGAAGCCGGGGTGGGTCCGGACCATTTCGAGTGCCAGACCTTG
>CAZWXF010000068.1:0-14754 GCA_964638055.1 uncultured Bifidobacteriaceae bacterium | reverse complement strand
CGGGTCTCGACGGGCTCGACCAGCGCGTCTCGACAGGCTCGGCGCGGGTCTCGACGGGCACGACCAGCACGTGTGGACAGGCTCGGCGCGGGTCTCGACGGGCTCGACCAGCGCGTGTCGAAGGCCCGACCGGCGGGGTGCTAGCCGGTGTCCGGAAGGCTGATCGCCACGACGCCGCGGCGCATCAGGTCGATCGCGGTCCGGGCCGTACCGGCCAGGGAGGGCTCAGCCGCCGCCAGCTGGCCCAGGAAGTCGATCACCTGCTTGCACCAGCGCACGAAGTCCCCGGCGGTCAGCTCGCTTCCGGCGAGGACGGACTTCAACGTGCCCCCTGATGCCCAGCGATGCGCGGCCCATGCGAACCCAGCGTCCGGCACGCGGGTCCCGGGCTGCCCGTGGCGCTTCTCCAGCGCCTCCAGGTCCCCCCAGATGGCCCCCTGCTCGGCCAGGATCGTCCTCAGCGCCGCAGGGACCCGCCCGGGTTGCTCGGACTCCTCGCCGCGGGCCTCGTAGACCAGGGCAGAGCACGCCCCCGCCAGCTCGGCCGGTCGCAGCCCGTCCCAGATCCCCGCCTTCAGGCACTGCATCGCCAGCAGGTCGGACTCCCCGTAGATGCGCCCGAGCGCCCGCCCCGACGTGGTCACGCGCGGTTCCGGGCCATCGTCGCTGAGGTAGCCCAGCTCTGCCAGCACCGAAGTGATCCGGTCGAACTGCCGGGCGATCGAGTTGGTGCGCGCGGCCAGCCTGCGGGCAAGCCCCTCGTTCTCGACCCGCAGCCGCTGCGCGCGCTCGGCCCAGCGGGCGTGCTGCTCGCGCTCGTCGCAGCCGTGGCAGGGGTGCGCCCGGATCGCCGCGCGCAGGCGAGCCACCTCGGCATCCTCGTGATGGGCGCCCGGCCTCTTGCGACGTGGAAGCTCCAGGCCCTCGGTCCGGGCCCGCAGTGCGGCGGCGAGGTCCCGGCGCGCGTTGGCCGAACGCGGCGCGAAGGAGCGCGGGATCGCGATGCGGTCCAGGACGTGCGGCGGGGTCGGGAAGTCCACGAGGCCCAGCCGGCGCACCTCCCGGTCCAGGGTGAGGACGAAGGGCCGTGGGTCCTCGCCCAGCGTCAGTCCCGGGTCGATCACGACGGCGGGACCCGCCCGCCGGCCCGTGGGCACCATGATGATGTCGCCTGCGACCAGATCGGCCAGAACCTGCGCGGCCTCGGCCCGCCGCTGGGCCGCACCGGCCCGCGTCAGGCTCTTCTCGCGGATCGACAGGTCCGCGCGCAGGGCCGCGTACTGGCCGAAGTCCCCGAGGTGGCAGGCCATTGCCTCCTCGTACCCGGCGATCGCCTCCTTGTTGCGCTGCACCTGCCGGGAGAGCCCCACCAGTCCGCGATCGGCCTGGAACTGGGCGAACGAGGTCTCCAGGACCTCGCGGGCCGCCGCGCGGCCCACCTGGCCCACGAGGTTGACGGCCATGTTGTAGGAGGGCCGGAAGCTCGACCGGAGCGGGTAGGTGCGCGTCGCGGCCAGGCCCGCCAGCGCGCTGGGGTCCAGCCCCTGGTGCCACAGGACGACCGCGTGCCCCTCGACGTCGATTCCCCGGCGCCCCGCTCGGCCGGTGAGCTGCGTGTACTCCCCCGGCGTGATCGCCGCGTGCGTCTCCCCGTTCCACTTGACCAGGCGCTCCAGCACCACGGCCCGCGCCGGCATGTTGATGCCCAGGGCGAGGGTCTCGGTGGCGTACACCACCTTGACCAGCCCCTGCTGGAACAGCTCCTCGACGGATTCCTTGAACGTGGGGATCATGCCGGCGTGGTGGGCGGCGATCCCGCGCTCCAGCGCGTCGAGCCAGGACTCGAAGCCCAGCACGGAGAGGTCGGCGGGGGCCAGGTCCTCGACCCGCGCCAGGACCCGGCTGCGGATCTCCTGGCGCTCCTGCGGTGTGGTCAGGCTCAGTCCCGCGTGCAGGCACTGCTGCACCGCCGCCTCGCACCCCGCGCGGCTGAAGATGAACTGGATCGCGGGCAGCAGGTCGGCCCGGCGCAGCGCCCGCACGACGTCGGGCCTGGCGGCGCCGGGCGTCCGGCGTGGACGATGGCCGCCTCGACCGGACCTCGCCCCGCCCACGTGGCCGTGGTGCCCGTGCTCGGCCCGCTCCTCGAGCCTGGACAGGCGCAGCAGCTCGGGGTTGACCGTCCTGCCGTCCACGAAGAGATCCAGGATGCTGCCCTCGGCCAGGACGTGCTGCCACAGCGGCACCGGCCTGTGCTCCTCGACGACGACCTCGATCTCGCCGCGCACCTGCTCCAGCCACGCCCCGAACTCCTCGGCGTTGCTCACCGTCGCGGACAGGGCGACCACTCCCACGTGCTCGGGCAGGGAGATGATCACCTCCTCCCAGACCGGGCCCCGCTCGCGATCGGCCAGGTAGTGCACCTCGTCCATGACCACGTACTGCAGGCCGCGCAGGGTCTCCGAGCCGGCGTAGAGCATGTTGCGCAGGACCTCGGTCGTCATCACGACCACGGGGGCGTCCCCGTTGACCGAGTTGTCTCCCGTGAGCAGCCCGACCTTCGCCGCGCCGTAGCGGGTCACCAGGTCGGCGAACTTCTGGTTGGAAAGGGCCTTGATGGGCGTCGTGTAGAAGCACTTGGCGCCGCGCGCGACCGCCAGATGCACGGCGAACTCGCCGATGACAGTCTTTCCCGATCCGGTGGGGGCGGCGACGAGGACACCCTGCCCGGTCAGGATCGCCCGGCAGGCACGCAGCTGGAAGCCGTCCAATCCGAACGGATAGAGCGAGGCGAACTCCGCGAGCAGGCCGTGGTCCCCGGGGGTCGCCTCCACCATGCCCGTGACGCTACTGGTTGTCGGCGACCATCACCCGCAGCGCAGCCGGGGCGACCTCGACCCGGATCGGCAGTGGCCCCACGACCTCGCCATCGGCGCAGGCGATCTGGCCCGGAGCGTCCAGGTGGGCCACCTTGAACTCGCGGACCTGGATGCGCGGATGGTCGACGTGGGTCCCGGGGTAGATCTTGGGGAACGTCTTGATCAGCTCGAACCGGGAGATGGCGTCGATCTGGACCATCGTCAGCAAGCCGTCGGTGATATCGGCCGTCGGGCAGATGTGCATGCCCCCGCCGTACGACCGGCCGTTGCCGATGGCCATGAGCATCGCCTCGCGCTCCTCGACCTGGCCGTCGACCTCGAGCTTGTACGGCAGGGGCCGGAAGGTCCGCAGCTCGGCCAGCATCGCCAGCACGTAGCGGGCCTCGCCGCGCGGCCACGTCATGTTGTTGGCCCGGACGTTGCACATCGAGTCGAACCCCGTGGACAGCACGCACAGGAAGTGCCGGCGCTCGCCGTCGGCGGTCTCCACGACCCCGACGTCCACCCTGCGGGTCTCCCCCCGCAGGACGACGTCCACCGCCGCCAAGGGGTCGTCCCGCGGGACGCCCAGCGTCCGGGCCGCGTCGTTGCCGGTCCCGAAGGGCAGGATCGCCAGGGCCGTGTCCGTGCCGACGACATGCTGGAGGGCCTGGTGGACCGTGCCGTCTCCCCCCAGCGCGGCAAGGACATCGAGCCCCGCGGCGAGCTCCTCGCGCAGCAGCACGTCGGCCTGCTCGGCGCTGGCGGCCTGGATGGGCACGATCTCGTCGTCCAGGGTCTGCAGCCGGGTCAGGACCTGAGGGGCCAGGCGACCGGCCCTGCCCTTCCCGGACGTCGGATTGATCAGGACACCGATGCGGCGCGACATGGACGCTCCTTGAGCTGGACGGGCAGTGCTCAGGCGCCCGAGTCGGTCTCGAGCGGCGACAGCTCGTCATCATCCCATTGCGGCGATTCGGCCCGGACGCGACCCCGCCGTCGGTCGTTCGCCCAGCAGATCACCCAGGCCACCACAACGAGCACCCCCAAGGGGACCGCGAGCAGCATGAGGTTGAACGGGTCGCCTGTCGGCGTGGCGATCGCGGCGAAGAGGACGATCCCCAGGACGATCGCGCGCCACCGCGAGCGCAGCCGTGCCGCAGGCAGGAGCCCGGCGAAGTTCAGTCCCACGACCAGGATCGGGATGAGGAACCCGATGCCGAAGACCAGCAGCATGCGCAGGAAGAAGCTCAGGTACTTGTCGACCGAGACGATGTTCTCGACGTTCTCCGGAGTGAACCCCAGCAGGATCGCCAATCCCCGGGGCAGGAAGACGTAGGCCAGCGCCGCCCCGGCCAGGAACAGGGGGGTCGCCACCGCCACGAACCCCAGGGCCCACCGTCGCTCGTTGCGCATCAGGCCCGGGGTCACGAATCGCCAGAGCTGGTAGAGCCAGACGGGAGTCGCCAGCAGGACACCTGCCACCCCGGCGACCTTGAGCTGCATCACGAACGGGTCCGCGACCCCGGTGAACGCCAGCGTGACGTCCTGTCCGGCAGCGCGCGCGGCCGTCACCACCTCGTCGAAGGGGGCCCGGACGACCGCGAAGATCGCGTCGTAGGCGAGCCACGCGATCGCCATGCCCACACCGATGGCCAGCAGCGAGCGGACCAGCCTGATGCGCAGCTCACGCAGGTGCTCGGTCAGCGGCATCGATCCGCCCGGGACTCGATCCGTACGGGCACCGCCGGCGCGAGCGGTCGTGCTCACGCCCTGGTGGGCGGCTCGGTCGGGGCCGAGAGGGCCTGCTGCGGGGGTGCCGTGACAGGCGCCACGTTCGTCGCTGGCTCGTCGCTCGGGGCGGGCTGCGGGGCCGAGGCGAGGTCGCCCTCGGCGGGGTCGTCCGAGACCAGGCCCTTGGTCTCGGTCTTGAAGATCCGCAGTGAGCGGCCCAAGCTCCGCGCGGCGTCGGGCATCCGCTTGGCCCCGAACAGCAGCATCACGAGCAGGACGATGATGATGAGCTCCGAACCGCGGAGGTTGGGCATGCGAGGCCTCCTAAGACTTGTCGCACACCATACGTCCGCGCGGGGCGGGGCCCAACTCGCGCACCCGACGCGCGCGTGGCGCCATCGGCTCCAGTCGGGGAGCCGACCACCCGGGTCACGTGGGCCTGCGAGGCGCGGATTCGGTCAGGGCTGGCCGGCGATCTCGGTCACCACGTCCTCGACGACCCCCAGCCACAGGGCGAAGTCAAGTATCTCGTCGGATGTGATCGGCCGGTTCGTCGCGGCCTGCGCGCGGGACTCCACGAACTCCATGGGCACTACGACTCGCTCGACCCGCACCCCGGCCCCGGTCAGCAGCTGGACGATGTCGTCATCGGCCGGCTTGCAGACCGAGTCGCAGCAGTTGGCGCACACGAAGGTGTAGGTGGACCAGCCCAACTCGCTGGCGATCGTGACGAGAACCTCCTCGGGAGTCAGATCCACGTCGCCACATGTCGGGCACGTGGCCTTGATCGTCGTCATCGCCCACCTCCTCACGGCGTCCATGAATCATGTGACCGCGTGAAGTCCTGATGCAACGCCGCGAGCGTCTTTCCGTGAAGCGTCTGCGGTGGCTGGGTCCGCGGACCCGAGGCGGCCCACTCCATGCCTCGCCAATCGCTTCACCTGCGCTGCCACAGCCGCGGGCTCCCGCACGACCAGGCCCCCGCCCGAGCCCAGCACGAGCCTGACCGCCCACGCAGGATCCCCCACTGCGACCTCGGCCCGGACCCACCCGTCGGGCAGGTCCCAGGCCCGCAGGACCGGCACGCGATCGATCAGGTGCAGGCCGGCGGGACTGGCATCGAGCAGCACTGTCGTGCCGGACCGGGCCAGCTGCGATGCCATGGATGCGGGCTCAGGCTCCGCGGGGACGGGCCGGGAAGGCTGCGACCCGATCTCGATGCGCAGGATGCGATCCAACCGGAACGTCCGCGGGGCACCGGCCAGGCGGCAGTGGGCGCGCAGGTAGCCCATCCCGTCGACCACCACGACATCGAGGGGATCGAGTGTGCGGGCGGTGACCTCGTCGCGGACCTCGCCGAGGTAGTCGATCTCCAGGGTGCGCCCGGTGTGCCGGGCCTCCCCCACCACCGCCAGCACGTGCCCGGGCAGGTCGACGCGAACGCCCACCTCGCCGGGCTCGGGCGCGAGCTCACCGAGGACCGCCCGGACCTTGGCCGCGAGGCGGTCGATCCGGGTCCGGTCGTGCTCCCCCGGGCCGGCCGTCAGCGCGTCCAGCGCTATTACCAGCGCGAAGCCCTCCTCGGGGGTCAGGCTCAGCGCCGAGGTGAGGGTGAGGGCGTCGATGACCTGGATCGTCGCGCCCGCGTCCCAGTACTGGATGTCGAACAGGGTCCAGTCATCGGGGCCGGACGTGATCACCGCTCCCAGGTCGGCGAGCAGCTGGCGCTCGGAGACGCCGAAGTGATCAGCCGCCGCAGCGATGCTGATCCCGCTGTTGGCGACCAGCCAGGGGATGAGTGCGAGCAGTCGCGAGAACTGGGCGGTCCCACCCGAGGCGCTCCTCGCGGTGGTCGAGCGGACCCGCCCGGCCTCCGGGGCGAGGGTGGCCGCGGCATCGAGGATCGCCTCGAGCTGCCGGCGGGCCTCGTCGACCGCTGCCGGGGGGGCGACTACGCGGGCCCCGTCGCCCAGCGCGATCACCTCGGCGACCCCGCGCGCGAGGTCCTCAGCCTCGAAGACGACTAGCTCTTCGCCGTCCTCGGTCACGGCGCTCACCTGCCCGCCCAGGCGCAGGGACGCCCCCACACCCGGGCGCAGCGCGGCCGTGACCCGGACCCGACTGCCCCACGCGAACTGCCCGACGGCCGAGCGCGCATCGAACCCCGCGGGCCGGGGCTGGGCCGGAAGCTCCGGGCGCATTCGCAGCGCGCCCTCGATGCGCGAGGCCCGGAAGACCCGGACGGCATCCCGGTCGGTGTCGTGCCCGACGAGGTACCAATGACCCCGCCACCAGGCCAGGCCCCATGCCGTGACATCGCGGCGCTCCGGGTGGGACCTGCCGGCACGGTGGTAGGCGAACTGCGTCCGACACGCCGACCGCACCGCATCCCGGAGCTGATCCAGATGGGCCGAGTCGACCGAGAGCGCCATGCCTGCAGCGGAGGGCATCTCGCCGGAGGGCGTCGTGGGCAGCCCCAGCCGCGTCTCGACCTTCCGCAGGGCGTTCACGGCTGCCGGGCCCAGCTCCGAGCTGCTCCAGGCACGTGTGGCCAGCGCGAGCAGGGCGAGCTCCTCGGCACTGAGGTCCAGGGGCGGAAGCGTCCAGTCACCGGGGATCGCGTAGCCCAGGACGTTGCCCATCGCGTCCGTGCGGGTGTTCAGGGGAATGCCCATCGCGCGCAGCAGGTCCTTGTCGCGCTCGAACATCCGCAGGAAGGCCGCGTCGTCGGCGTCGGGGTCGTACCCACGGACCTGGGCGCGGATGGTGGCGCGGTCCAACCCGATGCGGGAGGCCCGCAGTGCAGTCGTCAGGTTCAGCAGTCGCTGCGCCCGCGTGTAGGGCTCCACTGTGGCCGCCCTGCCTTTCCTAGGAGACGGACAGGAGGTCCACCACGAACACCAGGGTCTCGTTCGGCTCGATGGGCGGGTTGCCCTCCTCGCCGTAGGCCAGGGAGGCGGGGATGATCAGCAACCGGCGACCGCCGACCTTCATCCCCTCCAGGCCCTGCGAGAAGCCGGGGATGACCCCGGCCAGGTCGAAGGTGGCCGGCTGACCGGCGGCCCAGGAGGAGTCGAACACCTCGTGCGAGATCTGCCCCATCCCGACGTAGTGGAGGGTCGCCGTCCCGTCGGCGGTCAGCTCGTCCCCTGTGCCGACCACGATGTCAGCGGTGTCCAGCTCGTCGACCGCCTCGAAGTCCTCCGCCAGCGTGATCGTGGGCTCGGCTCCCAGGGGGCCAGTGACGGTCACCCCCTCGTACTCGAAGGGTGCGACGGAGCCGGTCGGTATCGGCACCTGGGTCGTGGGGACCGTCGAGGCGACCGGCACCTCCGCGACATCCTCCTGGGCCCAGCATCCGCCCAGGGCCAGGGGCAGGATCAGGATCAGGGCGGCGGCAGCCTCGCGTCGTCTCACTCGCAGAACTCTAGATGCCCGACGCTCGCGCGCCTCACATCGACTCGATCAGCCGGTCGACCCGCTCATCCGTGGACCGGAAGGGGTCCTTGCACAGGACGGTCCGCTGCGCCTGGTCGTTCAGCTTCAGATGCACCCAGTCGACGGTGAAGTCACGCCGCTTGGCCTGCGCCGCGGTGATGAACCGGCCCCGCAGCCGGGCCCGGGTCGTCTGGGGCGGGATGGACTTGGCCGCGAAGACCTCCAGGTCGCTGCCCACGCGGGCGACCATCCCCCGGGAGTCCATGAGGTTGAACAGGCCGCGGGTCCGCGAGATGTCGTGGTACGCCAGATCGAGCTGGGCCACGCGCGGCGAGCTCCAGGACAGGCCGTGGCGCTGCATGTAGCGGTCGAGCATCTGGTACTTGATCACCCAGTCGATCTCCCGGGCGACCGGGGTCATGTCCCCGGAGGCGACCGCTGCGAGGGTGCGCTGCCACAGGTCGAGGACCTGGGCGTACCGGGGCTCCTGGACCAGCCCGCTGGATTCGGCGAACTTCGTGGCCCGCTCCAGGTACTCGGTCTGGATCTGCATCGCCGAGAGCAGCCTGCCGTTGGCCAGGCGGACCGTGCGCGAGCCGGTGAGATCATGGCTGATCTCTCGGATGGCCCGGATCGGGTTGTCCAGGGTGAAGTCGCGCAGTGTCGCCCCCGACTCGAGCAGGCGCAGGACCAGGTCAGCGCTGCCGACCTTGAGCAGTGTGGTGGTCTGGCTCATGTTCGAGTCACCGACGATCACGTGCAGCCGGCGGAAGCGCTCGGCGTCCGCGTGCGGCTCGTCTCGGGTGTTGATGATGGGCCGGGATCGGGTCGTGGCCGAGGAGACCCCCTCCCAGATGTGCTCGGCCCGCTGGCTCAGGCAGAAGATCGCACCCCGCGGGGTGAACAGGACCTTGCCCGCCCCGGCGATGAGCTGGCGGGTCACGAGGAACGGGATGAGCGCGTCGGAGATCCGGGAGAACTCCCCCATGCGGGCGACGAGGTAGTTCTCGTGGCAGCCGTACGAGTTGCCTGCGGAGTCCGTGTTGTTCTTGAACAGGTAGATCTCGCCCTCGATGCCCTCCTCTGCGAGGCGCCGCTGCGCGTCGACCGCCAGGCCCTCGAGTATCCGCTCGCCAGCCCTGTCGTGGATCACCAGGTCACGCAGGTTGTCGCACTCCCCCGTCGCGTACTCGGGGTGGCTGCCCACGTCCAGGTACAGCCGGGCGCCGTTGCGCAGGAAGACGTTCGAGCTGCGCCCCCACGCCACGACCCTGCGGAACAGGTACCGGGCGACCTCGTCCGGGCTCAGGCGGCGCTGGCCGGCGAACGTGCAGGTGACCCCGTACTCGGTCTCGATCCCATAGATCCGCCGGCCGAGGGGGTCAGCCATGGGCCATGTCGCGCAGGGCCCCCACGCCGATCCGACGGAACGTGCGCCGGGGCCTGTCCCGTACCAGCAGGGCCACCTCGAGCTGCTCGACGGCGATCTGCCGGGGGGAGCCGTTCGTGCCCGCCGAACCCGGGGAACCCGACCTGCCCAGCGCCGCGATGGCCAGGGCGAGGCCGTCGGCGACGGTCATCGCCTCTCGCCAGTTCTGGGACAGATGCGCGCTGATCGACTCCGAGGACCCCCCCATCGCCACGAAGCCGTGCTCGTCGGCGACGGATCCATCGAAGGTGAGGCGGTAGATCTGGTCCCCCGCGGGCTCGTGACCGACCTCGGCGACCACCAGCTCCACCTCGTAGGGCTTGGCCGCGTCGGTGAAGATCGTGCCGAGCGTCTGGGCGTAGGCGTTGGCCAACGAGCGCCCCGTGACGTCGCGGCGGTCATTGGCGAACCCACGCAGGTCCGCAAGCCGCACGCCAGCCACACGCAGGCTCTCGAACTCGTTGTACTTGCCGACCGCGGCGAAGCCGATCCTGTCGTAGATCTCGCTGATCTTGTGCAGCGCCCGGGAAGGGTTCTCGGCCACGAGCAGGATGCCCTCGCTCACCTGGAGCACGACGACGCTGCGCCCGCGGGCGATCCCCTTGCGCGCGAAGTCGGCCTTGTCCTTCATGACCTGCTCGGGCGAGACATAGAACTGCTGGCTCATGCCTGCGGCCCTCCCAGCATCGCCCGGGGTCCGTCGGGCCGGGTCATGCGCGCCTGAATCATCACGGCGCTGATCTGGGCCACCTGGTCGGCCCGGACGTAGCGGAACCCCTCGGCGTCGACGGCTGCCACGACCGGGTAGATCTGCCGGGCCAGGTCGGGGCCACCCGTGGCCGAGTCGTCGTCCGCGGCGTCGAAGAGTGCCTCGATGGCGTGCGCGATCGCCGTGAGCTCGTCGGAGTCGGGGCTGTAGAGCTTCTTGAGCGCGCCTCGGGCGAACACCGAGCCCGACCCGACGGAGTAGAAGTCGCGCTCCTCGTAGCGACCGCCCGTGACGTCGTAGGAGAAGATCCGGCCCATCCCCCGGTCGACATCGAACCCCGCCAGCATCGGCACGACCGCAAGGCCCTGCATCGCCAAGGGAAGGTTGCCGCGCAGCATCGCCGAGAGGCGGTTTGCCTTGCCGTCCAGGGAGAGCGGGAAGCCCTCGATCTTCTCGAAGTGCTCCAGCTCGACCTGGAACATCCGCACGAGCTCGATCGCGATGCCCGCTGAGCCCGCGACGCCGATGGACGAGTGCTCGTCGGCCGGGTAGACCTTCTCGATGCTGCGCTGGGCGATCATGCTGCCCATCGTGGCCCGCCGGTCGCCAGCCATCACGACCCCTCCGGGCCACGTCAGCGCCACGATCGTGGTGCCATGGGGGGCCATCCCGGACTCGTGCTCCGCGGCTGCGGTGAGTCGGACCGGCAGCAGGTCGGGGGCCAGCGTGGCCAGGACCTGCTGGAAGGAGGTCTCGCCGACGAGGCCGAGCACGGGTGGCAGCTGCCCCGGGATCACTGGCCGCCCTTCTGGACGAAACCCCTCACGAACTCCTCGGCATTGTGCTCGAGAACCTCGTCGATCTCGTCGAGCATGGCGTCGACCTCGGCGTCGAGGGCCTCCTTCTCCTTGCTGGTGGTGCTCGCCTGGGGCGGGGCCTCCTCGACCTCCTCCTCGGACGAGCGTGACCGATGATGCTCGCTGGACTGGCTGGCGCTCACCTGCGCACCTCCTTGGTCGAGAAGGCCGACACTAGTCGCCCGGGCTGACAACCGCGCGACCCGCCGCGGCGCCGAGAGCCGCTGGAAGCCGCTCAGCGACCGGAGATGGCGGCGACCAGCTCCGCCACGTCGTGCACCCCGTCGAGCAGGCGCTCGACGTGCTCCCGGGTGCCACGCAGCGGATCGCTCGTGGGTATCCGCACCAGGGCGGACCGGCCGGGGACGTCGAAGATGACCGAGTCCCACGATGCCGCGGCAACCCTGTCGCCGAAGCGACGGACGCACTCGCCACGGAACCACGCCCGGGTGTCGATCGGCGGCTCGTGCACGGCCCGCTCGACGGCGTCGTCCGTGGTCACGCGCACCAGGGATCCACGCTGCTCCAGCCGCGTTGCCAGGCCCCGATCGGCCCGGGTGTCGCTGTACTGGAGGTCCACAGCGGCCAGCCGAGAAGATGACCACTCAAGGCCGTCGCGGCGGCGGTAGCCCTCGATGAGCTTGAGCTTGGCCACCCAGTCCAAGCGATCCGCCAGCTGCATGGGGTCCTCGGCGAGCAGGTCGAGGGCCTCCTCCCACATCGCCAGGACCTCCTTGGTCCGGGGATCGGGGCCCTGCGCGGCCACGAACTCGCAGGCGGCGTCCAGATACGCGCGCTGGATGGCCAGGGCGGTCATGGGCGCGCGATCGACCAGGTCGAGCTCGCGCCCCATCGTCAGGTCGTGGGAGACCTGGTGCATCGCCGCAACGGGATTGGCCAGCCGGATCCCCAGGTCGGGCCCCCCAGCCTCGATCATCGCCAGCACGATCGAGGTCATGCCCAGCTTGAGCAGGGTGGCGGTCTCCGAGAGGTTCGCGTCGCCGACGATCACGTGCAGCCTGCGCCACAGTGCCGGGTCGGCGTGGGGCTCGTCGCGGGTGTTGATGATGGGCCGCTTGAGGGTGGTCTCCAAGCCCACCTCGGCCTCGAAGAAGTCGGCGCGGGAGGAGATCTGGTACCCGGCGCGGCGGCCGTCCTGCCCGATGCCGACACGCCCGGCGCCGGTCAGGATCTGCCGGCTGACGAAGAAGGGCGTGAGGGCGCTGACGATCTGGACGAACGGGACGCGGCGATCCATGAGGTAGTTCTCGTGGGTCCCGTAGGAGACGCCCTTGCCGTCGGCATTGTTCTTGTAGAGCACGATCTCGTGCCCGCCGGGCATCTGGCCGGCCGCCTGCGCGGCGCGGGCGGCGATCACGCAGCCGGCGCGGTCCCAGAGCACGGCATCCCAGGGGTTGGTCACCTCGGGCGTCGAGTACTCGGGATGGGCGTGGTCGACATACAGCCTCGCGCCGTTGGTGAGCACGACGTTGGCCGTCGTGGTGTCGTCGGTCAGCTGTGTGGGGTCGGCCTCGGCCCGGGAGAGGTCGAAGCCCCGGGCGTCGCGCAGAGGTGACTCCTCGTCGTAGTCCCAGCGCTGGGTCAGCGCGCCGGAGACGCCGACGCGGGCGGCATAGGCGCCCACGACCATCGCCGACATGCGGATGGGGTTGGCGTTCGGGTGGCGTGGTCTGCTGATCCCGAACTCGGTCTCGAGCCCCATCACCCGGTTCACGGTCACGTGCCCAGCATAGGAAGAGGGCGGGCTCTCCGTGGGAGAACCCGCCCTCGACTCACTGCTGGAGCGTCAGCCCGACTTGCTCTTGAGGTCGAGGATCTCGCCCTTGAGGATCTCGGCACGCGTGCCGAAGATCGCCTGCATGTTGTCGCCCACTTCGAGCACACCCGCGGCGCCGAGGGACTTGAGCTTGGCCTTGTCGACCTGGCTCTTGTCCTTGACCGATATCCGCAGCCTCGTGATGCAGGCGTCGATGGAGGTGATGTTCTCGAACCCGCCGAAGGCGGCCAGCACCTTCTGGGCGTGCGACATCTCGCTCTCGATGGTGGCTGCCCTGACGGCTGCCGCCTTGTCGGCGTCCGAGAGCTGAACCTCGTGCTCGCCGTAGTCGGCGATGGCGTCCGCGTCCGGTTCCCGACCCGGCGTCTGCAGATCCTTCCACTTGACGGCCCATGTGAAGAGGACGAAGTAGAGCGGTACCAGCACTAGGCCGATGGCCACCGCGATCCACCACGGCTCTCGTCCGGGCAATATTCCGAACAGGAAGAAGTCGATCAACCCGCCCGAGAACGTCAGCCCGATGGACACACCGAAGATGTACATGAACATGAACGACAGGCCCGCGATGACGGCGTGGATGCCGAACAGCCACGGAGCGATGAAGAGGAACGTGAACTCGATCGGCTCCGTGATCCCGGTGAGGAACGACGTCAGTGCCGCCGACATCAGGATGCCCGCAGCGATCTGCTTCTGGCTGTCCTTGGCCTGACGCAGCATCGCGTAGGCGGCAGCCGGAAGCCCGAACATCATGAAGGGGAACTTCCCAGCCATGTACCGACCCGTGGCGTCCCCACTGTTGTCGACGAAGGGCTCGTCGGCGGCGAGCTGGGCGAACCACATCCGCTGGTCGCCGGTCACGACGACACCGGTGTCCGGGTTGGTCCATTCGCCGAACTGGAACCAGAACGGGCTGTACCAGATGTGGTGCAGGCCGAACGGGATCAGCGAGCGCTCGATGAGGCCGAAGATGAAGACACCGATCGGACCCAGATCCTTGATCGCGTCGGCGAACGAGTTGATCGCGTTGCCGATGGGCGGCCAGATGAAGCACATCAGGATGCCCAGGAGCAGGGACAGCGAGGCGGTGGCGATCGGGACGAAGCGCTTCCCCGCGAAGAACCCGAGGAACGGCGGCAGCTCGATCCGGTACCACTTGTTGTAGCACCAAGCCGCCAGCGCGCCGATGATGATGCCGCCGAACACGCCGGTCTGGAGGCTGGGTATGCCCAGCACCGACCCGAAGGCCACCGGTTCCAGGCTCTCCCAGCCCATGATGTCGTTGGTCGCGTGCAGCGCACCGTCGTCGCCGGTTGCGATGCCCATGAAGATCGCGATCACCTTGTTCATCACCAGGAAGCCGACGGTGCCGGCCAGTGCCGCGACACCCGCATCCCCGGTGAGGCCGATGGCGACGCCGATCGCGAAGAGCAGCGCGAGGTTCGCGAAGACGATGTCCCCGGCGCCGGTCATCGTGTCCGTGATCAGCTTGAAGGCGCCCTCGGGCACGGCCTCGACGTCGTTGATCTCCTTGTAGATGTTCTGGAAACCGGCGCCCAGGCCGAGCAGCAGGCCGGCGGCGGGAAGGATCGCGACCGGGACCATCAGCGCCTTGCCGATGCGCTGCAGCTGCCCGAAGATCGAGATCTTGTTCTCTGGTGGTGCAGTCGCTGTGGCCATTCGGCCCCCTCCAACTGTCGAGTAGGTGCACTTACGCCGTGCAACCTACTCACATCGGACACCTATTGCGCGTCCATCGCCCCGGCGTCGCCGACAGGTTCAGAGGTACTGCCCCGTGTTCGCCACGGTGTCGATCGAGCGTCCCGCCTCGGTCCCCTGCTTGCCCGCCACAAGGGTCCGGATGAAGACGATGCGCTCGCCCTTCTTGCCCGAGATGCGCGCCCAGTCGTCGGGGTTCGTGGTGTTCGGCAGGT